>JAWOBN010000081.1:0-65507 GCA_046484245.1 bacterium | reverse complement strand
AACCAATCTCTATATCAAGATGTCCATAGACACTGATGAAATTCTCCATGTCCATTATGATGCATCTTATGTTACAGAGCAGGACGGATCCGGTTATGATAATTTTGTGCCGACAAGCATGACTGTTTCATGGGGTATTGTTGATGAATACGAGATAAGCATATCCTATCAGGGTCACACGGAAGATGATACGGAGAATGGCTACATACTTGTTGTTGACCAGTCACAGCTGAGAATTGAGGATCATCTCAATGATGAATGGGTTGAATACACTGTTGAATCAACAGATGATGAGACAGGCAATATTGTTGTTGAATATGACACCGGCTGGAAATTTGACATTGACACAGAGGTCTCAGAGACAGTTATTGACCCCAATACAGAGACCCAGTACGAGAAAATACCTTTCACAGGTGAACTGACCAAGAGCGGTACCCATGCAGCTGACCTGGAGGGCATTATATGGAATCCCAATAATATATACAATCCCTCCTATCACTCACACATGACAGCAACATTTGTTGACGGCTCGGAAGAAACAATCTATTTTGACTGGTTAGCAGTACAGTAATTATTACAGGGGGAGCTTTGCTCCCCCGTTTTTTATGAAAAGAAATCTTATTCCCCTCTTTTTAAGGGAGAAAATCAATTCCAATCAGCAGACAGGCACAATCAATGCCTACATCATTTCCTGTGATATCTGCAGATTCACGCCGATGCTTGAATCACTGCTTGAAAGAAAGAAGGAGGGAGCTGAGATCACAGGTGAAATTCTCAATATGACATTCGGTAAAGCCACGGATCTTGTATATGGAATGGATGGATTCATCACCAATTTTGCCGGTGATGCATTTACTGCTCTCTTTCCGGCCAATAAGGATATCACTTCAATACTTAATATATCCTCAACAATTATAGATATTGCAAACAGCACTGTTGACAGAACAACACATAGCAGCCTTGACATCCGCATAGGCATTTCAAAGGGTCCTGTCAGCTGGTATATCAATGACAATACATATTACTTCCTAAGTGACAGTATAACAAAAGCATCATCTGTTCAGCAGAGGGCACCGCGCAATAAGGTTTCATTTGACAGGACACTCAAGCATGATATTGAAAAGACAGGTTACACTTATCAATTTGACAGGTCATCGCGCGTATTCACACTGAGCAGCGGACTGTCTGTGGATATACCGGACATGCAGGCCGAAGGTTTCACTGACAATACCCCCTACTTCCCCCGGATACTCACAGACCTGCAGTCCCGGGGTGAATTCCGCAAAACAGCTCCTGTTTTCCTCAATTTCCCTCTTGCATTGAAGATTTCCGAGATAGAGCATATTGTTGAATACACCAAACAGGTGACAGAGGAGATGAACGGTTATTTTAATAAGACTGATTTTACTGATAAAGGCGGTGTAATACTCTCTGTATTCGGTGCACCGACAGCTTCAGAGCATATGATTGAGAATGCCATAGGGCTTGCTGAAAAGGTCAGGGAACGCTTCCCCGATGTGAGCATTACAGCAGGTATTGATTACGGGATCACATATGCCGGTTTTATCGGAAGTTCAGTCTGGCAGGAGTACACTGTCCTGGGTGATATTGTCAATACTGCATCAAGACTCTCCACTATCAAGAACAATGCCATCAATGTTTCAAGAACCATCAAGGAACAGCTCACATCATATGAAACAAAACATATAGGTAATTTCAAGTTGAAGGGCAAGGGCAAGAGATGCCCTGTTTACAAGATAACGAGCAGGAAATCGCATATATTCCGTTTCAGTTCACCATTTGTCGGCAGAGACAGGGAAACAGTGATACTGGAAAACCATCTCCGGGCAATTGGCGAGAAGAACAATACCTGCATATTCATTGAGGGTGAGAGCGGTATCGGTAAGACAAGATTTGTCTATCAGACATTAAAAGACATGCATCTCAATTACTTCTACACTGCTGCTGATGCAGTGGAATATGAATCCCTCGCCCCACTGAGACAACTCTATGCAGGACTGATGAGTTTTAATCAGCATGACTCGGATTTTGAAAAAAGAAAGGCAGTGGAGAAATATGTGAGGAATCATTTCAAGGACAGATATGACACATTTGTCCCCTATCTCCTGGACTTATACTCCATAGAGCAGACAGAGACAATAAGAAGCCTCTCTGCAAAAGAAAAACTGGAAACACTGCTTTTCATACTCAAGGAGATAATGCTGGAGAGAGCGCAGCAGTCGCCCTTTGTCATTGTACTGGACGATATGATGTGGTCTGATGAGGATACCATTGACTTCATCAATTACCTCTTTGCGGAGAGAACCTCAAATATCGGGGTGATTGTCATTTTCAGGGAAAAAAACCGCATCACGGACAAGATCAGTATAAATCACTCATCAATACATCTGGAGAATCTCTCATACAGTGGTGTGAAGAAATATCTCAATACATATTTCAACAGTACTGTTGAAAAACAGTCCATTGACCTTCTCTGGGAAAAATCAGAGGGGAATCCGTTATTTCTTGAACAGCTTACAATGCATCTTGCAGATAATAATCTTATTGAGAAACGGGCAGGACTCATATCATTTACAAGTGCAGAGTGGGAGATGCCCGCTAATATTGACCGGCTTATTGTTTCAAGGCTTGATTCCCTTTCAGCTCCGACAAGGGACACAATCAAGAAAGCATCTGTACTGGGCAAGGAATTTGAGATACTCCTTCTCAAAATGCTTATTGACAGTAAGAGGGTTAATAACAGCCTCCGTGAAGGAGAGGTCAATAAGATTATAACCCTGATAAGCAAGAATCTCGGATTGTTCCGTCATACTCTGCTCTATGAAATAGCATACTCCATGCAGTTTGAAAGCACTCTGAAGGAGATACACTCAAAGGTTGCCAAGCTCTATGAGGAAGTATATAAGAACAACCTCAAGCCGTACTATGAAAAACTCTATCATCATTATTCCAGGGCGGGGCAGAACGCGGACTCACTGGAATATCTGAGAAAATCAATTGTGAAGAATGTTGAATCATACTCCAATGAAACAGCCCTCTCTCTGATAAAAGAAATACTGTCCAATGATCTCGGACCTGATACGAGAATTGATATTCTGCTTCTCAAGGTAAGGGTTCTCAAACACATTGCTGATTATGATAGAGCTCTCAGCACTTGCAATGATATAATTGAGATGTCAGAGGATTTTCCCGAAAGAATGGCAGAGGCACTGAAACATTCCGGGGAGATCATGTGGTCTCTGGGCAAATATGACAAGAGCATTGAATTCTATAACAGGGCATTTGAGATATTCAAGGACCTCAACATGAAACTCCGCATGGCGGGTATTTATGAATCAATAGGTCTTGTACATTACAATCAGGGGGAATATGACAAAGCCTACAGTGATTATGACAATGCCCTTGCACTTGCAGGCAATAGCAGTGAAATGCAGAATTCCATATACAGCAATATAGGCCTTGTGCTCTACAGGCAGGGTGAATTTGACAAGGCAATGAAATACTATGAGAAAGCACTGAGTGATGCAGGAAAGAAAGAGGATCTCAATAAACAGGCCATACTGCATCTGAGAATAGGACTCATCTACAGGAATAAGGATGATTACGACAGAGCACTGGAGCATTACAATATTTCCCTCAGACTCAACAGAAAAATAGGGAACAGAAGGAGTGAGGCTATTGTTCTGGGCAATATCGGTCAGATATATTTTGATACAGGCAAGAACAGCAAGGTGCTTGACTATTTCTTCAAAGCACTGGATATTGACCGCGACATTGACAATCTTGAGAATGAGACAATTGTTCTGGGCAATATAGCAAATTTCTATGCTACACTGGGTGAACACACCAAATCCATGCAGTACTACAAAGAGGCAATCGCCATAGACAGGAAGATAGGCAACCGGTGGTCAGAGGCAATTGATCTGGGAAATCTTGCCGAGGTTTACCGTCTGCAGGATAAATTTAGTGATGCAGATGAGAATTTCAAGCTCTGCATTGATATAATAAGGAAGATGAATGCAAGGTTCCCTCTCTCCCACTTCCTCCTCAAGAGAGCTGAACTGCTCTTCACAATGAACAGGACGGATGATGCGCGCGCATTGGCTGAGGAATCGCTGACAATTGCAGATTCACTTGATAAATCATCCATTGTAAGGCAGTGCAAAGAACTGCTTGACAAACTGAATTGACAGAAGTGCAAATTTATTCTTTAATTTTTTTTTGATTTATGTATAATATAATAAAAAAGGAGTATGAATGAAAAGATATGTTATTATTTTTGTTTTGTTAATCATTCTGACAACCCCCCTTTACTCCGGCTATTCAACAGGTGCGGGCATTTATGCCGGTGTGCCGACAGGATTGAGACTCAAAATCAATCTCAATAATTCAAATTCAGTGGCAGCGACAGTTGCCTATGACTTACCGGGCAGTATGCTCTATTCCAGTATTGATTATTTCTATAATTTTCACTATACTGCGCAGGACAGTGATTATGAGATACCGTTCTTCCTCTATACAGGGCCCGGGTTCAGGATAAAGACGGATAATGATGTACATGCCGGTGTGAAATTCAATATTGGTGCAGCATTTATGTTCAGTGATATACCGATTGAATTCTTTATGGAGGTATCACCTATTCTTGATATAATGCCTGCAACGGATTTTGACATGAATGCAGGTCTGGGATTCATCTTTTACTTTATGTAATACTTGAATATAAGGAGATATAATGGCTCAATCAGGAGATAATTGCAAATGTACTTATCCGGGATGCCCGAGACACGCCAATTGCAGTGAATGTATTGAATATCACAACAGTATGGGGGAATTCCCCGCCTGCATGTTCTCGCCAGAGGCAGAAAAGACATATGACAGGTCCCTTGATAAATTGATTGAGGACAGGAAGCATTGAGACATATTGAACACTATATCTATGATAATGAAATAACTGATTATGACAATCTCTCAATACCGGAAAAAGGCAAGATACTGTACAGATATTCAATTATTGCCTCCCTTATTACAGGTAATGCCGAAATACTGGAGATAGGCACGGGAAACGGACTCCTCTGCTCCTTCACTGACAGGATTATTCATTCACTGGATATATCCCAGATCAATAATCCGGCCAATGCATTGAAGACAGAAGGCGATGTTTATGATATGCCCTATTGTGACAATACATTTGATATAATAATTCTGTCCCAGGTCCTTGAACACCTTGAGCATCCGCAAAATGCACTGAGGGAGATAAAGCGGATACTGTCACCGGAAGGTTCAGTAATAATAACAGTGCCTTACAATGAGCAGATCAAATATACACTCTGTATTCACTGCAACAAACTCACGCCCCTTAATGCGCATCTGCACTCATTTGACAGGAAGGATCTTTACTCATTGGCTCATTCAGTCAATATGCATGCAGCAAAATCAATGGTATTTGAAAACAGACTGCTCACCAAGCTTCTCTTTTTCAGCACATACAGGGTATTCCCCTTTTTTCTTCTGAGATCATTTGACAGTATTGCAAAGATAGTATTTAACAGATATAATAAAATATTAATAGTATTAAAAATGGGCCAGTAGCTCAACCGGGAGAGCGCATTCTTCGCAAGGATGAGGTCGGCGGTTCAAGTCCGCTCTGGTCCAGTAAACCGGAGGCATTATGATTAAAAATGTTGCAGTTCTAACAGGAGGAGGCGATTGCCCCGGACTCAATGCAGTGATAAGGGGTATAGTCAAATCAGGTATTGTTCACTATGACTGGAATATGTACGGGATAAAAGACGGATTTGACGGACTTATTGATAATATGCATATTGAGCCAATGACCCTGAATGACATCAGGGGCATTCTCCCCAAGGGGGGTACAATTCTGGGGACTTCCAATAGAGGCAATCCCTTTCATTATCCGGTTAAAACAGAGAGTGGCACCGAGTACAGGGATGTTTCGGATAAGATACTAAAATCAATACTCAAACACAGAATTGACGGAATGGTTGTGATTGGAGGAGACGGAACACTCAATATTGCAAATGAATTGTACAAGAAGGGCGCCAATATAGTCGGTGTGCCCAAGACAATAGATAATGATATTAATGCAACTGATTACACTTTCGGGTTTCAGACAGC
Organism: bacterium; assembly: GCA_046484245.1. GTDB lineage: Bacteria > Hydrothermota > 32-111 > 32-111 > 32-111 > JAXHVG01. Next base: position 59,351 of record JAWOBN010000081.1, on the reverse strand, counting down.
AGTAAATACTGCAACTGAGGCAATAGACAAACTGCACACCACAGCAGAATCTCATCACAGAATAATGATTGTTGAGGTTATGGGAAGGGATACCGGCTGGATATCCCTCTCAGCAGGCATAGCAGGCGGTGCTGACATCATTCTTATTCCCGAGATACCGTTCTGTATGGAGAGCATCATAAGTAAGATTGAGAGCAGAAAGAATAATGGCAGTGCTTTTTCCATAATAGTATGTGCTGAGGGTGCGCATGAGAAGGGAGAGGATATTGTTAAGAAGAAGCAGGAATCAGAAAACGGGGGCCTTCCCCTGCTGGGAGGCATAGGCAGATCTGTTGAGGAGAAACTCTCCGAAAGGACTGATTTTGTAATCAGGACCACTGTGCTCGGTCATCTTCAGAGAGGTGGACAGACAAGCCCCTATGACAGAATCCTCTCATCACGCTTCGGTGTGGAAGCAGCCAATCTTATTGCCCAGAAGAAATTCGGCAATATGGTATCACTGAGGGGAAGGGATATTGTTTCAGTCCCTCTTCAAGAGGCAATCGGCGAGAAGAACTATGTTGACCCCAATGGTCAGCTTGTGGAAACTGCCAGACGCCTAAGCATATCATTGGGGGATTGATGAAAATACTCTATCTCACTCCCTTTCCAATTGTCAAATCATCAAGCGGACTCTATACAAAGGATCTTGCCAGGTATTTCCTCTCACACGGCCATAATCCCGTTATAATCAATATTGACAATGAGAATTATAAATATGACGAGGATATCAAGATAATCACAATCCCATTCTCCAAGATAACTGACTTTGAATTCCCGTGCTTCACCACACACCCCCATACAAACAACAAATTCTATACAATGAATGACAGCCAGATCAATAAGTATCATAATATACTCAAACAATCCTATGAAAAGATCATTGCCTCATTCAAACCGGACCTCATACATTCCCAGTATCTCTGGATCAATGCTGCAGTTGTCGGTGAAATAACGGATATACCGCAGATAGTAACAGCCTTCGGGAATGAGATCAATGCTGTGAGAAAGGATTTGAGGTATAAGGAATATGTTGATAATGCAATAGAGAGCGCAACATATATTGTGGCACCATCAAAACAGATTGAGCAGAGCATCAGGAAGGATTTCGGTCTTGACCGTGTCAAACTGAGGCAGATTTACAGTGGTTATGATGATTCCAATTTCAAGTTCATAGAAGGCAAGACAGATACATACAGGGAGTATTTCTCCATATCCTCGGCATGCAGTCATCTTATTCTCTATCACGACAATCTGTCCCAGATAAAGGGATTCGGGCTCTTCCTTGATGCAAGCAAGAAGCTGCTTGAAAAACGCGACGATGTGTGTTTCATTGTTTCCGGTAAAGGTGAGTACAGACAGCAGCTTGACAAGGCAATAGAGGCATACCCGAAACACTATATCTATTTTGAGAATTTCACGGATGAGGAAGTCCCGCTGATAAATCACATTGCCGATGTCAAGGTAATGCCTGTGCGTTACGAGAGATTCGGCACAAAGGCATTTGAGGCATTGGCAATGGGCACACCGGTTATAGCTTCCGATGCGGGTGAAATGCCTTATTTCATTAATGAGAATACAGGCGTCATAATTGAGGATATCAATAGTGTCAAACTCGCTGATGCCATGGACAGGATGGTCACAGTGTCAAAGGACCATTTCTCCCTCTTCTGCCATCAATATGCAGAGAGGAATTATTCAAAATCAGCCGGACTTAAATTAATGAACCGGCTGTATAAACACACACTCAGTGAGGAGTAGTAGTTACTGTTATACTGATTTTTAAACCTGTAAATGAAACGGGGGTTATAGAATGAAGATACTTGCAATTAATCCGGGGGCAACATCAACAAAAATCGGATTATATGAAGATGACAAAAAGATATTCACGCATTCTGTAGAACATTATATGGACCAGCTGGAGAAATTCAGCAGGACAATGGACCAGCTTGATATGCGTGTTGAACTGATTGAGAAACATCTTGAAGAACAGAATATTGACAGGGGGGATATTGATGTCTTTGTGGCAAGGGGCGGGCCCTTCAAGCCGATGGAATCAGGCACATATAAGATATCCGATAAAATGACAGATGATGTTTTGAAGAATAATGTCCTTGCTGACCATATATCCAATATCGCCTGTCTTATTGCAGACAAGCTCGCCTCCGGCAAACCCGCATATATAGTTGATCCTGTCTCTGTTGATGAATTTGATGATATTTCCCGCATATCAGGACTTGACCTTATCAAGAGGAGATCACTGTCCCATGCACTCAATATGAAGATGGTAGCAAAAAAATGGGCAGCAGCCAACAGCAGGCTCTATGAGGAATGTGATCTCATTGTTGCTCATCTTGGTACAGGCATATCAGTGTCTGCTCACAGGAAAGGCAGAATGGCGGATGTGAACAATGCCAATGAGGAAGGTCCGTTCTCTCCCCAGAGAGCTGCAGGTCTGCCTACCAATCAATTGACAAAACTCTGCTTTTCGGGGAAATACTCACCTGCTGAAATGAAGACAATGCTTTTGAAGAAAGGCGGCATGTATTCCTATCTCGGTACGGATTCTGTTCCAGAAGCACTTGAAAGAATGAAGAACGGCGATAAGAAGGCAGAGCTTGTTCTCAGTGCAATGATGTATCAGGTGTCAAAGTATATTGGCAGTATGGCAGCAGTGCTTAAAGGCATAGTTGACCAGATAATAATAACCGGCGGTATTGCATACAATCCGGAACTGACTGATATGATTGAAGAACATACACGATTTATTGCCCCTGTCACTGTATATCCCGGAGAAGATGAGATTGAGGCATTGGTTATGGGGGTCCTCAGGATCATCAATAATTCGGAAGAAGTAAAGGAGTACTGATGAGAAAGATAATTTTCCTGATATTTATCCCGGTTTGTCTTCTGATATTTGCAAAAACTCCGCCTGTTCCCGATGATTATCCGTCTTCATTACCCTCAGCAAGGATCAAGGCAATGGGAGGAGCAGGGACCGGTTTACCGGGCAATATCACAGGTTCATTCTACAATCCCGCATCAGTATCTTTCCTGAGTCAGGGTTTTATACATATCTCATATGCTGATGAATCCAATGCAACAGTGTCAAGACTGATCAACAATGAGCCCTCTGTTTACGGAAGGCATATATCGTATCTCTCCATAATAACATTTCAGGGTGGATTATCCTATCATCCCCTTTACAGTGAATCCTATGCTGACAGGGAAATTCCGGGCAGTAATATTGAAAGGGATCTGGATGTTTCCCTGGACGAATATATACTGACACTGACATCTTATTCAGGTGCATCAGAACGGTATGCACTGCCCTTTGTGCTCGGCATTAATCTCAAATATGTCAGAGGCAGTTTTGCCCAGGCTGATCTTTACCGTGATTCTGCGGGTACTGTGGACTCCGCATTCACCGATATATCAACAGGTAATGGATACGGACTGGATCTGGGATTTCTCTATAAAGGAGAGACTTTTGCCGGCGGTATTTCTGTCAGGAATCTGCTGACACACATTTACTGGTCCGGGGACAGTAAAGGCGGTAATATAATAGATTATGACCGCCAGATAATCCCGCTGTCAGCTACAGCAGGTGTTTCATTCTTCCCTGCAGCAGGTCTTGTCTTATTGCTTGATATTGACAGGATATTCAAAAGCAATATGCCCTTCATATACAAGGGCGGTATTGAATACACATTCTACAGGAATTTTTCGGGCAATTCATTCTTATCCTCTCTTCTTTCAGGCTCACCGTCAATAAGGGGAGGAACAGTATTCAAGGAGATATACGGGCTTGAAGTCATCACATTCACCCTCGGACTGGGTTACTCATCAGAGGAATACAGGATAGACATGGCAATAGAGGGACTGCCTGATGATTATATGCAGGGCGGTCTTACATATCAGATAAGCATTAACCTGCCAATAAAGATTTAGGAGGTTCTATGATAAAGGATTTTATTAAAGAGGAGAATATAATTCTCAATCTGAAGAGCAGAAAGAAGGATTCAGCAATAGAGGAAATGCTCGCTGAAACTGATTTTACTGAGGACAAGAAAAAGCTGATTTCCCACTCACTCAAACAGAGAGAGGTACTGGGCACTACAGGTATAGGCAAGGGCATTGCCATACCGCACGCCCGCTCCCTTGTCCTTGATAAACTGGAGTTGTATATAGGAGTCAGCAAAAAAGGTATTGAATACGATTCAATGGACGGGAAACCGGTCCATATAATTTTCCTCATTATGGCTCCCCCCCTGGATACTGCCAATCAATACCTTATTCTGCTGGGCAGGATTGCAGCTCTATCCAGGAAGATAACCAAGAATAATGATTTCATGGATATAGATTCAAAGGAGAATTTTATTGAAATGATAGAAGAACTGGAAAATAACAGGGAGGAAAGCGAATGAATAAACAATTGGCATTATTGGTCCAATTATCCGATCTGGATACACAGCTCAGTGAATTACAGATGCAGAGAGTAAAGGATACAGAGGAGGAAATAGGATTCAGGATGCAGGCAAAGGCAAAGGAAATAGAGAAACTACGTGACAGTATAAGGAAGAAGATTGACAACAGCATACTGCAGGAATATGACAGAATACTCAGACGCTACAAAGTGAGGGCATTGGCTCAGGTTGTTGATGGTGTATGTTACGGCTGTTTCACTCAGCTTCCCACTGAATTCATATCCAAGACAGACAAGAATGAAAACATTATTCATTGTCCCAATTGCAGGAGGATTCTATATTGGATAGAGTAGTTGAACAAACTGTGAAGAATTTGAATGCTCATCATTTTGATGCTGTTTATTTTGACACTGCAGATGCCCTGAAAGAGCGTATATTGAAGGAACTGAAAGAACATGATTCTTTTGCTTTCGGCGGTTCAACTACAATAACCGATCTGGGACTGAAGGATTTCATAATATCAAAGGGCAGTACATATATTGAGAGAAAGAGTGATGATCCTGAAGCAAAGCTTGCATCAGAGAGAAAAGCGCTTACTGCTGACATCTACTTTGCAGGCATAAACGGTCTTTCATCCGACGGGCAGATTGTAAATATTGACATGAGAGGCAATCGTGTGGGGGCAATCACCTTCGGCCCCGGACGTGTTATTCTCATAACAGGCACAAATAAGATCACGGGGAATCTGGCCGGTGCAATTGAAAGAGCCAAGAACACTGCTGCTGTTCTGAACTGCAGACGCTTTGAACTCTCCACCCCCTGCACAGAGGCAGGCGAATGCATTGACTGCGAACATCCCGATAATATATGTTATACTACTGTTATTTCAAAGAGAAGTTTCCCGCACAAACGGATTGCTGTCTTTATCCTGAAGGGAGACTATGGCTTCTGACAAACCGCTTGCAGAGGAAATGCGGCCATCTTCACTGGACGATTTCATAGGACAGAAGCATCTGCTTGGTGATAACGGCATACTGAGAATTATATTAGACAGCAGGAGACCATCCTCACTGATATTTTACGGCCCGCCCGGTTCAGGGAAAACAACAATAGCAAATATTATTACAAAGCAGTTCAATTTGCCTGTAATGAATATCAATGGCGTATCATTCTCAACCAAGACCTTCAGAAAACTCACAGAGGAGACAAATGGGCAGTCTGTATATATCATAATTGATGAAATACACAGAATGAACAAAGCCCAGCAGGATGCTCTCCTTCCTTTTGTTGAGAACGGCAATATATATATTATAGGAACCACAACAGAAAACCCCTCATTTGAGATAAACAATGCACTGCTCTCAAGAGCCAATGTCATTGTATTTGAACAGCTCTCAGTGGATGACATAAAACAGATAGTGGAGAATGCAGCTACCCATATCGGCGTATCACTCAGTGATGACATTATTCAATACATTGCCCTCTTCTCAAACAGGGATGCCCGCCAGGCACTCAATATAGTAGATAATCTCCGGAGCATGCTGCCCGGTATATCCGATGTGAAGGAGCTGAGGAAAATACTCTCTGAAAAATTCATCAAGTATGATAAGAGCAGTGAGGAGCATTTCAATCTCATATCTGCATTTCATAAATCAGTGAGAGGTTCGGATCCCGATGCCTCACTCTTTTATCTTGCCAGAATGCTGTCAGGAGGAGAAGACCCGCTGTATATTGCAAGAAGAATGATACGCATAGCCTCCGAGGATATAGGCAATGCTGATCCCAATGCTCTCAATCTCGCTGTTAATGCATATAAAACCTATTCCATTCTAGGGTCCCCTGAAGGAGAACTGGCTCTTGCTCAATGCGCTGTTTATCTTGCATTATCCCCCAAATCCATTGCTGTCTATAATGCCTTCAACAGAGTAATGAAGGATGCAAAGAAATACTCAGATTACCCTGTCCCCATGAAGCTTAGGAATGCACCCACGAAAATGATGAAGGAGATGGGATATTCAACCGGGTACAGATATCCCCCTGATTTCAGGGATTCCTTTACAGGCGACAAGTATTATCCTGAGGAAATGGATGAGATAGAGTATTATAAACCACCTGAAAGAGGATTTGAGAGGCAATTGAAGAAACGCCTCAATTACTTCAGGAAACTGAGAGATAAACTGAGAGACAGTTCTACTGAATAATCCCCGGTGTAATAAGCCATTCAATAAGCCATTCATTCTTCTCATTCTCATTTGACATGCAGATCACGGAACTCTCCGGTATATTGAGTATATCATATTTCTCCTCACCGCAGAGAAGATCCGAGACAAGATTGGGTATGAACGGTATATGGCTGATAATCATTATATCGTGACTCTCCTTCAGCACGGGTTCCAGTTTCGTGATATCCCCGTCAGGCGCAAGATAATCAAATGCCTTCATCCCTTTCTCCGGACTGAGGAATTTACTGAACAGTTCCGCTGTCTCCTTTGCCCGCAATTTTTCTGAATGATATATCGCCTTTATCTGAACTGCAAAATGAAGACGTATGAAACATGCGATCTTTTCAGTTTCCTCCACACCCTCTATACTAAGAGGTTTTTTCCTGTTTCTTTCTTTAGGTACACATTTGCCGTGTCTTACAATATAGAGCTGCATAATTCCCCCTCTGTTATTTTATTCTGATTATTTTCTTATCCCTCAAAGCAGAATCACCGAATCTTATAATGACAAAATATGTTCCTGAAGGCACTTCACTGCCATTACTGTCATAACCGCGCCATTTAACCATATAATGCCCCCGTGACAAATTCCTATCCATGAGACTGTTAATCAATCTCCCGGACTGGTCATAAACATTGACCCTTACATCGGATTTTACCGGTGTGCCGAATTTTATTGATACATCACCCGGCGACGGGCTGGGATAGGGATTGCTTATATAATAATCATCTATACTGCCGCCTGTTGCAGGAATGATACCGGAGGCAGGGTCAAGTGTATAGAGCAGTTTATAAGTGTCATAATCAGCAAGGAGTGTGTCATAATATTCAGTGTAGAGCTCCACAATCTCCGGCTCTGTGTCAGACACAATGAGTTCTGCTGTCCCGTTTGCTATTGAGAAGGGATTATAGGATGAATGAATAGTGAATGAACTGTTGGGATTCTCTTCCTCTGCATAGAGCTGGTCAAGCTGCGTTGAATAATTCACTGTAACAGAATCCGCATCCACAATCTCCATGAACAATGTATCCCCGTCAGGATTGAACAAGGTATCCGGATGAGGATAGATCTGATACTGTGACAGTACGGACAATTCCTCCACAGGGATTGTATCAGTACCCGAAACAGCATAACCGGACATATTGATTCTCTCTGCTTCACTGTTTGTAAATATCTTGGTGACCATGCCCCCTGAAACCGCAATGGAACCGGTGCCTCCCGGGCATGTAAAACTCATGCTGTCTCCATGCGTATCGTCAATTATAAGATGAATTGTTCCATTGTAGGATGAATCATTCTCAAAAGTGCTTGTCATTGCAAAGAAGGTCATATCATTGTCCCCATTGACAAGCATCTCCGTCTTGCCTGCAACAGCAATGAGGGATGCCTTTGAATCATCATATACATGAAGTGTGTCAATATCGCTCATTGCACCGTCAGAAACCGTAATCACTACATTCTCAGGCACAGTGTCCCTTATGAAGAAACTCCCTATGCCGTTTTCAAACATAATGGAGTCCCTGTTGGACTCTGCTGACCCGGACACACTGATACTTACATAATCATTGTAAATAGTTGATATTGAATCATTGCTCATTGCAGCAATAGTAATGATCTCATTCTCCCTCACAGCAATACTCTTATTCTCCGGCAGGAACAATTGAAGACGGGATGCAGGTGAGGTTGTTCCTTCAAACCACACTGTTCTTTTCTCAATTCCATCAAACATATTTGTGCTGAAATATGAATAAAGCATATCAGATTCATAATCACTCATCTTTGTATATGTAGTTCCGGCATTCGGATAATACATCCTGAATTCACCCATTCCCCAGAGAATATACGCAATTTCATCATAAACACCGGAATCAGCATTTATTATATCCAGTGACGCATTCTGCGGTTCAATGCGGGCAAACCCCTTGAAAGAATTATCTGCATTACCGTAAGCATCGCAGACAAAGACAAGCCCGCCTGCAGTATCGCCTGCAACACCTGCCTGCTGGGGCAGCAATTCGCCTTTGACAGCCTCACCTATATCCTTGAACTGAATGAATGAATAAGTATTGAATTTATAAAGGTCAGGAATACCCGAATCCTCAATCTTCAATGCTATGGCCGGATTGACTGAGTCAGCCTGTATGTATAACTGGCCTACTCCCGATTCCAGTGTAATGGAGCCCGTATTGGTCAGTGATGCCCCGTAATTGCTCAGATCATACAGTGTCGGGGTTATGATTGATGTATTATTGGTAGAAATAGGACCATCTTCAGCCATATTGAGCAATAGTATATTTTTATCCTTTCCCCTTGTCTGATTGAAGCCTGAGAAGGATAGAGCCATTACTGTCGGACTCTCTGATTCCGGCAGACATTCCATGTGCAGTGTCTCGGGCTGAAGTGAATGTGTGCCGAGGAGAGGTTCAACAAGGAGATCAACATCACGCACTGCTGAAGACCCTAACTGAACAAAATAGCCCCCGTTTATTATCATTGGATATATTGTATCATAACCCGATTCATCCAGAGATGATATCATCACAGTAGAATCTGAATTATCCAGCACTGTTATCTTTAAAGTTGAATCTGTCATTACCGGAGCATAATCAAAGAATATGCTGTCATTGTCATCTGTATATCTGATAAAATATGTAGTATATGATTCCACTGCAAATAATGTGTCATCTTTTATACTGATGCCTGTCGGAGCAGATGCCTTACCCTTGAACTCAATTATCTTCCCGAAAGATGGCTTAAGATTACCCAGTGAATCACGTATAGTAACAGATACAACCTCTTTTTCAGTATTAGTGATATAGAAAAATAATTCACCATTACTCATCGTGAAATAATTCCTCGGTATGCCTGAAAGATGCGCATAACAGGAATTATCCGGATTCTCCTCATTGATATCAATGTAAACAGTGCCATTGTATGTTGTATCTGTGCCTGATCCTCCCATACGCGCATAACCGTACATCAGAATATTGGAATTAATGGGATATATGTTGGTGAATTCATACAGTGAATAATTTGTTGCACTGTCCGGTGAAAATTTCGGGTCCGGTTTATCAGATAGTGATGAAAACACAGAACCCTGAATGAATAGATATACTGCTATAAATATAAAAAGAATTAATTTCCTCATCCTAACCCCCTTTTTCTGGATTGTAGCACTTTGAGATTTATTGTCAAGTTTCATGAATAATTTTTTTTATTAGTCAGAAAATGAAGGCAATTAAAACTATTTCCAAATCCCGGGTACGGTTGTTGAAAATGATGAATCTTTCTGAATACATTCATATCTTTATTTCGTTTTGTCTTACCGGTTCATATCCAGAAGAGCCGGTAAAAAGATATACAGAATAAAAGAAAGACAGTCTCTCAATGGACGAAGCTTGGAATATTTGAGAGCAAACCGAAAAATGACCGGGAACATACTCCAAACCCTGTTATTTATTCAATTACATAACATTCAGTCCAATCCCCGGGGACGGTCCTTCACTTCTATAACTTTTTACAAAAATGAGCGATCGTAAGTCATATAATAAGTTTATTTAGAAAATAGAGTATCATAAGTTAATTAATAATTAAACATAGAAGTTATAGAAGTGAAGGACCGTCCCCGGGATTTGGAGGGTGGTTTTGACAAAATAAGGGCAAAAGGACAGATGTTGAAATTAGATTGGCGATCTATATTGTTAGAGATTGTGATAATCTTGACCTGCACATCAAGAAGGTAAAGCAAATCCCATAGTTCTTATGATTTACAATACATTGAATTAAAGGACTAACAAGTGTTCCCGGTAAGATGGTCAACTAAATTGGAGATGAACCAAATTAGGCTAAAAAAGTTGGGGACGGTGGTTAACTATGTCAACTCATTGTTTGAAATAATATGATTTACAGCATTCAAATCAAAATTTATATAATTTAAAGTATTCATAAGTTATCGTAATTCAGGACATATATGAACCAGTTGACATAGTTAACCACCGTCCCTTGATTCTCCATTTGATAATATTTTCTGCTGACTCTATTTTACCAACTTTTTTGGAGAAGAACCATAATAATAAAGTATATTTATCGGTTATTTCATCATTTTCAACAACCGTACCCGGGATTTGGATATTGACCTGGGGGTGCATTATGGTAATATATCAATATGAAGATAAGGACAATTACTGTTTTTACTGACAGTTTATATGATGGGCTTGATGAGATTTTCCATAAAGCCGCATTATTGAGAAAGCAGGCAGAACATATATTCTCCCCACTGGATATTCAGACAGTACGCATTGCCCTCAGGCAGCACTTTTCCCATATTGCCCGTGCCGGCAGTATCAATCAATTAGGCGACAAGTATAACATACCCTTCATATCCTTGGGCATGTATGACAAGAATACACACTCTGAAAGGATTATTGAGATCATTGATAAAAATAAGAATCTGTCACTGAGTTATAATTGCAGTACAGAGAGTGATGTGAAAGAGTGCTCTGAAATCATTTCAGAACTTGCCTGTAAAGATTCAATGAATAATTTCCGCTTTGCAGGAAGCATCAATATAGAGCCATTCACACCATTCTTCCCTGCTGCCTATGCAGGAAACGGTTTATCATTTGCATTGGGCTTTGAATGGGGAGACCTGCTCCATAAAACATTCAGTGAAAACACTGAAATGAATTATCTTGAAGAAACATTAATCAGAGTTTTCTCGTCCATTGAGAGGAATTGTCTTGTTCTTGAGAATGAGAGTGGCATTCAATACAGGGGCATGGATATGTCTCTTAATCCCTCAGTTGAGGAAACAGGCTCTATTGCCTACTCATATGACAAGGTAACAGGCAGTTTCGGCAGCAGACTCACACTTGCATTGACAAAAGGCATCACGGATATACTGGGTGATATTCCGGTGGAAAAGGCAGGATACTGCGGCGTGATGTTCCCGGTCCTTGAAGACAGGGGGCTTGCTCATTACTGGTCAAAGGGGAATATAGATATAGACAAGCTGATATTATACTCTTCTGTATGCGGCTGCGGCCTGGACATGATCCCCCTGCCCGGCAATGTATCCACTGAAGATATCCATAGGATAATTCTTGACCTCAAGGCAATCTCGGACAGATATACCAAACCCCTTTCGGCGCGTCTGCTTCCTGTCAAGGGTAAAGACAGGGGTGCTGCAACAGCATTTGAATCACCATATTTGGTCAACACAATAATCTGAGCAAGCTGTAATTAATGTATAGCTTGACTATATGATTTAATTCTGTAATATAATCAATAACAGGAGGTGTTATGAAAAGATTTATCTTTATAATTGCAATATTAATAATTATTGCATGTTCAACGCAGATGCAGGTTTATCAGTACAGGCCTGTTATTGAAATAAACGGGGACACAACCGAGATTGTCTTCAATGTCCCGGATAATGAACCGGACGGATGGCATTCAGGTGACGGCATGGATACTGAGACGATTATACTGACACTGAAAGAGACAGCAGGTGCTGAAGCATATATCACTGACATGAAATACTCGGTCATATCCTATGAGAATGAGAGTGTAAATGAGAGAGTGATTAAATTATCCTCACCTGTTGAATTAGAATCCGCTGAGGAGAATTACACCCTCTATCTGGAAATTGATGAAGAAACAGCAATGGAACTTGATGAGGATAATGGCATTGTGGACAATGTGGGTCCCGGCAGCATCAAGATAGAATGCAGTTTTTATGACAAAAGCGGAGGCAAATACTCATCAGTGCCGTTTTATGTCCCGATTAAGGTTTTAAAACCATAGGAGTTATTATGAAAAAGATATATTTATTCATTACAGTAATGGCAATCCTTACAGCAGGCTGCACAATGAATGTCAAGGGAATTGAGGAATATGCCCCTGTGCTGACCATTGATGCTTCAGATACACTGAGATTCACCATTGATGCAGGTGAAGACAATGAGTGGGGATGGGAGGACTCTGATACAGTTTTGGAAGATATCATAATAACAGAAACAGAGGGCAATAATGCATACATTACCTCGGTCTCATGGAGAATAGAGGATTATGAAGGCAGGATGCAGGAAAATGGCGAACATGTCTTTACTTCACCACTGAAACTGCCTGCAGGCAAGTCAGACACCCTGGAACTTGAAATCATGCTTCGCGGTCACGATGCACAGGATATTGATGAAAGTGACGGGAATGAGGATTCTGTTGCCCGCGGTATTATTAAATTTTCTGCTGAGTATTATGACGAACTCTCTGCTGTCCATACAACCAAATATTTTTACAGTTACATAACAGCAGTTAAATAAGGAGAAACTATGAAGTATATATTAATATTATCAGCAATAATTTTTGCTCTAACCTCCTGTTCAACAGGACCTCTGGGCATATATACGGTTCATCCTGTTGTGAAGATAGATGGGATGGACAATACATTGAATTTCAAAGTCCCTGACACAGACAATAATGGCTGGAACTCTCCGGGGAATGATGAAGCAGAAGATACATTATCAATAAACCCTGAGGTTTATCTGTCTGAAGGCGATCAGGCATATATAACAGGATATCAGTACACTGTTTATCCTGAATACAGTGAAAATGACAATGCGGTATTATCCTATTCAGCAGAGTACATAATGCCTGTAGCAATTGAGAGTGATACTGTAGAGCTGGATGCAATAGATATTATTATTGATGAAAGGGATGCTCATCAGATTGACTTGTCTGATGATGATACAGACCAAAGCGGCAGTGGTGTAATAGAACTGAGAATATCATATGAGGATATTAGAGGCGATAATTACAAGGCAGTGCCTGCTGTGATTCCCTTCACAGTTACAAAACCATAATAAAAGGGGCATTGCCCCTTTTATTTATGAAATTTCAATAAATCTATCAATCTTTCCTGTAATAAGTGAAAGAGACCGGTCCCAGAATTCCTCTGTTGTCACATCAATATCTGCCATCCGGGCAATATCGGCAATCATATGCCTGCCTGTTGCTTTGAGCAGTGTCTCGTATTTGGGCACAAAACCGTCCCCTTCCTTCTCATACACTGCAAATAATCCCTTGGCAAATAAGAGTCCGAATGCATAGGGGAAATTATAGAAATTGGCAGTGGGATAGTAATAATGCGGTTTATTCGCCCACATATAAGGGTGAAGATATTGGGAGTCCAGTCCCTCGCCATATGCCTCCTTCTGAGCATCAGTCATTATCCTCTTTAATTTATCCACGGAAAGAGGACCCTTCTGCCGCAATTCAAATAATTTGGATTCAAAGAGATATCTGCTGTAAATATCTATTATCACCTGGCCTGCATCAGATAATTCATTCTCCAGCAGATACAGCTGTTCTTCCTTATCAGACTGTTTAAATGCAGCATTATTGATTATTGTTTCGCAGAAAATTGAAGCAGTCTCAGCAATCGGCATGGGATAATGAGCATTGAGAGGGCTTTCATCTTTGAGCATATAACCGTGAAAACCATGCCCCAGTTCATGTGCAAGTGTTGTGACATTGGAAAAACTGCCATTGAAATTAGCCAGTATCCTGCTCTGCCCTATTGCATGTATGCTCCTGCAGAATGCTCCGCCCCTCTTGCCTTCACGGGGCTCGGCATCTATCCATTTTTCATCAAATGCCCTCTTGGCAAAATCCGAAAGTTCACTGCTGAATGTTGCAAATTGGCTGATTATGTAATCCCTTGCCTCATCATATGAATACTGCTTGTCATATTCACCTACAGGTGCAAATACATCATAGAACGGCAGTCCGTTCTTATGCCCGAGAAGTTCCGCTTTCTTCCTGTAGAATTTCCTGAAATCACTGAGATGACTCTTTATGGATGAGAGCATTGCGTTTAATGTCTCCTCCTTCATCCTGCTGGTTTCAAGTGTCATATGAAGGGGTGAATCATAGGCTCTCTTCTCACTCAGTGTCAGAACCTCTCCTTTTATTGCATTGAGAGCAGCTGCTGATGATTTTTCAATTTTGCTGTATGCTTTGAGCTCTGCATTATATGCATTTATCCTCTTGTCCCTGTTCTTATCAAAATACATATTCCTCACAACAGAGAGGGGTAATTGCTTCTTCTCACCATCCACCTCTATGTCAACCATAAGAGTTGATGAGAGTTGATTCTGCAGTGTAGTCCATGCAGATGAACCTGTCTGCTTCATCTGGGCAATAATTAATTCTTCCTTTTTTGAGAGCATATGCTGCGCCTTTCTGACCTCTTCTTTGATAAAGAATTCATGTTCTTTCAGTATCGGCGAATCCTCTATTATCCGGTCAATATCCTTGATCTTGGTAAGGAACTGACGGAAGAGAACACCCGGTTCAGTGAGTCTGACGGACAATGCCCTCAACTTATCTTCAAACTTGGAAGCATCTTCATTATTCACGTCAACGGAGAGACTGAGCCGGGCAAAAGCATATGTCTTATCCAGCAATTCGCCAATTTCCCTGTGTTTCTCAAGATATTCCTCAATCTTTTCATTCTCATTATCTGATGACTTGAAATTCCCTGCTGACCAAATATTGAAATCATCAATCAGTGTTTCCAGCAATTCCGTGTCATTTATGAACGCACTGTCATCAAATGAATCATATAATGCATCTAATTTCCATTTCATCTATGTCCTCCTGAAAAAAGCGGGGCTGGCCCCGCTGCTTTTTTTACATTTCTGCTGAATTGGTCCAGAGACCGTGTATATTACAGTATGACAGTGCCTTGAATGTGCCTTTCTTCTCTGTCTTGAATACTGTATTTGCATAGGGCTCTGAATAAACACCTGATGAATCCGGCCCGTCTGTGGATGCACCATGTGCTGCAAAATCGTATCTGCCTATCAGATACGGGAATTTGCTTCCCTCAGGCAGAAAATAGAGCTCAATCCATGCAATATGATGGGCTGTTGTATTGGGGTGACCAATCTCCTTACCCACTGATACTGTCACTGACACCTTGTTGTCATCCTTCTTGTCAAATTCAATAACAGGTACATGTTTTTCCTTCTTCCAGTCTGCTGTTTGAAGTAGTTCTTTCATCTTTCCTCCTTTTTATGTTGTATAATTCAATTATAATGCTTTGAGGGAAAATTGCAAACAATTCAATTTTTCATTGCAATTTTCTAATTGCTGCTTATATTGTAAATAAAGGAGAATGCATGAGAAAATCCCTGAATTCCGGAATGATTTTCCGCAATTTTTTTATTTCATTACTGCTCATTGCTGTAATAATAATTGACAGGCAATTCTTCTCATTTTCCGGTATGCCCCCCATTATTCAGTTTTCTGCTGCAATAGGCCTTGTAATGGTCATTATAAAAGGCAAAAGATTACTCTACGGTATTGGCATCGGTTCATTTACCGGTCTGTTTATAAACAATTATCTTTTAACAGATACTCCCATTACCAATTCTCTGACCGCTGCTTTGCTCTATGCAGTTTCATTGATACTTTATATTGCAATAGTCCGCAGCATTACTTCAAAGAATTTTGTTTCTACAGTAATGTCGGCATTCAAATTTATTCTCAGTGTACTGCTCTTCTCAGCAATATTCCCCATAATCAATGTTATTATATTTCAAATGCTTACAGGGGAGCCTGTTGCATGCTCCGCAGATTATTTCTATATGTGTATGCTGTCCATTATAACCCCTGTACTTATTATTGTACCATTGTTTGTCTATGTGAAACATAAAGCAAGAATTACATGGAGCACATTGAAGCTGTATGAACTCCTGCTTTATAAGGCAATGATAATAATTGCATCAACATTCCTCTTCTTCGGCCTGATTGAACTGAATTCATACAGCAGTATAGTATATCTTATTGCATTTTTCATAATCTGGATTAATGTGCGGTTCGGAAGGAGAGAGGCTTTCCTGGCATTATTCATCACAGGAGTAATGGCAATCACCGGATTCTTATATCACACCGGGCCGTTTTATAGCGGAATGAATTATGATTCATATCTGGAACTCCTGATCTTTCTCTTTGTAATCTCAACAGGCATTATCATTGTAGCTTCTGTCAAAGCGGAAAGAAAATCACTGAAGGTTGAGGTAGTTCAGAATTACAATGATTATCTGGAGCATATAAAGCTGAAGGCATCTGAATATGAAAACAAGACACAGTCACTGAAGAGGGATTACTGGAGTATGAGGGATGAGATATCTCAACTCAGAGAGAAAAAGGAAGAACTGGAAAATTCCCTCAGTATCTTTCTTTCCAAATATAAATTCATAAAGGAAACAATATCCAAACATACTGAGAGAGAGAGGGAATTGCAGAAACTGTACAATAAGGAGAATACATTAAACAGAGAGCTGAAACAATTCAACAGGCAGATAATGGAATCATTGGAGAAGAGGAATATATTGGAAGAGGAACTGAAGACTGCAAATAAGAAGCTGAAAGAGAATCAGAAGAAATGTATTGTGCAGTCCGGGAAAATTGAAAAGACACAGAGTATAATTGAAAAACACAAGAATAAACTGGAAGCAATGCATAGAATAGGGCAACTGCTCATCTGGGAGTATGAACCCGGGTCCGGTCAATTCATCTTTTCAGGTGATAAAGACCTGCTTTCACCCGGCAGCTTGCACTCCTTTGATGATTACACAGAGAGTATTGTCAATTATGACGCAAATGAAATACTTGAACAGCTGAATGAACTTGATACAGATACTCTCAAACTTGAAATCATAAGAGAGACAGATAAAGATTCATTCAAGTCAGTATTGAAAGCAGGCAGAATGGATGAAAACAGGTTCTTCGGTATAGAGATGATTGATGTATGATACACTTGTGAGAATATTCTCAGCAAACATATTGATTAATTGATCAGATAATCTAGAATATATCTATGAAGATTCTCATTAGTGCTATTGGTTCAACAGGTGACACACTGCCCCTGATTCAACTGGCATCTGCCTTGACAAGAGCAGGACATACAGTGCTCTTTGCAGCACATGAAGAATTCTCCGGCACAATACTGTCAGAGGGTCTTGAATTTATCAGAATGCCGGCTGCTCCCAGTAATATTCTGAGCCGGACTGAAGGCAGCACCTGGATGCACTCAGGAACTTCAAGCCTGAATTTCGTCAGGGGCCTGAAGAATCTGATAGGTGATATCATAGAAGAGACAGGCAATACTCTGCTGGAATATGCCCGGGACACAGATATGCTGATCTACTCAACTCTCAGTGTAATGGCTCCTGATATTGCTGAATACTTTAAGATAAAATCCATTGGCGTGTTTTATCAGCCGCTCTTCTCTACTGATAATTTCCCGGCAATGCTCATGCCTGACCCATCGCCGCTGCAATTACCGTTTTATAACAAACTGTCATTCAAGACAGCAGAGTATATGTTTAATTCCATATTCGCAGATTCATTGAATAAATGGCGCATGCATGCACTCAAGAAAAAGCCGCGGGGTTTTCTCTATGATTACTCTATTCATTCACTGAAGAGGGATATTCGCTTTTTCCCTGTATCGGAATATCTGCTGCCCAAACCCGGTGATTGGCCCCATACAGTCATACAGACAGGATACTGGTATGATGATGACAATGAGACTGACCCCGTGTTGGATGACTTCATTGAATCCGGGAGTAAACCCTATTACATAGGATTCGGCAGCATGACACCGCGCGATGGGGAAGAAATCATCAAAGTGCTCAATGAAATTGCCCGGACATATAATGAACGATTTGTACTATGCAGGGGCTGGACAGATTACAATGCCCCCCGTAACAGCAATATCTATACAGCAGATTTTGTCAATCACAATGTCTATCTCAGCAGGATGAAGGGGATAATACATCACTGCGGTTCAGGAACTGCAGGGGCTGCTTTAAGAAGCGGTGTGCCCTCTGTGCCTGTTCCATTCTTTGCAGACCAATTCTTCTGGGCAAAACAGCTCCGAAGAATAAATACTGCATCCCATTTACTGCCAATCAGCCAATTTTCCGTAAAAAATCTTCTGAGGGCATTTGATGAAATAGAAAGACCTGATGTCAGGCGCAGTGCAGTTGAAATCTCCGGCAAGGTGATTGCTCAGAAGGGCATTGAAAAGGCAGTAAGGATCATAGACAATCTGTAGATATTATCAGTCAGATTGTCAATTATCCTGATGAAGCTGAAAAATGAGAATTATAAATATTATTTTTTTTTAACAAACCCCTTTACTTTTTCCGAAATACCCTTATATTAAAAGTATGATAAAGTCAAAAGGGTATTATACCCTTATAGTTTTAATTTCCGGGACATACCAATTGTCCCATCCGACAGTTCCCCTGATATGATATATATTTATCTGACAGAGGCAATTGTCGCATTTAACTTATTCCCATGGAGGAACAATGGAAAACAGTAAGATGTATGTAGGTAATCTTAATTATTCAGTATCAGAATCTGAATTGCGCGATCTCTTCGCCGAGCACGGCAATGTAGAAAGTGTAAAGATTATTGAAGGCAGAGGATTCGGTTTCGTTGAAATGTCAGCAAAAGAAGAAATGGATGCAGCTATGGAAGCTCTCAATGGCCAGGACTTCAAAGGCAGAACACTTAGAATTGACGAAGCAAGACCACGTAAAGACAAGGGCAACTATAATCGCAGATAATTTCTAGATTATAATTTAGGGGAACAGTTTACTGTTCCCCTTTCCTTTCTTTCCTATCATCCTATCCCACTCAGAAATTTATTGATTATTATATAAAATAGTTTATAATAATAAATATGAACAATTACAGAGTTCTTCATTCGCCAAATCTCAGTGAAATGATGCTCAATGCCGAAAATCTTTATTCGTATTTCCCCATGCAGCATTTCAGAAAGAACAATCATTTTATATCCCTGTCCTACAGTGAAGTATTAACCAGGGTAAAGACACTTGCCTCGGCATTTCAGAATATGGGCATCAAAAAGGGAACAAAAGTTGCATTATTTGCCGACAACAGGCAGGAATGGCTTGTATGCGATCTTGCACTTCTCCTTATAGGGGCAGTTGATGTACCGCGTTCATCATCCACACCGCCCATACAATTAAAAGGCATTCTGGAGCATTCGGGATGTGAGTATCTCATTGCTGAGAATGACTCTTTTGTGCATGATATTGCCGGTGACATTGACAAGAGCAGGATTCTTACAATGGACAGTTCACCGGATTTCAAAACTATTGAGGCATTGATTGAAGAGACCTCTTCTTCCCCTGATATCCCCCGCTTACATCCTGATGATCTTGCCACAATAATCTACACATCGGGTACAACAGGCAGTCCCAAGGGTGTGATGCTCACACACGGCAATCTGATGCACAATGTGCGCACACTCACGCCTCTGCTTCACATGAATCCGGAGACAAGCGGTGGAGAAAGAGCTCTCTCCATACTGCCGACATGGCATATATTTGAAAGAACATTTGAATACTGCTGTATTGCAGGCGGTACAGAGATCAGTTATTCCGACATCAAGCATCTTGCCGAAGACCTTGTCAACAACAAGCCGACAACAATGTGCGCTGTGCCGAGATTATGGCAGAGCATACATACCAAGATAATGAACAATGTCAAGAAAGAGAGCACACTGACCCGTTTTATCTTTAATTCACTGCTCTATGTGCGGCAGAGATTTTTTTATTCCAAGAAGCTTATGCTCAATAGAGTAGCTGATTTTGATGACACAGATCCCCTGAAGAGATACTGGCGCTATATATATAATTTTATTATCTTTACTGCCCTCTTTGTTCCCGGTTCACTGTCCTATTTTGCATTCTCCAAGGTACGCAATGCTGTGGGAGGAAGAATCCGCGGTGTATTTACAGGAGGCGGCTCCATGCCCCCCTATCTTGATCTGTTCTTCAATGCACTGGGCATTACACTGATCAATGCATACGGCATGACTGAGGCATCACCCGGTATAACAGGAAGACGCTTTGAAAGGAACACACTCTTCACAGTGGGAATCCCGTTTGATGAGACTGAGATTATGATATGTTCAGAAACAGGTGAAAGACTGCCCAAAGGCCAGACAGGCATCATTTGGGTAAAGGGGCCTCAGGTAATGAAAGGTTATTACAATAATCCCGAGGAGACACGCAAGGCGCTTACTGAGGACAAGTGGCTGATTACAGGTGATATCGGCTCTATTACAAAGAACAATGAACTGGTCATTACAGGCAGAAAGAAAGACACCATTGTACTGCTGGGAGGCGAGAATGTGGAACCCTCGCCTATTGAGGAGAAACTTGAACAGGATGAACTGATAAGTCATGCAATTATTGTAGGTCACAATGAAAAACACCTGGGCGCACTGCTCGTTCTGGAGCAGGAGAATATCAGAAAACTATTTGAGGAATGGAATGAGGATTTCCATTCAATAGAGGATGCTGTAAATCACTCCAGAGTCATTGAAAACGTCAGGAAGAATATAACCCGGCTTGTCAATGAATCCAGGGAATTCCACCCATTTGAAAGAGTGAAGGAATTCCGTATTCTGGACAAAAACTTTGATATTGACAAGGAATTAACGCGCACATTGAAGAAGAAGCGCGACTATATCCTTGCGCAGTACAGGGATATAATTGACCAGATGTTCGGGCGCAAGAAGTCCTAAATCAATGTATATAGAATACCTATTGATATCCCCATAAAACCCTTCGGATCATTACCACTGAAATAATTATAGTCCAGTTTTACATTCATTCCGAATTTACCGGGGAATATCCTGTATCCCGCACCAATGCATATACCTGTGAGGTTCTCTTTGTCAGTATTTGTATTGCCTGTGAAGAAATCTGTTTCAGTAGTGAAAATATTGATACCCGGTTCCATATAGAAAAACGGTTCACCCGGAACAGCGGGTATGCCCATGAATTTGAACGGATATATCTTCATACCGGCAAACACGGGGATTGACTTATAGCTGACTGACATCATTGCATTGTCTGGACCAGCCCATGTAAGATATCCTACACCTGCACTGATATCAAGGAAACCGAGCAGATGCAAATTGGGACCTGCCTTGAAACCAAGACCGGATTTTGTATTGTCACGAAAACCCGAAAGCGGCTGCGCGAATGTGGGGCTTATCTCTATGCTGAGCAATTTTGCATTGACTGACACAACTGCAAGCACAGTGAAGATTATGATAATAATTTTTTTCATACTGCTTCCTCCATTATTTTACTATTGTTTTCGTATTGCTAAAATTATATGCTCATCATAGACTGAGTCAATCCCCAGTTATTCTTTGAGTAGAGTACTTTAGATCAGGCTTTTATTTGTAAGACACTTTAAACATTTTCTTCTATTCAATCTGAGAACAATTTTCTGCTGCTTTATCTGATTGAAATCACCAGATAAAGGGAAGCATACGGTATCTGGTGACAGCTGAATATGACTTATATCCCGGAAGTTCATTATAGAGCATATTGTCTTCAAGATATGTCCTAACAGCAATGATTATAATCATCATTCCGGCAGGAATAAAACCGGCAATTGACATGATCATCATAGGATATGCAATATTTGCAAGGCTCATACCAAGATATCCCGGATGCCTTATGAATCTGTAAGGTCCATTCCTGACAACCCTGTGGTCGCGGTCATCTTGAATTGCTGATGTTGCTTCAAAATGCCTGTTGACGACCATTGATGATATGATTAATAAAGACGCAGCCAAATACAGTAGAATACCTGTTAACTGAAAATATGAAGGGGTTTCAGACCAGTTCAGCCTGCTGTCAAGCCCGGACACTGATGGCAGTATGATCATATAGAATATGAAAATTAAACCAAGTAATTTCTTATCCCAGCTCTTGGTGGACGGATGATTTCTGCCCCGCGCATCAATGAGCTCCCTGTTCCATATGAATACAAGAATATAGGCAGTAATAACAATACTGAGTATTATGCTGTATGCAGTAATACCCTCTGATGTCATTGCCCCTGCACTGATGAAATAAACCAGACCGGAGAGTGAATGCATTGTTAAATTCAGTAGAAGCGCCTTCATGACACTTCCCTGCTGATTGCTGAGTCAAATACATACTGTCCGCAATTGGAATTCACCGCATTCTCCCTGAAATCACCTACTGATTCAATCACATCATAACCTGCCCGGGAGCATTTTTCAATAATATGACTGAACCGGTTCCAGGCATTGCTGTCATCAGTCGTGTCAATACTGCTTTTCCGGGAAGAAGCAGTGGGATTTACAGGGGTAAATTTCAGTATGAATATCTCCGGATCAAAATGTTTCTTCAATTTGTCAGGGTCAATAATGCTTTTGCTGTGCAGTGCGAAGTTGAGGGTAATTTTCCGGCGTATATACTGTTTTAATGCACTGCCTGTCTTGCCCAAGTGCATAAAACTCATCTTCTTTGCCGGCATGAGCGTATCCCTCTGCTTTCTGTCTGTTGAATGCAGGGAAAACTGTATCTGGAAATCATACCTGCTCCCATAGTGTTTGAGGAGTATTTTGAGTTCCTGGAAGAATTTATCAGTATAAAGAGGCGCTATTGTTGAAATCGATATAACAGGATCATACTTGTTATTATCCAGTATTGTCCTTATGGCTTCAAGCACATCCCTGTTATATGCAGGTTCACCCATGCGCGAAAATTGTATCTTGAACTTGCTGAAATTACCGGGGGGTTCACTCCTTTCAAGCAGTGCTTCATACTGCCTTATCAAATCCCCGTGGCTTATCTTACCCCTGTATTCAAGGGATGCGTCGCAGAAACTGCATCCCACAGGACAACCGTATAATGTGGAGAGAATGAAGACGAGTTTATCGGTTCCGGGCCTTGATATAACTGCTTCACATCTGCCGTCACCGGTGTATATGCCGTAAACTTCTGCTATCTCATTGCCCTTCAATATTTCAACTTTCATATATACTCCTTGATATTCCCATTCCTGCTTTTATACCTTCTGCAAATGCACATCCTGTCTGCCTGCATCTGCCCAGTGCATCTCCTATTATAAATAACTCCTCTGAGTCAATATCATCAATCAATCTCCTGTCAGGCGCTCTCCCTATTGCAATGACCATATAATCATACTGCTCATATCCATCGGGAAAATTCACTCTCAGCTGACCGTCTGTTTCAATTATATCCGTCACCTCTCTGTTCTGATATACTGCAATACCCTTTGCTTTTACTGCCTCAATGAGTGTTTTATTAGCTTTCACACTGCTTCTGGTTATGACTGTTACACTGTCCGTCATTTCACTGAGTGTCAGCGAATAATCCAGTGCAATATCCCCTCCCCCGTATACAGCAATATTTTTACTGCGCATTCTGTCACAGGGACTGAAGAATATCCTGTGCGTATTGCTTATATCAAAATCCGGTCTGCGTGGGACACTCCCTGTTGCAAGTACAAGATAATGCGAACTGTAACTCCTGCCTGAAGAAGTATTCACTGTGAATTCACTCTTATAGTGAGCAGAGTTGACCTCCTCAAAGGCAATATTAAACCGCCGGTTCCTCACTGTATTGCGGAGGCTCTCTGCTACCGTCTTCCCGCTTACAGGCTCAGAGTAGAAAGGATTATTATATACCCTGTAAGACTGCTCTATCAGTCCCCCTGCATTATTCTTCTCAAACAGTATATAATCAATACCCTCATTCTCCAGCTGAAGTGCGCAGCTGATGCCTGCCACACCGGCTCCTATGATAATCACATCATACATCAATGTCCCCCATTAAAGAGAGTTCCGCTACACTGTTTGATAGGGATATCAGTGCGGACTCATACACCTGCCTGTAATAGGTTGCAGTACAGTCAACAGGTATGATTGGTTCATATCCCCTGACAAAAGCCTCCCTTGCTGTGGTTGACAGACATCTCTCTGTCATTACGCCGGTCAGGATGACCCTGCTGATATCTGCATTTCTGAGATACTCTTCAAGCTGTGAATTGTAGAATGCATTGAACTGTGTCTTCTCCACTGTCTTAACACCATCTCTTATAAAACAGCTGTCAATGAGAGACAATTCACTCTCTGATGTGATTAATTTTGAGTACCGCTCCTTCATCATGCCTGCATTACCCTCATTATTGATATGCCTTGTGAGAATTACAGGTTTACGGCTTTGAGTGAATGCCTCCATAAGAGCACTGATACTGCCTGTAATGGTGCTGGCAGAGGGAATAAAGGCGGGACTGGACGTGTCTGTGAAGAATCTCTGCATATCAACTACAATCAGAGCTGTGTTGTCTGTATTGATCTTACTGCTGTCATATCTTATCAGAGAATGCCCCAGAAGCAATGAAAAATCGTAATCCTTGAGAAAGTTATTTCTAATCATCTAACCCCCTGAATGACAAAAGCCACCCAAACCAAGGTCTGGATGGCTTTCACCTAGAACATAACCTTTCTATTTAATTTTATGTATCTTCATAATACTGATAATTCCTGATTTTTCAATCCGTTTTTTACATCTTTTTAAACACCGTATATTACCGTATAGCTTCACATCAAACTGACACCATTTTCAACCACTGTCCCTTCCCCCTCATTTTGTCAAAATACCCTCCAAATCCCGGGGACAGCCTTTCATATCTTTCACAATTATGTTTAATTATTCCAGAGCTTACAATAGCTTATTTTCTAAGTTTAATTATTTCTGTATTTGAATATCTCTCATTTTGTAAAACGTGAAGAATGTGAAGGGCTGTCCCCGGGATTTGGACAGAAATTGTGTAAAGGCAGTTTTAGGCGATATTATAGGAGATTTTGAACTGTTTTGGGCAAAATCAATTAATTCTCTTAAGCGTCACATCAATCATAGATATTTTCCCTTGAAAATTCTCTGTTTCAATGTAAAATAAGAAGCTATGAATGAGAAATTAAAGGAATTATTTTCACATTTTGAAAGTGAATATGAGCAGTCAAAGGATGACCTCAAGGCACTGGGTGAACTGAGGGTCAAGTATCTGGGCAAGAAATCCGAATTGAAGGAAATGCTCTCCGGCATAGGCAGTATTGAAGACAGAGAGGAGAGAAAGCAATTCGGCCGTGATGTCAATATACTGAAGAACAGGATTGAGAAGACACTAAAAGACCGTATTAAAGACCTTGAAGAGGAATCTGTGTCCAGGAAGAATCAGTCAGAGTTTGATGTGACAACACCTGTTTTCATTAATGACAGGGGCTCACTGCATCCAATAGAGATTGTACAGAGGGAATTGGAGCGCATACTGACAGGCATGGGCTTTACAATAGTCACAGGTCCTGAGATGGACAGTGAATACTATAATTTTGAGGCACTTAATATTCCAGAAGACCACCCTGCCAGGGATATGCAGGACACATTCTGGCTGAATAATGGCAAGCTGCTCAGAACACAGACATCCACATGTCAGGTTCATGCAATGGAGAAATACGGAGCACCCCTCAGGATAATATCACCCGGTAAATGCTTCAGATATGAGGCAATGGATGCTTCACATGAAAACACCTTCTATCAGATGGAGGGCCTGCTTATTGACAGGAATATCACTGTCGGGCATCTCATAGGAACAATGAAGACACTGCTCTGTGAGATATTCCATGAGGATGTTGAAGTGCGCCTCAGACCGGGTTATTTCCCATTCGTTGAACCGGGTTTTGAACTGGACATCAGATGCCTCATCTGCGGAGGCAGGGGCTGCAGTACCTGCTCCGGCAGCGGATGGCTGGAACTGATGCCCTGCGGCATGGTGCACCCCAATGTGCTTGAGATGAGCGGTATTGATTCAGAGCAGTTCAATGGATTTGCATTCGGACTGGGTCTTACACGCCTTGCAATGATGAAATTCAATATACATGATATCCGGCTCCTTAACAGCGGAGATCTGAGATTCTTAAGACAATTCAGGAATTAATATGAAATTATCCTATAATTGGCTCAATGACTTTGTTGACCTTGATGACATCAATGCCCGTGAACTGGCTGAGATACTGACACTAAAGACAGCTGAAACAGAGGGGGTTTACTCTGTTGAGGAGCATTTTACCGGTATAATGTCTGCCAGTATTGAAAAATGTGAAAAAATAGACGAGAAATATTTCAAGTGCACTGTAAAGGCGGATAAGGATTACACAGTTATTTCCGGTGCACCCAATACAAGAGAAGGTCTCATAACATTCTTTGTCAAACCGGGCGGTATGATAGACGGTTCTGAAATAGGCAGGAAGGAAGTTGCAGACACTGTTTCACAGGGCATGCTCCTTTCAGGCAGGGAGCTGGGCATAAACAATGACCACAGCGGGCTCATAGAAATGCAGGATATTGAACCGGGTATTGATATTGACAATATTATTGATTTCAATGACCATATTATTGAAATTGACAACAAATCCCTCACGCACAGGCCTGATCTCTGGGGTATTTACGGTTTTGCCCGCGAGGTCGCAGCTATACTGGGCCGTGATCTGAAGGATTATCATGTATTTGATATGAGTGATATTGATGCTGACAATGATTTCCCTATTGAGATAAGAGACAGGGAGCTCTGCTACAGGTATGCAGGTATCAAAATCGGCAATATCAGGGCTGACAACTCGCCTCTCAATATACAGGCGCGCCTGATGAGAACCGGTCATGTGCCGCGTAATACTATTGTTGATCTGACCAATTATGTGATGACAGAACTGGGCCAGCCAATGCATTCATTTGACGGCTCAAAGATTGAAGGGATAATTATTGACAGTACCGAGGGTTCAACAAAATACACAACACTGGACAATGAAGAGAGGGAGCTTCCTTCAGGTACTCTGATGATAAACAGTCAGGATGGCCCTGTGGCAATTGCCGGCATTATGGGCGGAGGCAACAGTGAGATCAATAAGGATTCCACTTCACTGTTCCTTGAATCAGCTGCATTCAATGCAGGAGCAATAAGAAAGACAAGTTCTGCACTGGGTCTCAGGACAGATTCATCTTCACGGTTTGAGAAATCACTGGACCCTGAATATGCACTGACTGCCGCACTCCGTTACATTCTGCTCCTCAGTGAGATTCAGCCTGACATAGAGTTCCTCTCAGCTCTCACTGACATTAATTTAAATCCATTCACGAGGAATATCATCAAAACAGATACGGATTTCATAAGGAATACAATAGGTGCTGATATAAGCAATGAAACCATAGTTGACATACTCTCTGCACTGGGCTTTGACACTGATATTGACAGTAATAAACTCACTGTCACAGCACCGACATTCAGAAGCACCAAGGATGTCTCCATCAGGGAGGACATTGTAGAGGAGATTGCCAGGATCTACGGATACAATGAAATAGAAGCCTCACTCCCTGCAATGACACTGTCTGTCCCTGATTTCAATAATGAGAGGGATACTGCAGTAAGGATAAAGGATATACTGGCGCAGCAATTTGACATGAATGAGACTGATTCATATATATGGCATGACAATGACTTCCTCAAACAGATACAGTACAATACAACATGCTCCATTGAATTGAGGAATCCGGTGAGTTCTGTTAATACCCTGCTGCGCGATTCAATGCTCACAACAATGCTCAGGTTTTCTCTGGAGAACCTGAAATTCTATGACTCTTTCAGGCTCTTTGATATCGGCAGGATTTTCCCGCACAATGAGGAGAAAGAGGCACTGGGTCTTGTAATAATCAATGAGAAAGCAAAGAACGGGGATGAGAACACATTCCTTGAGATGAAGAAGATTGTCAATACACTGTTCCATGGTGTTTACAGTCAATTGCCGGATTATTCACCTTCCGGTGACACCAGCTTACTCAAACCGGGCATGACAGCGGATATCCGATTCAGGGACAGAACATGCGGCATAACAGGCGCGCTCAATCCACTGCACAATAAATTGTTTGATAAAAAGGTTAATGCGGCATTATGCCAGATTGATATGGAAGCATTTCTCCTGGAAAGGGAAACTGCCGGATTTGAGCAATTCTCCCCCTATCCCATATCACGCGCTGATTTCTCCATAATGAAGCCGGACAGCATGAGTTTCAGTTCACTGAGACGGATTGTAGAAGGTTTCAGGGATGAGCTTATCAAGGAGAGTGAGATTACAGCTATCTATTCCGGCAAGGGCATTGATGAGGGATATAAATCAGTAACATACAGATTCACCCTCTCCAGCAGGGAAAAGACCCCTGATAATGAGATGCTGCAGTCCCTCAGGGAAAGGTTCATCTCATATCTGAAAGAACACGGCCTTCAGCTGAGATGATCAGAAATTCCACGAAAATACAGCAAGATTATACTTAATACCGTCAAGTCCCCTCTTATTGATATTATATCCCACATCAATACCGAGAATATTGAAAATACCGGAATATAGCCGAATGCCCGCACCCACGCCGCCCCGGTAATTCTCATACTCAGCAGGATTGAATGTGCTGAGGGAAGGGCTTATGTATGAGAAATCAGCAAAAGCCACAAGCATTGTCCCCATGCTGAATGAACCGGCAACAGGCAGGTCAAATTCCATATAGAGCGGCCTGATTGAGTACCTGTACTCTGCAGAAAGTGTGATACGGTTGAGTCCTGTTATAAGAGAATCATCAGCAGCCCTGTTTTCCAATGCCTCAGGCTGTATATTGTCATAATAAGCAAGTGTGCCCGACTGGAGGAACAGAAGGGACCGTATTGCAAACACACCTCCGGGCACAGTGGAGTAATTCCGCAGGTCAAATCTCAGGTAATTCCTGTCAATAGGCACATTCCACCAGTTCCTGTCATTCTTATAGTAAATTTCGCTGTACAGACCATTCTCGGGATAAAATGGATTATCCCTGTAGTCAAATTTCACTTTGAATCCGGATATGAGGAATTCATCATACATCTGCGCAAAATTATTCTGATATGCATGCGAGAATGTATCATCCTTCAGTGTCAATCTGTCAAAACCAATAAGAATGAGGGGCGTGATATTGGGGCTGAATGTATAACCGCCGCCCACAGTAATATTCCTGTGGAGCTCTTCAATACCGAGAATATTCTTTGTAACAGTGGAGTATGCTGATTTGACCTCCAGATTGTACTTCCTTGAGTACAGTGTCGGTATGAAGTAATTGACTGCAAACTCCCTTACTGTGCCGAATGTGAAAAGTGCTTCTATCTTGTGTCTTCTCCTGAAGAGGTCTTCAAAAGAAATACCGAGACGGATCATCCAGGTCTCCGGGAGATTGAATTCAGCGCCTGCTGAAGGCATTATAAGGAGCATCTCCTTTGCTGTCAGATGGAGGGTTACAGTATCACCGGCATTATTCCCGCTCAATGATTCAATGTCAACAAACTCCATGAAGGAAGAATCTGTCTTCACTGCCTGAAAGAGTATTTTCCCGAATATCTCCATGCGTCTGATATTCTTCACGGATTCCTCCAGATCAGAAAAGGAAACTGTATCACCTGTAGAAACTGTTACCTGCTTCTTGATGAAACCGGGGTCAGTGTATGTATTGTTGACAATCTTTATATCACCCACTATTTCCGCATACATTGCAGTAAATGCTGTCAGTATTACAGCAAAAACGATAATCCTCTTCATTAATCTTCCCCTTCAATTATTACATAATTATTTCTTATTTCTTCAATTGTGAAAGCATTGCCGTACAGTGCCTTCACAGTTTCATCCATATCCGGCGGTTTTTTTATATCAATCAGGGCGCCTTCTTTAAGTGCAATGATCCTGTCAGAATAATTCAATGCAGTCACTATATCATGTGTGACATAGAGTATCAATTTGTCCTGTGAAAGTGTTCTGAGGAATTTCATTATCTCATATTTATGATGTATGTCTATACTGCTTACAGGTTCATCCAGAAGCATTATATTTGAGTCCTGAAAAAGAGCCCTTGCAATATGCGTCTTCTGAAGCTCACCGCCGCTTATTTCACTGACACTCTTATGCCTCAATTCATCCAGTTCAAGCTGCTTGAGAGTATCCGCCAGCTTGTTTTTCAAAGATGCAGGCATTGCTGAAAAAAGCCCCATACGCCTGTACTGCCCGAATTCAATGAACTGCTGTACAGTGAATCCAAAGTGAACAGCAGTATTCTGGGGCACATAACTCCTCATATCAGCCATCTGAGCTGCACTGTAATCAGCCAGTTCCCTGCTGTCTATCATAATGGAACCCCTGTAGTTCTTCAGTATGCCTGCTATTATCTTTATCAATGTGCTTTTGCCTGCACCATTGGGTCCTACAATTGCGAATAATCCCCTGTCCGGCATATCCATTGACTCTATCCGGACAACATCCCTTTTTGAGTATGCAAAACGCAGGTCTCTAATCCTGAACATCCTGCCCCCGCTTGAGTATATATATGAAGAACGGTATGCCCAGGAGTGATGTTATCACACCCACGGGAATCTCTGCAGTCATAAGAGATTTTGCAATGAGATCAGAGCCTGTAAGGAGCAGAGCACCGCCCAGAAGAGAGAACATATATATGTGAAAGAATTTCATTGGAACAAATCTTCTTACAATATGAGGCACCATGATTCCCACAAAACCTATAATGCCTGTAAATGCAACAACTGCAGATACTATGAATGCAGTAATGACAAGTGATGAGAGTATCTCTCTCTTTACTTCAATACCCGATGTCTCAGCTATATCGCTGCCTGAGGATATGATTTCCATTCTCTTTGCCCTTGATACAAGATATATTACAAGCAGCATTATAATAATACCGACAGTAATATAGAGGGGAATATAGTTTATAATGAACACCCTGTTGAGACTGCCCATAACAGTATAGAAAAATGACGATATCCCCTGCCTGAATACAATATACAGTACAGCTACCCCGGCAGATGCAAATGAGCCTATCAATATGCCTGCAATAATCATGGCATATCTTCTATTGCCTCCTGACAGTCCTGCAATGAATAATGTTAGGAAGAAAGCACCCAGTCCACCCATGAATGAAAACAGCACAGAGGCAATAATATTGCCTTTAAACAGAATCCCGGCAACAGTTGTTCCCAGTACTGCTCCGCCTGAAATGCCCAGCAGATAAGGGTCAGCAAGCGGATTCTGAAGTATGCCCTGCATTATTGCACCTGAAAGGGCAAGCACACTGCCTGTAATAAGAGCCAGTATAAGTCTGGGCAGGCGGATACTGAGTATTATGCTTGATGAAGTGTCAAATCTCCATTGACTCCCTATAGTCAGATAGATGCCCGATAGACAAACTATCAGCAAAAACATCAGAAGATATTTAATCCTCAATGCTTTCAATATATCCCCTTAATATGTTTATTGCCTCAGGTAAACGCGGACCCGGTCTTGACAGCACGTCAATCTCCCTGTCACTTGAATATATTATCCTGCCTCTTTTCACAGCTTCAATATGCGACCATCCCATCCTGGAGCTGACATTATGCCCCCTGCTCATCACAATGATTATGTCCGGATTATAATCAATAATAAATTCCTGTGAAACAGTTGAATATGGTCTGCCGGAAGGAGTCATTACATCAAATCCCGCAGCTTTCAGTATACTCCCCGCATAGGAATGCTCAGTTGCTGCCATCAGGGGATTATTGCTGATCTCAATATATACACTGCCGCCTGCCTGCCCGAAGAGGTCAATGAGCGAATCAGCTGCAATGTTTATGCCTGTATCTGCATCCGTGATATCAGCCAGACGATGCAGACCTTCATACACTGTTCTGTAATCTTCCATGCGTATATCAATATAATCTATGCCCTGATTGTCAAGGAATACAGCCTCATTATCAGTAAGATTGCCTGAGAAAATCACAATATCGGGATTGACTTTCAATACTGTTTCAAAATTGAGTGATGTATAGCTGCCTGTGACAGGTATATCCGATGTTTCATGATAATCACAATAATCAGTCCTTCCTGTTATTTTCTCCTGCTGTCCCAGATATATGAGGCATTCCGTGATATTGGGCGCTGCTGAGATAATACTCTCATGACTGAAGAGGGGAATAGAAAAAACAATTAGCATCAGCAAAATCAACAGGCTACTCTTTCTCAACCCTGCCCCTTATCTGCTTGACAAAAAAGCCCCTTGAAGAATATAGAGGCTCCAGCTCTATGTTGATATCATACACACCGCTGCCTTCTATGGGCTCGCCTTCACTGTTCTTGAGGTCCCATACAATGTGATTGATGCCGAGATTCCTCCTGAGGTATTTGGTCAATTGCCTCACTGCCTGCCCTTTGTGTTTTATATCTATCTTGACCCTGCATTGTTCTGTTGTATAAAGTGTTATTGTGAGACCCTTTGTGGAATCTGTTATTGTTGAGGGTGTAAGGGATTCTATCCATCCGTCCACACCGACCCAGTAGTATTGAAATCCGCTCTTCTCGCCAATAAACACCTGACCGTATTTCCTGTATATGGTTATACCCGAGGGTTTATAGAATTGTTTGTCACCATACCCTTTACTGCCGAATGTGACAATATAGTTGAGGTCACTGTCAAATTTATGCACCACTGAATTGACGGAATCCGTCACCCATATATTCCCGTGATAATCATAATCCGCATGAACAAAACCCGCATTGCTGTATCCGGGTATATTGCTTGCATTCTGGCGTGCAATCTCAGTGCCTTTCATTGAGAGTTTGAGAATATACACACCACCGGATATAGTAACAATGAACGGTTTTTCATCCTTCACCCTGCAGTATCCCTTGTCCTTATCTATTACAGCAATACCGCCCGGACCGGATATGTTTTTCAGTATTTTCAGAGGTCTCAGGAGTGAATCCATCACAACAATGCGGTCATTGCCCCTGTCTGTTATATAGATATTCTCATCACTGTCCAGGTCAAGCATTGCCGGAAGGTCAAATGACGAGGAATCTATGCCGAATCCTCCTGCTGAACCTGCAAAAGCCAGGGTATCTGCAGCAGAATCATATCTCAGTTTGACTACCCTGTAATTATATGTATCAGTAAGATAAACACTGCCTGACTCTGTTGCAGCAATATCAGTGGGATAATACAATGCTCCGGTGCTGTCATCCCTGCCCTTTTCACCGAATGTCCTCAATTGATTCGTATTGACATTATAGACAATTTTATGATTGTTTATGCCGAATAGTGTCAGTATGGCATTGTCCTTTCTTGTTGTGGGGTCATCCTCTGATTTGAGTTTAAGAGCAAAGAGCCCTCCTGTTCTGTGGAAACGCACATCCCTTCCCAGCACCATTCTTGCAATAGTTGAATTTGCCCTGTTGAATCCCATATTATGCTTGAACGGGGGGTGAACCAGTGTTGTCTGGTCCCCGTGTATCAGCATCATAAGAATGATTATATTGAGCAATATTGATATTTTTCTCATTATATATGAATAGTATCATTTATCAGCTGATTGTCAATAAAGGCGATATTCCTCAAAAATAAAGTACCTGAAAGATATATGTTTCCTCATAAATAATATGAGGCGGGGACAGTTCTCAGAAAGCACCTTTGCCAAACCGTGCATAACAAGTAATTCGGTGCTGATGAGAATGTGTGAGCCTCACAGTCATTACATCAATCGCTATGCTCAATGATTTTTTATTAAGAAAACAAACATTACATAATAATTATATTCAGTGACTTTTTCTTATGGGGAAAGACGTAAAGGTGCAGGTTTACCCTGACTTCAGGAAAACGACTGCTGATGAATAATGGTTGACTGATGTCTGAATACCGGGTGCAGAATACAGATGCAATGACTGCATGCCTGAACTTGATATGTCAGCTGAACATATTGTCTATGAGATTCTCCACCTCATCCTTGTAATCACTGTCAAATTCAGAGGAAGTGCTCTCCTCCTCATCCATCATCAGTTTGCCGATGCGCTCCGTGAGCTTCTTTGTCATGACCCTGATAACACCGATAAGAGCAGTTTTATCATAGACAGCAAGCAGCAGTGTGCTCTTATTGAGTGATGAGTAGAACAGTGAATATTTTTTCCCCTCCTGGAAGATATTGTCAAAATAATCATCACCGAGCAATTTTGCAAGACCTACTGTTGCATTGAAAATACCGGCAGAAAGAGCGCCTACTGACTGCACAAAATTATCACTCTTGGCAAGCCCTCTCTTGAAAAGCACCTGACCGGCTGTATTTATAATCAGAACAGCCTTAACCCTGGTCTCCACCATATATTCATTTACCGAATCTTCCAGAACCCTGAGGGTTTCAGGAGTCAGTATCAAACTTTTCATATTACAGCTGGGATTGTATTTCTGAGGCGGTTTCTCTCAATTTTATTATCACAACACCAAGATTTATGGTCTTCTCGCAGAGAAGGGAAAGTATGAATTCCGATTTGGCAATAAAGACAATCTCACCCTTTTCAGCATACAGTGTTGATAATACAGGTATCTTGTCAGTTGCCTTGCCCAGAGCATTTTCCATCTCCCGGCTCATATTTGCAATCATTGCACCCATTATCTCACTGCTTGACGCATCATAGAATATCTTTTCTATTATCAGACCATCATCCTTGGATATCAATGCAACTCCGCGGACCCCTTGAATAGTGGAGAGTTTTTCCAGAATTTCCTTCATACTCCGAGCACCTCTTTTATGTTTTTCAATAATTGTTTCGCCCTGACATGTATAAGGCCTATCTTGACGATCTCTTCAGTGAATATGCCTATTATATAGCCATTGCCCTTGAAGAGGTATATCCTCACCTTGCCGATTTCAATAAAGACCCTGTTCACCTCTCCCAGTTCCAGTTTCTCAACAGAGTCCTCACATACAGAAAAGATAGTGGAAAAGAGTGCGGATGCTATCTCTGCATCTAGTTCTTCAACTGTCTTCTCCTTTATGATAATACCCGATTCCTCAATAATAATACTGCCCAGGACTCCCTTAATGGAATTGATGTCTGCAAGAGCACTTTCCAGCCTGTCCTCTGTCTGGTCAGCACTGAGCACTTCATGCTCCTCCTCTTCCTCTTCTTCAATCCCTTGATGCTCAGGTTCTTCCTGCTCTTCCTGCTCTTCCTCCTCTTCCTCCTCCACTGCCTCTTCAATTTGCTCATCAGGCCTCTGTTCTTCCTCTGTCTTCTCAGGAGCGGAATCCTCTTCATTACCCTCTGACACTCTGCGGAGTTCTGCTATCTTATCCTTCTCACCTGTCTTCTCATAGCATTTTATCAGCAGCTCCTTTGCCTCTTCCATATCCGGCACCTGATGCAGAGCCATCCTGCAGTAATTGATTGCCTGTTCATAGGCATCATTCCTGTAAAATT
Organism: bacterium; assembly: GCA_046484245.1. GTDB lineage: Bacteria > Hydrothermota > 32-111 > 32-111 > 32-111 > JAXHVG01. The sequence continues at coordinate 23,399 of JAWOBN010000081.1, read as the reverse complement.
CCTCAGCCAGGCCCACAAAAACCTTTACACTGTCCTTTTCCATTCTCATATTATCATCCACTGATACCTCCAATCAACAGGTTCATATCCTCCTTTACACTGTTCAGTGAGTCAATCATAGCCTGCATTCTGTTGACTGTATCCATATCATCCGTATTGGCAATAATCCTGTTTATCTCCTCAACTGCCGATTCAATCTCCCCCTGTTTAAAGTATGCAAAGGCATTGAATTTCATGATGCTCACATCCTCCATACCCGCCTGATAGGCTTTCTGGGAATATGAATTGATATTCTCAAACTGATTCAGGGCATAGTATGATGACAGCAGAATAATATATGCATCACGGCTTGTAGGCTCATCCTTGAGGAATTCCTTTATCTCCCGGGCTGCCTTGTCATAAAGACCGTCCTGATAGAACATCTTCGCTCTCTGCAGCCTGTTGCCTTTGTCCTGCTGATCGCCCTTGTCGGCAACCTCAACAATACCCAGTGTCATCATTCCGTATATGAGCTTGGCTATCTTGAATTCATTCCCGTATTTCTCTGCAATATCCTTGATGGAGTTCTCGCCATTGATCATTGAGAGAATCTCCCATTCCTTGGGGTCAAGGTCAATAACATCCATTTTCTCTGTATTGTCCGAAAGCATCGGCTTGAGGTCTGTTGATGATATCTTGGACGAGAGACGGGACCATTCATCAATCCGTCTGGACCCCTCCATAATAAGCGATTCTGTCTTTATCTTGAATTTGAAGAGTTCATCAAGTGTATATGCACCCTCTTCAAATTTAAAATACCCCTCATCCCATTCAAAGAGTGAATATATGATATTCTCAACCCTTGTGACAAGGAATTTCCTGAATGCCTTCTCGCCCATTATTCCCCTCTTGATAATTTCATGGGCTATCTTTGATTCATCAGAACCGACACTTTTGAGTATCTCCTCCTCATACTGTTCCTTTGTGATCTCACCTGACTTGATAAGTGCCTGGCCTATATGATAACCCTTGAGGTTCACATACTGCACACTGCCGTTATTGAAATACACACTGGCGTCACCGCCGTCTTTTCTCTCAATATACAGCACACCTGTCTTCTGATTGAATGAGAGTATCTGGAACAGGTCAATGAGATTCAGTTCACTAATCGGTCCTTCTATTGCCAAATTTCCTCCTATTCAAATATGGATATCCAGTTTCTTGCTGCCTCAATTGCCTTCAGTGACTTTTCAGCATAGACATGGTCAGGGTCCCGCTGAATAATAGAATTCCATTTTTCCATTGCTTCCTTTATATAGCCTTCCCTTGCAAGTATCTTACCCAGCTTGAATACTGCTTCCCTGTTGTCTTTATTGATCTTTATTATATTCTTGTAATTTGCTTTTGCATTTTCGTATTCTTCCAATTCCTGATAGAGATCCCCCTGTTTCATGATACTGGCAATATCATCCGGCTCAATATCAGTTATTCTATCATACACATCTATTGCTCTTTCATACTCATCCTGTATCTCATATATTGTTGCAGCTTCCTTCATTGCATCAATAAAATCACCCTTTATCTCAATGGCTTTGAGCAGATATTCCATTGCAGAATCATAATCCTTCAGTTTCCTCAGGACTATACCTGTCTGATACAGTACATGATGATTCTGCCCGTCTATTTCAATGATCTTCCTGTATATATCCAGTGCATCCTCATTCCTGTTTTCCGATTCATATATTTCAGCAAGATATGTCATTGCATCAATATTCCCGCTGTCCTTCTCAAGCACTTTTTCAAGCAGTGTTTTTGCCCTGTCTGTATTCCCGCGCTGCCATTCAACAAAAGCAAGTTCACTGCCTGCCTCTGTGTTCTCCTCATTGATATCAAATATGCGGTTCAGGAGATCCGATGCCTTGTCATAATTGTCTTTGGCAATAAGTATCTTTGCCTCCTTGAGCAGCACATCCTCATTCTCGGGTTCCATTTCAAGTATCTTATTGTAGTATTCCTCTGCCTCACCGTAAATCTCCTTGATATAGTATGCATCACCGATAATACGCATCATCTGTGTGTCATTCTCCTCTTTACGCAGCACCTCAAGGGCTTTTTCTATTGCCTGATCATAATCACGGGCTTGGGATGAAGCCAGTGCTTCCTCTCTTATTTCATCCAGTGATGAGAGAGCCTCTTTGCCTGCCTCATCCTCCATAGTGAATGTTGTTTCAGTCTCTTCCTCAAATACACTGCCGAACATATCCGGGGAATCGGATTCATTCATTTCAAATGCCTCCATTGCGGATGCATCAGGCTGATTCTCCCTTGTTATCTCTGTTTCAATCAGCACATCCACCTTGTCAGCATAGAAATCCAGTCCGAGCTTGTATCTTGCCTCTGTATAATAAGGGCTGAGTTCCAATGCTTTTTTGGTGTATTTCAGTGCTTTCTCGTATTTGCCCAGTTTGGAGAGAGTGAAGCCGAGATTATAGTATGATTCGGCAAATGAATCATCTATCTGAATTGATTTCTCAAAATACTTGAGGGCTTCGTCATAATTCCCCCTCTCCCTGTATATAATACCCATATAATTATAAGCAAGAGGATATTCGCCCTTGATGTCAATCACCTTCTGATTGAGTTCATGCGCCTTTTCAAATTCACCTTCCTCTATCTTCATAATGGAGAGATTCAGATAGGAATCAATATAGTCCTCTCTTATCTCATTCGCCTGATAGAACAATTTCTTTGCTTCCTCATTATTATCCTTATGAATCATTGCAATTGCAAGATTATTGTACGCCATCACATAAGCTTTATCATTCTCAATTGCCTTCCTGTACAATTCAATTGCCTTGTCAATATTGCCCATTCTGTGATATGCAATACCCATGTCATTCGCGGGTTTGGGACTGTACGGGTCATACTTCAGGGCTTTCTGATATTCTTCAATTGCCTCCTGATTATTATCCCTCAGCAGATGTATCTCGCCTATCTGGACATGTATGATGTCATTCTCAGGCTCAGTCTCCTCAGCTTTTTTGAATTCCTTCAATGCCTCAGAGAACAGCCCCTTATTGCGGAAACCTATGCCCAGTGTAAAATGGGTCAGGAAACTGTTGGGCTGCACCTGTACTGATGTGTTCTTTTCAGCCTGCATCCTCTCATATGCACCTGCCTGATAGAAATCAATACCGAGATTCGCCTCTGTCTTGCCGTAAGAGGGATTGAGCTTTATTGCCTTCTTTGTTTCCTTTATAGCTTCATCAAACTGCCCCTTCTCTCCCAGAACAAATCCGAGGAGAAAATGCGCTTCAGCCAGTTTATCGTCAATCTTCAGTGCATTCCTGAACTCCTTGATGGCATTATCAAGAATACCCTTGTTGTAATACGCCTCACCGAGCATGGAGTGAAGCTGGGCGGAATTGGGCCTTGAGTTCAATGCTTTCCTGTACTCCTCAATTGCCTCGTCATACATGCCGAGGGACTTATACACACTGCTCAGATTGATTCTCGCATCAATGAAATGCTGGTCTTTCTTCAGCACATTCTTGTATTCGGATATTGCATCAAGTGATTTGCCCATATTATTGAGAGCTTCAGCTAATTTAAACCTTGTCTCCAGATCATCCGGATTGTTTTTGAGATGCTCCTGATATTCAGCTATCTTCTTGTCATACATCCCGCTCTCTTTATAGATAAGCTCAAGATTCTTCTTGGCGAGCGTGAACTTGGGGTCTATTGAGAGTGCCTTCTCCAGCTCCTCTATTGCCTCATCATAAAGTCCCTTATTGTAATAAACAACAGCAAGATTATTATGAGCACCGGGATCATTCTGGTCTATTCTCTTACCGAATGATTTGAGTATTTTTCTTTCTGCTTGAGATATCTGCGGCTTTTTATCCATATATTCTATCCATTGAGAAAATCTATGAGTTTCTTTAATGATACAGGATCAGGAAGAAGGAATAAGTATCCGTTGAGTGTCTCCTGATCATCGGGAAATACAAATTCTGTTTCCACTGCAAAGACAATATCCTTATCCTTGGAGAAATCCAGATAGGCGCTTGTCAGTACAGCTGATGCAACATCAATAACAAGATTGGGTACTGAAGGCAGTATCAGCATATTGAGAAAATCACTGAGTGATGTGAGATATGAACCTATAACAATATTGGCAACCTCTTTGATTGCAGATTGTTCTATATCAGTGAGTATTGTTGTGGAGCCCTCTTCTCTGCCCATTATCATATCAACCAGAAGCATGGACTGATCGCGGGGAAATACAAGCAGTGTTCTGCCTGTAAGATCACCGAGAAACTTTAAAAGCACACCTGTTACTATGTCATCATTACTGTCTATCATACGGGGTATGTCTTCTGATGACACGAGGTGAACCTTGGGGACAGTAACCATGACCTTCCGGTTTATGAGCTGCGAGAGCACTGTTGCTGCATGACCGCCGCCTATATTGGAAATTTCCTTGATTCCGTCCAATTGAAAATCTTTTAATTCCTTCAAATCCATACTTACCTCGCTTTTGCCAATTCAAAAATACTGGGGACATCAATGATAAATGCCGGGATACCGTCATTGAGTATTGTCACACCTGCCAGCCCCTTTATTCCTGAAAGCAATCCTTTTAAAGGTTTCACGACTATCTCCGTCTGCTCTACGAATTCCTCTATGAGCATTGCAAACTCACTGTCGTCCATGTGGACAATAACCAGTGATATCTTCTTATCTTCATTTTCATTCTTATCTTTATCTTCATCAATCTCAATATTGAATGTCTCCGACAGGCGTATAATGGGTATTACGGTCTCTCTCAGAACAAAGACCTCTCTGCCCATTATTGACTGTATTCTGCCGGCAACAATATCTATTGTTTCCGTAACATGGGTCAGAGGCACAATATACCTTTCATCCTCAACCCTGACAATCAATGACTTTATTATTGCCAGTGTCAGCGGCACCTTCATTGAGAATACAGTGCCTTTGTCTTCTCTTGAATCTATTTCAAATGAACCGCCTATTCTCTTCAGAACATTCTTTACAGCATCAACACCCACTCCCCTGCCTGATATATCAGTTGTTTCATCCTTTGTTGAAAAACCGCTGTATGTGATAAAATTGAATATCTCCTGCGGTGTCAGTTTTTCCGCCTGTTCCTCGTTGACAATGCCTTTATCTATAGCTTTGGCAAGGATCGTCTCCTGATTCAGCCCCCTGCCGTCATCAGATACAGTGATGATAATGGCATTCTTCAGTCTCCTTGCCTCAAGGAGCAGTCTTCCCTGCTGAGGTTTGCCGTTTTTCTTCCTCACTTCCGGTTTCTCAATACCATGATCAATGGAATTCTTGAGAAGATGAAGGAGGGGGTCTGCCAGTGCATTCAGCAGAGACCTGTCCAGTTCAATATCCCTGCCCTTTATCCTGAAATCCACTTCCTTCCCCAGTTCACGGGCAAGATCTCTAATATATCTCGGATATCTGTCAAAGACCTGCCATACAGGGACCATTCTTATCTTCATTACCTCGTCTTGTATATTGGTGATGATCTTTGATGTATTGCTCAGTGCATTTATCAATTCCGGATTGTGTATACTGTAGGCAAGCTGCTGCAGACGGCCTCTTGCAATAACAAGCTCGGACGCATAGTTCTGCAGTGTATCCAGTCTGTCAAGAGAGACCTTGATGTCATTCTTGATCTCAGCTGTTTCCGGAGCGAACTGGCGTGTTTCGGGGAGAACGGGCTTTGGGGTATCCTGAGATTCATTTTCAAATTCACTCACTCTGCTGATTTCCGGTATTGCCTCCAGGGATTTTATTATATCCCTGTCTATTGACTCTCCTTTCAAAACTACTGTGAATTTATCCCCGAAATCATCCTCCATGATTTCTTCATACTCCGGCACTGTCCTTATGAAAACACCCCTGTCCTGCAGGGATTTTATCACAAGATAGGCACGGGCTGATTTCAGCATCACATCATCCTCAAAATAGACATCCAGAGCTGACTGCCCTTTCTTCAGTTCAACAGTATTCTCGGGACTGCTCTTCTTCTCTACTGCCGACTTGCCTTTTTTTATTGATGTGAGCACAGATTTGAAGCTGCCTATTATATCCTTGTCAATATCCTCATTATGCACCAGTGAATTGATATAATCATTACCCTTTAGCAGCACATCTATCAGTTCCCTGTACAATTCCAGCTGTCCGCTCCTTATCATATCAATGATATCCTCCATCATATGAGACAGCTGTGCAATATCGGAATAACCCATTGAAGCAGCCATGCCCTTCAATGTGTGGAGTCCGCGGAATATATTCTTTATTGCATCACTGTCAGAGGGATTCTTCTCAAGAATCAGTATATTGCTTGATATTGTCTGTATATAATCCTCGGATTCACTGATAAACAACTGCTGATATTTGGATGTTTCCATACTCAATCAGTACTTAAGATTCTCTTTACACTTTCCAGAACCCTTGACGGCTGGAATGGTTTGACAACAAAATCCTTTGCACCTGCCTGTATTGCCTCAACAACAAGGGACTGCTGCCCCATTGCACTCACCATGAGAATCTTTGCATTGGGAAATTCCTTGACAATTTCCTTAACAGCATCTATGCCGGACATATCAGGCATTATGATATCCATTGTAACCAGATCGGGCTGCAGCTCCCTGTATTTTTCCACTGCCTGCGCACCTGTCCCGGCTTCGCCCACTATTTCAAATCCTTCCTTCTTGAGGATATCAGCAATCATCCTTCTCATGAAGATTGCGTCATCCGTAATTAGTACGGTGGTAGCCATTCAGTTCCTCCTAAGTTTTGGTTATTATTTTATTCAGATCCAGTATCATTATTTCATTATCTTTATTTTCCATAAATCCCTTGACAAAACCGCTGTCAATCTTGTCTTCCGACTCACTGCTGTCATAATCCAGTATCCCCTCCAGGCTGTCAACAGTCAAGCCGAATTTTTCTTTATTCACTTCACATATAATAACATTCTGATCTTCCATACTGCGGTCAATGCGCAATCTTGTCTTGAGATCAATCAATGTGACTACATCGCCTCTCAGATTGATTATGCCCTCTATATAGTCCTCTGAACCCGGAACTCGCACAGCATCCATTTTTTCATACACATCAATAACATTGCCTATTTCAATACCGTACTGCTTGTTCTCCAGATTAAATGCAATAATCTGTTTCTTATTCATCCTCTCTCCAGTTCTTCCATGTGACATCTATGGGATATGTGTGCAGGGGATGTACATAGTAGCCGTATATCTCTTTCCTTGTCGCTATTCTTGAGTAATTATGGGACATGAATATCATCGGCGCATCACTCACTATCTCGGATTCTATCTCCTTATAGAGTTTATTTCTCTTTTCAGGTGCTGTTATCTGCCTGGATTTTTCAATCAATCTGTCTATTCTGTCAACTGAATAGAAACAGTCATTGCCGCCTTCACCGTGAGAATCACTGTGAAAGAGCGGATAGAGGAAATTGTCCGGTTCACCGGTGTCAGCAGCCCAGCCCATCATGAATATCTCCGTCTTGCCTTCATGCATCTTATCAAGCAGATTAGCCCATTCCATTGTTTCTATCTTGATCTTTATGCCGATCTCAGCCCACATCTTTTTCAGCAGTTTCGCTCTCTTGATTATTGATTCTGTTTTTGAGCATGTGATGGTGAATGTCCTGTCTATACCCCTGGGATATCCGGCTTTTTCCATCAATTCCCTTGCTTTGTTTATATTGTAGGGATAGCCCTCCAGTGTCTTGTTGAAACACGGCAGAGCAGGCGGGAAAACCCCCCTTGCTGCAATCGCATCACCGCCCATTGTCTCTGCAATATACCTGTTCTTGTCTGTTGCATATGAAATTGCCTGACGCACTTCCCTGTTCTGACTGAGAATATTATTTGCCGACATATTGAAGCCTATATACTGAAGGTCAAGGGAAGGTGTTGATCTGACCTTCACATTATTATCTGAATCCTCTTTGAGTTTGTGATGCTCCTTTGATGAGAGTTCAGTGAAGTCAATGCGGTTATCCAGAAGCATCTTCAATGTATCCTGCTCATCATTGAACTTTATGCTGACAGTATCAATAAAAGGCGCGCCGTCATAATACTCATCATTTGCATGCAGAATGAGCATACTGTTACTGTAGCTGTGCATTTTAAATGGCCCGCACCCTACAGGCTGTTTCATCATCTGCTCATCCGTGTAATTGACCATTGCTTTCTTGATAATGGAGAGGGGGGTCACTGCAAGATTGGAAATAAAAGGCACATAAGGATAATCCAGTATAAATTTTATCTTGTAGTCATCAATGACCTGAATACCTTCAATGAAATGATTCTTCTTATTGATATAATCACCCGCACCTTTTATCATATTGATAAATGATGATGTGGGACTCTTCATAGCCTTGTAGAAACTTGCTTTGACATCATCAGCTGTGACCTTGGTGCCGTCATGGAAGTAGACATTTGTCCTGAGATGAAAGATCCATTCAGTAGCATCCTCATTAATAGACCAGTATTTGGCAACACCCGGTATCACATTCGTGTCCCTGCCGAATTTGACAAGACCATTGTGTATCAGCTGGAGCACATAATTACTCATTGCATCACCTACAAGCGCTGGCATCCAGTGTTTGGGAGGGTCCTTGAGTATCATTCTGAATATATTCTTTTCGTGATTCTCCTCAATAGTGAATTTGGCACCTATATTCTCCTTGATGCCCTGTATCATCTCAATATTCTCCTCATTCTTGGTCAAATCCTTTTTGAGGAGAGAATAGAGCTCATTGACCCTGTTGTTTATCTTGTCTGTTTCCAATGAAATATTCTCATAGATATTTAATATTCCCTTTCTCCCCTGTGACTGGCTCTCCAGTGTGCTGAATATATCGGCGATAAGCTGCTTGATATTTGTTGATGTCTCGGTGATGTTCTGACTGAGGTCCTCGCTTTTGATAATTGAGGTCTCTATATCGGACGATGTCTCCATCTCACTGTCAATAATACTGTCAATATTGCCTATCACTGTCTGCATATCACCGACTATCTCATTGATGTCACTTGATGCCTGCGATGCCTTGGATATCAGCTCCTTTGACTGTGTGACAATGACAGAGAGGCTCTTCTGATACTTGCCTGCACGTGCTGCTTCAATTGATGCATAGAGTGAGAGCAGCCTTGTCTGGTCTGAAAGTTCCTTGAGTTCATTGCTTGTATTCTTGATAAAACGGAGATTGTTTGAAACCTCCCTGAATATGGAGGTCAGTTCGGAAATATGACTGCGCACATCACTGATATTCTCTTTTGTCTTGAGTATATTATTATTGAAATCCCCTGCAGCATGCATCAGAAGGCTGAGGGAATCCTCCATGTCCTCAATATGCTCCTCTATCATCCTCTCATTATCCTCAAGTGAATTGATGCTTGATTTATAGCTCTTGATGAATTCCAGCTGATCATCATTGAAAATAATGAAATCATCAATGATATTTATAAGCTGGTCGGATATATGCCTGCTGTTTATCAGCTGATTCTCTATCTTTGAGAAGAGTTTTATTTCATTGGATATGAGAGCATTGACATAATTGCCGTCAGCAGAATTCATCAGTTCAACGAGATTATCCACCTGTTCCATGAAATTGCTCAGCATTGACTTGATATCCGACTGCGTCTTGACAACAGTTGAGAGTCTCTCACCTGAAGCAACACTCTTTTCAATCAGCATATTGGACTGTTCATTGAGCTGGGAAATTTCATCTTTATTCTTATTCTGCAGTGAGACAAATTCCTTTATCTTTGAGGATGTCTCCAGTATTGTTGTAGTATTCATTTCAATATTCTTCAAATTCTGATTCAGCTTATCCGTGCTTTCCCTGACATTACTGGCAGACTCTTCTGTTGTGCTGATGTTTTCAATTATCTTCTCTGTTGATGACTGTATTTTATCTATGCCCTTGGGTATCTTCTTTGTCAATTCAAATGTCTGATTTGCAAGGAGAAGCATCCTGTCTGCTATGACCTCAAATCCCCTGCCGTACTCCCCTGCATGATATGCCTTTATTCCGGCATTGCGCGCTGCACTCTCTGTCATTTCGGCAATATTGAATATAATATCTGATATAGACCCTATTTTCTTGGAATATTCCTCAAAGGGTTTGATAAATGACATTATTCTTGAAGTTGACTGTGTAAAGAGGGATATTTTCTCAATAATTGTATTGATCTCGTCAAGACCGGTATTGATATTTGAATTTGTCTTTTTTGTGTATTCATTGAGGACATCAGCTGCCTCAAGGACAACCTGTATTGAAGCATAGAGATTCTCACCCTTTGTCTCAACCCTTTCTATCTCCGATGCCAGAACCCGCTCATTATTGAGTATGGCATTGAGTATTGACAATGCCTGATTGTTAATGCCTATTAATTCATCCTTCTCAATCTTGGATGTCTTTAAAGCATAAACAAGGGCAGTAGTGTCAATTTCCCGGGAAGATTCCTCTGCCTGTTTTTTACTTTTTGACCATTGCAATATACCCATAAATATCCTTTTTGATATTATAATATATCATATATTACCTGCCAAATCAACTGTAATATGGAAACTTGACAGCTCATTTGAGAATGGGTTTGCATCCCGATTCTGCATCAGCCGGTGTATTGCATATGTTCTGTCTGTAGAGTGATTATGATTCAATCAGTCAGAGACAGGGGTGCATGCATATTCAGGCTAATCAAGCATACCGCTGACAATAATGTCAACAGCATCCTCCTTATCAATACCTCTTGCCATGAGTGTTTCAAGCTGTTTCTTGTCAACAGACCCTATGGCTGCCTCATGGGTCACCCTTGCTGTCTCATTGCTTACAGATACAATGGGGATCGCCTCTGCATGCCCGTTCCCCTCAATAATCTCTGTACAGTCAATATGACCCTTTGAATAATCACCCAGACCTGAAGTTCTGCCTTTAAAAACAGACCTTGTATTGTCCGTAGCCACAATACGGCTCTTTATTACTGCATTTGAATATCTGCCCTCAAGCTCCACACTCTCATTGAGATAAATATCATCATCCATTTTACCGAATATCCTTGACTGCAGTATTGCAGACGCATGATCATCAAGTGTGAGATGATAGTCAATATTCAGCTTCCCGACCCTGCCGTTTTTCAATATAAAATCAGACGAATAATGTGCGTGCCTGCCCACAGTGATCTCTGACCGGGGTTCTACTCTTATACTGCCCTCATCCGAATGATAATGCTGTTCAGTGTATTCAAGCCTGCTTCCGCTTTGAAGAACAACACTGCTGTTCATTATGTGAATGACATCCTCACTGCCCGGGAAAGCACAGTGTGTGAGCACTGATATCTCCGCATTCTTCCGTATATCATAATGGCTGACAATCTGCTGCTTGCCGGACCTGCCTGCCATCCCGAAACACATATGCACGGGGAACTCCATCTTGACATTCTCTTCTACAATGAGCTTTACTTCAATCATCTCCTCTGTTCTATCAAGTATCTCAAGGGAAACACCATCAGGAACATTGGACTGCAGCACATCAGTGCCATTGATGACAAGTGACCCGAATCTCTCGTCAAGGAGATTCTCCTTCTTTCCCCCGCTCTTCTCATAGGCATTGACTATCATTTCAAATTCTTTCTTCCTGTCCATTGTCAAAACTCTCCTGCATCAGGCTGATTCTTATGCCCGCATGTCCTGCAGTTATCCGCAAAATAATCAGCAACATCGCGGGGCCGCCCTGTTTTGAGATTTGTGCCATTACATATCAAAGTGGCATAATCGGCAATTCTTGACATCTCTTCCCTGTGGGTTATCACTACTACTGTGATGCCGTTTTTCTTCATGTCCTCAATAATATCACTGATCATTTCAATAGAGACAATATCAATACCGCTGTCCGGCTCATCCAGTATAACAAGACCGGGCTTCATAAGTATAACAGAAGCCAGTTCAATGCGTTTCCTCTCACCGCCGCTCAGTCCGGAGTCCATTTTCCGCAGCATATACTCATCCGGATTCAATCCGACCCTCTCAAGCACTGATTTGATTTCTCTGCCGGATTTTGTATTGATTTTGAGGAATTTCTCAACTGTAAGGCCTTCAAAAACAGCAGGCGTCTGCCAGCCCAGTGTAATTCCTTTTCTTGCTCTTTTGACAATATTCCAGTCATTGATCCTGTTATTCCTGTAGTATATATCACCGTCAATATCACGGTATTTATCCAGTCCCATGATAATATAACCGAGTGTTGATTTCCCTGTGCCGTTTGTGCCGAGTATGGAGTGTACAGTGTCTGCCTTAATTTCAAGAGTGAAGCCGCTCAGTATGCAGTTGCCCTCAATACTGAATGAGACATCCTTCAGTCTGAGTATATTATCCATTGTTCTCTCCTCTCAATACATCCATGATACCGCGGGGCCGGTTGACAATATAATCAGGTTCAGCCGAGACAATTTCCTCATATGCCCCATATCCGTAAACAATGCCTGCTGAGGCAATACCATTGAACTTTGCTCCTTCAATATCCTTCTTCCTGTCCCCGAACATTATGCATCTTCGTGTTTCAATGTCAGGATGTCTGTCCAGAACAATTGATATGAGTTTCTCCTTTGTTGAATTGCTGCCGTCAAGATTTGAACCCACGATGAAACGGAAATAGTCCTTCAGCTTGAAATTATCCAGTATATCTGTTGAATAGAGTGCCGGTTTTATGCTTGCTATATAGAGATGTGCGCCTGAATCGTGAATATCCCTGATAACACTGTCAATACCCTGATAGAGCCGGTTTCTGTACAGCCCTTCCTCAGCAAAATTCTCCCTGTAGAAATCCACTGCCTGCCGGATTACCGATGTATCCTCTGTGCCCAGTTCCCTGATATATATCTCTTCAAGTGTCAGTCCTATATATGAACGCAGTATCTCATCAGAGGGGATATTGCCTTTCATTCTCATGAATGAATATCTCAGTGACTGCAGGATTCCTTCCTGGGAATCCGTCACAGTACCGTCAAGATCAAAAATAATATGATTGTACTTTAATGCAATTTCAGACATAAAGCAGCAATTTCTCCATATGTTGTTCCAGTTTCAAGATAAACCTGTCTGTGTCATCCCTGCCCAGACGCTCATTGAATATATCCGCAATGAGTTTTCTCATATTGACATTGTCACCGGAGTGTATGTCCAGCACACCCTCGGCAATCATGAAATTAAGAAGGAATTTAATATATACACGCTGCGGACTGGCAGTCCGCTCCATTTCATATATGCTTCTCTTCGTCATACTGTAAACAACCGGTACTGTATCAGAACTGACTGACCACCTGTAAATCACCTTTATCATCTTCTGCGAGAATCTGTATTTCTCATAATTCTCCGTAATACTGAAGGGATAATGTATCTGGTCAGCGGATATCAGTCTGTAGAGGTTTTTATTGGGCTTGTAAAAATATCTTATAGTGCAGTTTCCCAGTGATTCAAGAGGTGCATTGAATCTGCGGTGCTTTCTGTAGAGCCCGTTGGCAATACAGTCAAGCCGTCCCGTATCCTCAGCAAGCATCTTGACAATTGCACTTGTCTCGGAGTATCTGTATTTCTTCAGTATAATAGCCTCAGTATTCCTGTATCCTGCTTTCATCGTCTCCTGAACCCCCTGCCCAAAACCTCATAGACATTCTCAACTACAATAAAGGCATCCTCGTCATTACTACGCACAATATCGGTCAGGCGCGCTATCTCCCTTCTGGAGACAACACAGTAGAGTGTTGTTCTCTCTTTCATTGTGTACATACCCCTGCTCATCAGGCCTGTCACACCCCTGTTCATCTCTTCAAGTATCGCATTGGCAATCACTTCCGGTTTACTGGTGAATATCATTACACCCCTTGCATAATCCCTGCCTTCAAGAATAATATCAATTGCCTTGGATGACAGAAAGAGGGTGATGAATGAGTAGAGTATCAATTCATAGTTCTTGAATACAAATCCGGAGAGTATTATGATAACAGCATCAACAAGGAGTATTGAATAGCCGACAGAGAGTGATGTGTATCTGTTCATTATTCTTCCCACTACATCAGAGCCGCCTGTAGAGCCCCTGCCCTTGAATATCAGGCCCAGACCAATGCCGAGGAATGCGCCGCCGTAAACTGATGAGAGCAGCAGGTTGTTATTATCAAAAACAAGGGGTTTGAAGAAATATGCAAAACCGTCTGTCACAAAGGATACGGCAATTGTCGCAATCACTGTCCTGATGCCGAACATCCTGCCGAAGACCTTTATGCCTGCTATAAGAAGCGGGATATTAATCACAAGCATCACAATGCCGAATGGGGTTTGAAAGAGATGATGCAGTATAATGGATATGCCGGAAATACCGCCGGGTATAAGTTTGGCGGGTACAATAAAAAAAGCATAGGAAGCAGAAGTTATAAGTATTCCCGCAGATATGAGAATTATGTCTCTTGACATCCTCAATTTCATTCTCTGTCCTCTCTTATCAGTTCAATTTTATCCGGTTTCTTGCCGTCCATACTGATCACCCTGAGAAGAATGTCATTCCCGGCTCTGATTTCACTACCCTCTTCAGGTATAGTGCCTGTCCTGTACATTATAAGGCCTGCTATTGTCTCATAAGCATTATTCTCCGGCAGATTGATTATATACATTTCATTGATATCTTCAACCCTCATTTCACCGCTTACAATGAGTTTTCCCCTTTCAAAATCATTCTCCGACTGCGGGTCGTATTCATCTTCTATATCCCCGATAAGCTCCTCAACAATATCCTCCAGTGTCACAAGCCCGACCAGACTGCCGTATTCATCAACAATGATGCTCATGTGTTCATTCCTCTTTCTCATATCAGCAAGAAGATAGCTCAGGGATATTGTCTCAGGTGCAAAGAACGGTTCACTGATTATATCATCAATTATCTTATCACGGTCAATAATGAAATCATTTATATTGAGTATTCCCGTCACAGCATCATCCTCAGGGGAATAGACGGGTATTCTCGTGTATATCTTCTCCTCATCAAACATCTCCCTCTTCAGTCCGTCAAAATCAAAACCCCTGCTTATCATGAATATCTCGGGCTTGGGCACCATTATCTCAACAACTGTCTTCTCCCTGAATTCAAAAATACCGCTTATAATACGCTCCTCTTCCCTTGTTGTCTCCCTTTCGGCTGCATGCCCCTTCACAAAATAATACAGATCGCTCTTTGTCAATCTGGGCACAGTGAATTCCTTGTCCTTTATCTTTGCAAAATGAAACAGTATCTCCGAGAGTGATGTGGATATGAAAATGATGGGAAGGAAGAGATAGTAGAAGAATCTTATGAATGGAGCGTAAATTACAGCATAATTCTCCGGATTCTCCTTTGTAATTGTCTTGGGGATTATCTCGCCGACAATCAGCACAATGAGTGAGAGAATGAGCGAAAAGAAAAATGAATTGCCCACACCTCTTCCTGCGAGAAAAGCATTCCCCAGTATTATTGTTATGAGTGCATTGGCAAGATTATTCCCGACAAGAACAGTATAGAGATAGATCTCCGGTTTTGAGAGCAGCCTGTACAGCAGGTCAAACCATTTGTTCTCCTTGTGCTTTACCAGTGTAATGAGTTTGCTTGAGGCGACAAATGCCATTTCACTTGAAGTGAAAAAGAAGGAGAACATCAGAAGAATCAGTGCAGATGCAATCAGCAGTATCATTCCATCCCCCTGTCATCAGGCAGAGTGCCAAGCAATTTCTCAATAATATCCGTGAGTGTGATAATGCCGGTTGTTTTGTTATTCCCATCCCTCAGTACAGCAATATGAATGCGGTTTTTCAGAAAGAAGGAGAGGAGCTTGAATACCTTTATCTCAGGATTGATGAAATGCACCTCTCTTATTATCCCCTTTATTGAAGTATTCTGCTCAAGGAATATCATGTCCTTGAAATATATCATTCCTATTATATTGTCAATTTCTTTATTGATAACAGGAAGACGCGAGAATCTGTTCTTCCTGAAATTCTCGGTCACATCCTCAAAGCCCGCTTCCCTGTCAATATATTCAATATTCTCTCTGGGCACACTGAGATCACCGGCTTTGAGGTTCTTCAAATAGAGATATTTTTCAAGCAGAATCACCTCGTTCTTTATTGACAGGTCCCTCTCTTTTATCAGTCTGAGCAGTTCCTTCAGTTCATTTTCATCAAGTTCGCCGGAATGCCTGTCACCTGTCACAAGCATCAGCAGGTAAGCCATTGACCTGGAAAAGAACCGTACTCCGAGATAGAGGATATATGTGAATGGCAGAATTGAAATATAGAATGAAGTCCTGTAAACTGCAATGATCTTGGGTGTGATCTCCCCCATTATCAGTAATACCAGTGTGATGATTATCACTGAAACAATATCCGAACCCCTGAATATGAAACCGGCATTCTTCAGCAGGATATTGAACAATGATACAAAAAACACATTGACGAATGTATTGAGGAAAAGCAATGCTATGAGAAACGAAGTTCTTTCATTGTACAGATTGAAGACCAGTTTTTTCAGCCGGGGTCTTGTTCTGCCAATACGTCTTATCTCAACTTCAGTTAGTGAAAAGAATGCTGTCTCTGTTCCGGATATCAGAAATGAAAATGATATGAGTATTACAAGCAGCAGTAATTCAAGAATCACTGTTTTGATCCCCCGATACTGTTCATATAACTGTTCTCCAATCTGAGGAATGCCTCCCTGTCCGAATCATTGTGATCATAACCGAGAAGATGAAGCATGCCGTGAATTACTCTTCTCAGGAAGGAGCCGGAAGGGTCATCAAAACACTCGGGGCAGATATAAATATCTCCCAGCATATTGCGGGAATACTGGGGATTAACCCCCTCTCTCATGCAAAAAGTGATGACATCTGTGCATCCCTCTTTATGCCTGAATTGATAATTGAGCCCCGACATCTCTCCGGGGTCAGTGACAATGATATTAACCTCACTCCCGAGTATATTATTATCAGCAAGTATTTTCTCTGCTGTACTGACAGTAAGTGAGGATAATTCATCACTCATATTAACAGTATTAATCCTGTTCAACATTCTTCTCTTTATACTCCACACGGGCGTGATATACGGATTCCAGTATGCGGATAAATATTTCCCTCACTGTATTGATTTCCTTGATGGACAATTCGGAATCCCTCATCTGATTCTCATTGAGTTTCTTTTTGAATATGTATTCAATCATTTTCCGTATCTCGCCTTCATCCTTTTTCGGAATACTCTTAACAGCAGCTTCGGATGAATCAGCCAGCATTACAATTGTCTCCTCCTTGGTTCTGGGAGGCGGTCCCGGATATCTGAATTTCTCAGCATTGACATCACTCTTCTTCTCAACAGCCTTGTCATAGAAATAATCAATAAGCGAATCACCATGATGGGTTCTGATAAACCTCACAATCTGTTCAGGCAGTCTGTTCTTCTCGGCTATTTCAATGCCATTGATAACATGGTCTCTTATTATCTCCGCAGAGAGTTCAGGCGGGAGTGATTCGTGTGGATTGGATTCCCTGCCTTGATTTTCAATAAAATAATCCGGCTTCAATGTCTTTCCTATGTCATGATAATATGCCCCTATCCTTGCCATCAGCTCATTGGCATCCACTGCCTTTGCAGCTGATTCGGACATATTGCTCACTATAAGTGAATGATGGAATGTGCCTGAAGCATTCTCAGCCACAAGCTTCAGGAGGGGATTATTGAGATCAGATAATTCAAGCAGTGTAATATTGGATATTCTTCCCAATGGCTTTTCAATGACAGGCAGTATAAGCATCACAAGAATAATTGACACAACAATATTGGAAACCCCTGTAAGAGAATTGTATATGATATTCATCAGGGTTGCCTCTCTGTAAATGCCTATGCATACAGTAAAGAAGAGTATGATTGCACCTATTTTAAGTATTACATTGAGGAACTGCGCCCTTTTGTCAACTGTTCTTATCATATATATTGTATATATTGCAGTAATAATAAGGGCAAGCAGGCCATGCAGCCTCAATCCCGAGTATATCAGGAGAAAACCTGTAATGAACACTGTCGTGACCAGAGCAAATGTGCGCGAATAGACAAGCGAGAACACGGCAGCGGCGAGAATCACCGGTATGAGATACTCCACTGAAACAAATTGATAGAAAACACTGTAAACAACAAGATTGAGCATGACAACAGATGCAATGAATATCTTGTCCTTGATTTTTATATTGAGTTTCTTGAAATATGAATTAATGAATATGAAATAGAGAATTAGAATAACAACAAATATAAGATTCTTGATAAGGATTCTCAATGTTTCATTAACAGGCGTATTGGTCTTCTCCCTCTCTGTTTTCAATGACCTTAATTTATCAGCAGTCGGCTGGTCAACAATGTCATGAGCCCGCACGACAATCTCACCCTCCAGAACCATGCCTACTGTTTCAGGCACTTCCCTGCTCGCTTTTTCCCTTCTTGACTGTGTCTCCTTATTGTCTATCTCTATATTGGATCTGAGGAAATACTGGGACAGTTCAATGCCGTATTTAAGAAGGAATGAATTGGATGAGAAAGATTTTATAATACTCTCTTTAATTTTATTGATTGCTTCGTCTTTTTCATATATATCACTTGCAGACAATTCTTCTTCATTATCCCCTCTCTTCAGCATTATCTTCTTCTCTTTGCCGAATGGTATTTCATCTTTTGCGGAAATAATACCCACTTCAAGCACCTCAGAAAATATATTATAAGTATTGTCAAGAAGGAAGCTGCTTCTGTTTGACAAGAGCAATTTTCTTATTTCAGAAGAGAGCTCCGGATATCTCCGGGCAAACAGCTCTTCCCTCTTCCCGGAATCTTTCACGGAATTCTTCAGTGAATCTACGAATCCCGAAAGCATCTTGTATTCATTCTTTATCCTCTCTGTTCTGGTCTCATCATAATTGAGTACAGGCGGGACACTGTTGTATGCATCCTGTCTCTCCTCTTCCAGCACATTCTCGTTTTTCAATATGGGGAATGTGAATGGTGCAACAATATCCTTTGGTGCTATATCGCCTTTCTGCAGTTCAGGCAAATTGGAAACATTGTAAGGGAAGAATATATTGAATACTGCTATGATGATTATTACCAGTACAATATCAGTCAGATTACTAGTTATCTTCTTTATCATTTTTCTCCAAATATGCATTTATTATGCGTTTTACAAGCGGATGTCTCACAACATCATCCGTTGTCAATCTGACAATCCCCACATCCGGCAGATTCCTTGTCAGATCCATTAATTCAATAAGTCCGGATCTTTCATGTATCTTCAGGTCAATTTGCGTAATATCTCCTGTTATAATTGTCCTTGAATTCATACCCATTCTTGTAATAAACATCTTCATCTGTTTGGATGTCGTATTCTGTGCCTCATCAAGAATCAGATAGCTGTCTGAAAGAGTGCGTCCCCTCATATATGCAAGGGGTGCAATCTCAATGATCTCCTCTGCAATATATCTCTCAACCCTGTCTCTCTCCATCATGGAGTACAGTGCATCATAGAGTGGTCTGAGATAGGGGTCAACCTTCTCTTTCATGTCACCGGGCAAAAAACCGAGGCTTTCGCCCGCCTCAACTGCAGGCCTCGTGAGAATTATCTTCTTCATCCTTCTGTTGAGCAGTGAATCCAGTGCCTTTGCCACAGCAAGATATGTCTTTCCTGTTCCCGCAGGCCCGATACTGATGACAAGTTCATTGTCATTGAGAAGGTCAATATACTTCTTCTGACCTGATGTGCGGGCTTTTATCATCTTCTTGGGGAATTCATATACATCCCCGCTTTTGCTGTGACTGTTCTTTTCAGCAGATACTGTTTCTATCACATCAGCTCTCTCTATATGCCCTTTCTCTTCCTCTATTCTGCTGAGCTTGCCGACAATTGATTCCAATTCCTTCTCCTGAGCACTATTGCCGTCAAATTCCATGCGCTCATCATCAACAACAATTCTGCCGTGAAGATTGGATAGTATAAGACCGGCATAGTCAGGATGTTCTTTTAAAAACTTCTCTGTTTTGAGGGATATCATATATTTTTTTCTTATTAAATAAAACAAAAATGGTCTTGAGGCTTATAGCCCCAAAACCATTCTGCTGTTTTTGATACTTTTATTCTGTTCAGGGTCTCGGAATCTTGAGTTCCCACTTGGGTAGAATCAGATTGGGATCCTTGATGAGCTTTTTATTTGCTCTGTAGATCTCAGGCCATCTATTCCAGTTACCTTTACCGTAAACCTGCGGATACTCGGCTAATTTGCTGAGCCAGTCACCGCGTTTCACTGTGTACCAGCCGCGTGTTGCCTTGAGATTC
Organism: bacterium; assembly: GCA_046484245.1. Classification (GTDB taxonomy): domain Bacteria; phylum Hydrothermota; class 32-111; order 32-111; family 32-111; genus JAXHVG01. The sequence goes on along the minus strand of JAWOBN010000081.1, from coordinate 2,968 downwards.
TCAAGTTCTGCTTTCAATTCATCTCTCTGGGCGAGCAGTTCATTATAACGTGCTTCAAGTTCCTCCATTACCGGGTTGCACTCATTAAGCTTCATCTGGGCTTCTTCAAGCCTTGCTGTCTGCATTTCAATTGCTTCAAGTGCTTCTTCTTCTGTCAGTACATCCTGTGCAAAAACAGATACTGCAAGAAGAACCATTAGTAATGAAATTATTAAACTCTTTGTCTTCATTACTAACTCCTTATTTGTATTTTTTGATTTCATTCTTGAGGTTTTCAATCTCTTCCTCAAGTTCACCTATCATCTTTTCATATTCCTGCGACTTCGTAGCACACTCTTTGGCTTCCGCCTCTGCCTGATCAGCTGCTTCTCTCAGCTCTTCCAGTTCAGCGAGTGTTTGCTCTGATGCCTGCTTCGGACCACAACCTGTGATCAGAATGGAACTTACAAAAAGCATAAGCATTAAGATTACTGCATACTTTTTCATTAATCCACCTCCAATTGAATTTAATAATATTATATACCTTTCATTATCCTTGTCAATGATTTAATTTTGTAAAGAGCGGGCAACGGGACTTGAACCCGCAACTTTCAGCTTGGGAAGCTGACACTCTACCATTGAGTTACACCCGCATCTATTGAACAGCATTGAGCAATTCACCAAAATCCCTCTCAGCCATACCTTTTCTGTCAAATTCAAATAATGAATCTGAAGGCAGAAAAGAATCATCAAACTGCGATATAAGCATTGTCTCTTTATAAGAATAACCGTCAACTGATATCGTATTGGTGATATTGTGCGGTATATTATTACTGTAACCCCTGAATATATTCTCTGAAACCGTTTGTCCGGTTAAATCAAGTATCCGTATTGCCTTAATGAAACTGTCTTGGGACATATCCACCTCAAGGAATGAGACCAGTGTATCCATTTTCATTGAATATCTTACAGTCGCGCCATTATTATTATCTTCACTTGATACTATGAATGAATCAGGCAGATTGCCTGCCATGTTAAGGGATTGAAACATATTCAGCTTGAAGAGGGCGAAGAGGAGTTCATCCTGTTCTCTCTCCATTGTAAAATAAGTATTGCCTGCCTCATATACGACAAATACAGAATCCGGATTGATAATAATTGAGAAGTTTCCGCCCGGGCCTGTCTTCATGTCTATCCTCTTCCTGTCATTCACATTGTCCGTGTATTCCGTAATGATCATTCTCTGAGCATTACTCTCCATTGTGAGCAATTTTGAATATACCAGTTTATAACCTTCCAGTTCATCAAGATAAACAGCCGGATTGTGATACTGCCCGGCTGTAATAATAAGAGAGATGAACAGAAAGAAGAATATGAATATTCTTCTATTCATGTATAAGATTTATTGCTGATGTATTGTATGGTGAAACATCCACTGTATATGTTGCCGGACCTGTTAGGTAATAGGTGTCTCCGCAGCAGCATAATTTACTTGTAAAACTCAGTGTGACTGCTGATAGAGCTATTGCACAAAACAGAGCAGTGATTGTTAAAATGACCATTAATTTCTTCATCCGTCCTCCTTTTGTATCTTTAATATTGATATTACTCATCGTGTGTATTTTTGTCAAGTAAAATATTGTAATGAATGATTGTTTCCTTGATATTTTTCTGATAATCATAAGAGATCACATTGAGGGGAAAATAACCGCGGAACCGCCTGTATATATTCTTTGCAATAATACTGCTGCCCTTGTAGAAATAGACAGAATCAATTCGGAGAATACTGTCTGTAAACAGGGCAATGGAATCCGTATTGACTTTACCGGGCAGACTGTAAAGGGAAGCAGATGAATCAATGCGGATCTCCTCTTCACCGGACAATCTGCTCAGCGGATTGACAAGGGAGATGATATCCAGTTCAAAAGGCAGCTTGTCAGCGCGTCTCTTTTCTACCTGGTCCATGTCCTTTATAACAGTGAATGTATTCCCTTTATGCAGCATCTTATACATGTGGCTGTCAGACCTGAAATAGGATACAGTGGAATCGGGGCTATGATACACCTTGCCTGTCACTCTGCCCAGTTCAACATCATTGGTATCAGTAATTGTCTTATAATAGAAAAAACTGATGTTGTCAAACTGATAATTGGCATCTATCTGTTCTCTGACTGAGGGAAAAATAAAGAGGGGTATAATACAAAACAGAAGAAGCCCGGTAAAACCGGGCTTCCTCACATAGATTTCAGAAAGTAGTTTAGTCAACCTCTTCAATTGCATCTGTCGGGCAGTTGTCAATTGCTTCATCAAGGTCACATGAATCAAAGTCTGCATCCTCAAGAATAATTGCCTTATTGGTCTCTTCATCCATTTCAAAGACCTCAGGGCAGCTGTTTACACAGACACCGCATCCAATGCATTTGTCTTCAATAACTGTTACTTTCATTATTACCCCTTTGTTAAGTTTAATCTTAAGTTATATTATTATATTACAATAAAATGTCAAGGGAGTATTTGAAGTTTTTGAAAGCCCGCCAGCACAGTGTTTCATTCCCATGGGTATTCACCTTATGGTGCTCCCCCGCATTTTCTTGTTTCTTGTAACTTGAGTCAGGGTTCAAATTGTTGAACCCCTACGATTTCCCGTTCTTTCCGGGCGGTTTCCACTCCGCCCTCACAATAATCCTTGTAACCTGAAACTTGGAACTCTTTTTACCAGTCACCAGCAACAAGCAACAAGCCACTATTGTCTCAACCCGGCGCCAGCCGGTCATCCGTTGTACTTTGTACGTTTTCCGTTGTACGTGAGCAGCTCTGCTGCGATTTCTCGCGTCCCGCGTCTCGCGTCTCGGGTCTCTTACTTCTCCATGCTACTCATAATCCTGTTCTCCCCGCTTCTTTATCCTTCTTTTACCTTTTACCTTTTACCTTCTTTCATGTCCTTGCGAGGAGCAGAGCGACGCGGCAATCTCCATACCCACTCTCATCC
>JAWOBN010000113.1:0-7748 GCA_046484245.1 bacterium | reverse complement strand
GGGATTATCTGCATCAATTACTTAATATTGAAGGGGATGAATACACGAATATCAGGACGAGTCTTATTGAAGCACACAATAACATCTATCAGGTTGTCTATTATTCAGATAAGGATGTAGAAGAAAACCTTGTTATTGACAGTAAAGAGTACCCTATTGTCAATTATCTCTCCGGGAGGGATACTCTTTATCGGGGAATTGGGCTTAACAATGAACCTGTGATTACATATATTAAGTATATTGAAGAACCGGGATGGTATTTTACTGTTTCAATGGGCAGAAAGGATTTAATTGCATTCACTGTAAAAACCTTTTTCACTATACTTATAATAGCCATACTGATTATTATTGCTGTCTCTCTCTTTATTTTCTGGATGTACAGCAGACATCTTCAGGAGAGATATTTTGTACAATACACACTGGAGAAGGAGAAGAGAGTACTTAAAGACAAATACAAGCAGCTCTTTGAAAGGGCATTGGAAATGGTCATTATCACAGACAGGCAGGGGAGAATCATTGAATTCAATGATTCAGCTGTAAGGAATACCGGATATTCAACTGAAGAACTTGAAGGATTTGATATCAAGCGCCTCTTTAAAGACGGGGAATTCAATGAAGAGGGTATTTCCCGCATTGAATTAGTAAGAAAGGACGGGTCAGTGATAAAGGCGGATGTTTCAAGAAATATAAAACAGTCAGGTGAAGAATTATTCTCTCAATACATAATAAGGGATATGACAGAGTCAACCAATTATTATGAAAAACTGCAGAACCTGAACAATTATCTGATGTCTATTATTGAAGCATCACCCAATGCTGTATTTGATCTGGACAGAGAAGGAAGGATTATTTCATTGTGGAATAAGGGTGCTGAGAATATGTTAGGGTGGAAGGCAGAAGAGGTTATCGGTAAAGAATTGCCTATTGTGCCTGAAAATAAGACGGAAGAATTCCACAGAGCACTTGACAGTGTATTTAATGGGGAGGTATTGAGGAATATTGAAATTGAGAGATTGAATAAATCAGGGCAATCCATTCACTTGCTTCTCAATGCAGCACCTGTATATGATTCAAAAGGACATGTGGAAGCTGTCATGTCCAGTTTGACTGACATAATGGACATGAAAGCAAATGAGTACCAACTTGAGAGTGTAATGGAAGAATTACACGCAGTGGAGAAAGAGCTCCGTTCACAGTTTAATGAACTTGAGGCAAGAGAAAGAGAATTAGTAGAGAAGAATACCCAGCTTATACATCTCGAAAAGATAATCAATAATTCACCATCTGTAGCAATAACATGGGAATTAAGAGATGGCTGGCCCCTCAAATTTATTTCAAGCAATACTGATGCAATTGGAATTGACAGGGGAAAAATAATATCAGGTGAAAAGCATTATGAGGATTATATACATCCTGATGATCTGAAGAGAGTAAGAGCAGAAATTGACAGAGTGAACAGGGAAGGTACTGCAGAATTTGTGCATGAATACAGGATAATTGATGATGATGGTAAAGTGAGGCATATCAGGGATTACAATACTGTTGAGCGTGATGAGGCAGGCAATGCTCAATATATCAATGGAATAGTGATTGATGTGACAGACCTGAAGAAAATGGAGGGACAGTTAAGCCGTTCAAGTAAACTCAATGCAATAGGTGAACTGGCAGGGGGTATAGCCCATGATTTCAATAATCTGCTTGCAGGTATAATAGGCAATGCAGAACTTCTGATTATGGAAATTGACAGTGAAGAGTACAATGAAAGGTTGAAGAGTATCATAAAGATTGCAAAGGATGCTGGTGAGCTTACTCATAATCTCCTGTCATTTGCAAGAAAAGGCAAGAGTGAGCATACGGAATTTGACCTGAATAAGAGAATAGATGATGCAGTTGAAATACTGGGTAATACATTGAACAGGAATGTGCGTATCTATGCGGATCTCATAGACGGTCCCCTATATATAGACGGGGACCCATCCCAGATTGTCAATGTATTCCTCAATCTGGGAATTAATGCAGCTGATGCAATGCCTGATGGAGGTGAATTGAGATTCAGGTCAGAGATTATCTCATGGGAAGAAGCAGAAGAGAAATTTGCCGACTTCGGAGATATAAGGAAGACAGACTATGTATGCATCAGTGTCAAGGATACGGGAAGCGGAATGGATGATAAAGTGATGGACCATATCTTTGAACCATTCTTTACAACAAAATCACAGGGCAGAGGTACAGGTCTCGGGCTTTCAAGCACATACGGAATAGTGAAGAGTCACAATGGATATATAAGTGTGTCCAGTGAGGCGGGTAAGGGAACGGAATTCCTGATATGCATGCCTGTATCATTGACATCCAAAAGGAAACATAAGCCGGAGAAACATGAGTTGATTAAAGGCGAGGGTAATATTCTGTTTGTTGATGATGAAGATATTATCAGGAAATCATCAGCAGTTCTGCTCAATAAACTGGGATATAAGACCTTTATTGCTGCAGATGGACTGGAGGCTGTAGATATATTCAGGGAGAAAGCAGGCAGTATTGACCTTGTTATACTTGATATGATAATGCCGGGTATAGGCGGCAGAGAGACATTCTATAAATTGAAGGAAATTGATCCGAATATCAGGGTGATAATATCCTCCGGATTCTCTGAGGATACAGTACTGGCGGACATAATGGAGTCAGGTGCAGATGAATTCATACAGAAACCATTCAATATTGAAAAATTATCCATGATTATAAAGAGGGTGATGGATAGAAAAGAGCAATAGAGGGAATGTAAAATAAGGGTACCAAATAAAAAACCCCGGACATTGTCCGGGGTTTAGCAGTAGGAAACAACATTAAGCAGAATTACTTAATGAATGTGAATTTATATTGCTGTGAGAAATCACTGGTTCTCATAACAGCAAAGTACTGTCCTGAAGCCAGTCCATGGCTGCGGAGATTTATATGATCAGCCTGTTTGGATTGATTGAGTGCTTTGGTAAGAACAAGCATGCCCAGTTTATTGTATATTGATACAATTGCATCTGATTTGCCTGACAATGAATACCGTATATTCAATCCTTCACTGATAATATTCCTGTCAATGGAAAATCCGTTCTTACTGTTAATTTCATTCTCCTGACGGTCAACCGGTCTGATTTTGGATATTATTGAATGCGGTACATATGAGGTATTGCGGCTGTCCATCATTGTCTTTGAGCATGCTATGTCAGGGTCTGTCTTTGTTGACTGGGAGTTGCCGAGATAATCAAGCTTATAGATATCCCCATTGAGGCTTCTTGCAATAATGCTTATATTATTATTCTCATCCACATTGATAAGAGGTGTTGAGGTTATTCTGTCAGTCAATTTATATGGATTATGAAGTAGTTTCAACTCATTATCCAGTATATGAATATACCCGCTGCGTGATGCAATGATTATCTCCTGTGTCCCGCTATTGTTTATATCAGCAAGCAGTGGTTCATTATAGGTCTGATATCCGCTTTCTGTAATCTGAAAGTCACCGTATGCAGTGCCGTCACTATTGATAACTGAGAGCAGTCCATTGATATCAAATACCACTATCTCAGGTTCACCATTATTATCCAGGTCAGAGATTCTCGGCGATTGATAGACAGGTCCTGTATTTGTATATGGAAAACCCTCTGTGGGTGTGCCGTCAGTGTCTATGGAGAAAACACTCCCTGATGCAGTGCCGAAGACAATCTCAGTGAGCCTGTCATTATTGATGTCACCGGTTATAAATGGTGCAAGTATGACCTGCCCGGATTTATAGGGGAATCCTGTTCTCATATTGCCCAGTGAATCCAGTGAATAGATAGTACCGTAATAATCTGCAAAAACAATAATACTCTCGTCGGATATGAAAGAAATTGCAGTAATATTGCGTGTATAGTATGAGTATTCTTCAAGTATATTGCCGTAATTATCAAATACAAAGAATCCCTTTATTGTTCCCAGTAGTATTTCATAAATTGAATCATTATTGACATCTGCAATCACGGGTGATGCAATGAGATAACCGTAATCTTCAATTGTAAGTGTAGAAGAATTACCGGAGAGCGCATTCATTACAATGATTGCTGTAGTATCAGATTGAAATCCTCCGGCCATTACTATATCATCTTCATTATTATTATCCAGATTACCGACTGCAGGGCTGTTCTCACTGAAGCGCGCACTCTTCACAGTGAAAGGTGTGATGTCTTTCATCTCATTATTGAATATCCTCAGATAACCGTCTCCGCTTACAGCAATGATCTCATCTTCACTGTCATTATCAATATCCCCTGTATTGAATGAACCGCTTGCATAAAGACGGCTGCTGTTGATACTGCCGTAGAAGAATCCGGAGAGTTTTGTGGCTGACCGGCTGACTGAGAATAGGGGGTTTATCGTAATAGTATCATTGTAATCAACCTTCCTTCCTGTTATATCATACATCTCAAACCTGTAATAGAGTGTCCGGGATGAAATATCCCTGTCCATGACATAAGCTGTACTGTAGGGAATGCTGTCAATGAGGGTATATGCGCCCTTGAGTGAAGTAGCTCTGTAAATTAATCCTCTTACCTTGCTGTTATCCTTGAATATCTTGATACCGTCTGAACTGACATCAGCAGAAATCATCACTGATTCTCTTATGCCATTGAAACTGTAATTATATGCTCTGTTGTTTGCCTGTATACTCAGTTCATAATTTGATAATGAGAGTTCATTGTAATTCTTTGCCCTTGTTCTAATGTCTGTTATTATGAGTGTATCGCCGGCAGCAATATCTGCATAGAAAAGTGAATCTGTTACTGTGAATGAATCTGCTGTCAGTGAAATGGTGCAGGCAGGCAGATTATGCGTTGAATTATTTATTATTGCCAATGTATCAATATTGCCCGGTCTGGTCCCGCTGCCTATGACAAAACTGCCCATGCTTATATTATCGGGAGTTATGTCAATAGAGAACGGCAGCTTGTATCCGGAACCGTCAATACTGAAAAGGCCTTCACCGGTGATCTGTTTATTGTAAAGAGGGGCTTTGTAATTGTCTGCAGGTAATCTGATCTGCACTGTCTCCGCACTGCTCAATGATTCAACAATGCTTCCTGTATCAATCTGAAGCAGGGAGTCAGAGAGTGATATATTCACAGACATACTGTCAATTGAATAATTGCTCTTGTTTGTAATGGTGAATACTGCCTCTGACTGTGAATAGTCAAAATAGGCTGAATCCAGTGAAACAGGTGCCATTTGGACAATTCTTATTGTGTCAATAAGTGGCACTGATGAACTGTAGTATATTCCCACGATAATGATTGAATCACTGAATGAATGATTAAAGACAGCAGTGCCCGAAAGGTCAGTTGAATCCCTGTATATATTATCATTGTCAATAATTGTTACAATTGCATTGTGAACATTATATGACCCGTCATTGACCTGTATATTGAGTGATTGACTGTTATTGAATGTGTCGGGTATATCTGCATATAGTTTATTGATTCCCGAATGGAAAACAGGCAGTGAAACGAATCCCAGTGTATTGATTGCTGCTCTGAAGTAGAGATATCGGTTATTAAGTGCAGGGGGGAGTGCCTGTCCGAAATAATGAGTATTTCCGTCAAACAGTATATTCCAGAAATTATCCATAATTGACTCTGCATGTGTCCAGCCTGTTCTGGTGAATCCCGTATATGATGTAATGCCGGAACGCGGGGATTTGATCAGGGCTTCTGAAACAGATTCCGAATCAAAGGCATTGGGTGAACATCCCAGGGAGAACATAATGGAGTAAGTTCCGCTGTTATTGTTAAGCATGGATGTGTCGGATGAGAAAAATTCCGTCTCAGTCTCATGCATTCCCATGCCCATCCAGAATCTGTGGGAATGATCAACATGATTGACTGCATAATAGCCTGAATTCAGATGAGCTGAGAATGAATATACACTGAGCTGCTCATCGCCCTTTTCCCACCAGGGGGTATCCCTGAATGTGTCTTCAATGGGTGAGTATATCTTATAACTGTTCATCTTCTGCATATTTTCCAGATACGATATTTTATCACTCATCTTTTGTCCGTGCCCGTCAGTCAGACCGCTTGTAAGACTGGAACCTGCAAGCAGCATATCCTGAATATTGTCCGGATTATTATTGAAGATGTACTGTCTGAATTTATCCAGCATTGTATTGAGCTCTGAAATGTTGGAGAATGGGATGCGGCTCACTGCAATGTCGGGATAACCGTCAATAATATCAACACTGAATTCACCGATAATATTATCATTATCCTCATTCCAGTCACCGTCCATATCACTGTAGTAAAGGTCTGTCGGTACATATCCCTCATAGAGATAATTGTTGTTGTAACCCATTCTTACAGGAACAATCTCTACATCTCCGCCAATAAGGACAAATCTTACTCCCTTGCTGAAATACTGTTCCTTCAGGTAATTCCTTATTCTTTCCGGTCTGTCGGCTCCACTATAATGACTATATATATAATCTGTTGTTACAATAGCAACTCTCAGTCCCATCAATTGATTGAGACGGATAAATGAATCAAATGCATCCATATAATTGCTCTCTGTTACAATAATCATGTCTAGTGTGGAAGATAGAGTGCCTTTGCTCTTATTTTCTATTACTGTTGCATTTGGTGAGTTTACGGGCAGTTCCAGTCTGCTGCGGGGAATTTCTCTATCAGTACTGCTGTAGTCAATAATCACTTCACATTTGCTGATACTGTAAGTCACTGAGTCCCGGCTGATGAAAGGGAAAAGGGCTATCTCTATTATGGTGTTTGAGCCGGAGTATCCTGTGGAGAGTATCTCGTGATGAGCAGAAGGACTCTCATTGAAATGTGTCCTGTTGTTTAGTGAGTAAAAGGGTTGAGCATTCAGATAAGGTGTTTTACCTGTATGAATATCTGAACTGTACTTTGCGTCAACTGAATGTATCTGATGCCTGCCTTCCAGTATAATTGTCCTGTACATTACAATATGACCTGCATTGTCGTGGTAATTCTCAAAATTACCTGCTGTCATGTCTCTGTCAATGTCATAGTTAATCCGGGCTGTGCTGCCCATTAGTGCGGTTGCCAAGATGATTGAGAAGAGAATTAAAAGTGTTTTCATTTTGTAGCCTCCTTACTGCTGCCCTTATATAGTGCAACATGCCTGCCAACGATAAGGAGGAAAATAGCGGAGCTTAGCTATTATCTTGATAATTAACCTGTAATGCATATGTTACAGAGTTTGGCTGTGTTTACAAATCACTGTTTTTGGCGTGAAATACCGTCTCGTTAGGGTGACGGGTGACGGCTTGCAGCCGAGTCAAGACCATAGTGGCTGGTGCCTTGTTGCTGGTAGCTGGTGAATGACCGTATGAATACGAGAAAGAATAGAGCGGGTAGGCAAAGAAGATAAAAGATTAAAGGTAAAAGAAAGGACCGGCTTACGCCGGGTTTAAGGTCAATGGTCAATGGTTTATAGTCGATGGTTAGAGACCGTACAATGTACAACCTACAAAGTACAATGGCGCGTGCCGTGCAGGAAGAACAGGATTATGAATAGCGGGGAGAAGTAAGGCCGTGCGTTTCGTACGGTTCGTGTATGTGAATTGTAGACATGAAAGATCGAATGACGGAAAACGCATTACGATTGGGCGGGCTCATCACATCACTTGTAACCTGGAACTTGTAACTTGAAACTCTTTTTTACCAGTCACCAGCATACCAGTCACAAGC
>JAWOBN010000073.1:0-91756 GCA_046484245.1 bacterium | reverse complement strand
TTCTCCCTCTTCTTCTCGCACATGTAAACATTGGTCATTCCTGCAGCATTGATTATATAATCTATGGAATGGGTATTGAGGTACTCCTCTATTGCTCTGGTATCGGATATATTCAAAGCCTCTTTTGAAGGTGCTGATACTGTATGCTGCTCACCCAGCACCCTTCTCAGATATGAACCGAGCAAACCCTTGCCTCCAAAAATCAGAATATTCATACAACCCCCCGCGACATTAAATTATACAATCCCTTTATGCCGATAATACTGACCATCTCTCCTATTGAATGCTTCTCAACAATACAGCATCTCTCATGTGCCTTCTGCCTGTCAATCCATGAATTAATTACAGGTGCGATGCTTTCAATACTGTACTCCCGTCTTATCAGATTATAGGCATTGAGTCCTGTTTTTTTGAGCAGGCCGGGATTGTGATATATTGCACTGAGAAAACGCATAATGCCTGAAGCCATATCAGAGCTCTCTGTAAAGAATACAGCTTCGGAATCTATTTCAGAAAATGATTTATCCCTGTTTACAAGCACAGGTTTGCCGTATCCCATCAGTTTTATAAGATTGCCTGACATCTCCCCGCACCCCGGATATCTCAGATGTATGCCTGCATCAATTGACCGCATATACTTCAAAAACTCCTCATCATCAGCATCTGTTATTATATTTATATTATCACTCTCCGTGATTGTATCAAGTGTATTGTCAGTGTCAGAACCCACGATGAGCAATTGGTAATCCAGATTATTGTCACTTATGAATTGATTGAATGCCTCAATAATTGTGCTGAGATGCCTTTCACCTGAGATATGCCCGAAAATGCCTATTACAGTATTACTGCTGAACCTGGGTTCATTATAATCATACCAGGAAGAGAAATGATTGATATGTATTGCTTCAATATCATTACTGATATCCTTCAGTGTCTCAAGTGCAAATCTGCTGTGTACAATGAATCTGCTGCCTGAACATGCCAGTTCCTTCAGCATATTGAACTGTTTTCTGACAGTTTCATCAATCCCCATGTTGACTGCATGCTTTATGGTATTCCTGCCTGCTTCTTCATTGAGCAGAAGATTGATGTACTTCAGATAAGATTTTCTCTTGTAAGTCCTGTGAATAATCAGGTCATGCAGATTGATGTCATGGAGTATCACATAACCCGGGTATTTCAAAGCATAGGAGTAGATCAGGCTATTGGAGGGATGATTGCCGATATTGTATATAATTGTGTCAAAATCATCCGGATTGATATCTCCGATATACTGCTGCCCGGATGATACAAAGGGGGATACCTTAATATAAACATTGTCTGAAATACTGTTAAGATAATCAACCATCTCCCCGGAATAGACAGACAGGCCGGATCTGAATGGCGGATATGGGCTGACCCATGCAATTCTATTCATATTTCCCATTGAACATTCAGGTCAATGCTCCCGAGATAATCACGCGCATTGCCCTCAATGCGGAAACTCTCTGCATAATCAATGTGATCAAATGCAAATCTGTTTGACCTGTCGTAAATACCCACAGTGACAAAGTAATGCCCCGGATTGAGCATTGCAGTATCAAATGACGCCTTTATGATGCCCGACTGCTTCAATCCTATCAGCTGCCCTGTATTATCATAGGTATTGGGACCTGCAATAAGAAGACCGCGGTCATTATACAGTGAAAACCCCGCTATTGCCTTGTCAATATCAGCCCTGTTTTCATACTCTATCTTCAGATTGACTGTGTCGCCTTTACTGAATATACTGTCTCCGTCAATTGAAATACTCTCAATACGCACCTCCCGGCTTCCCCTCCTGTTTGCATTGACTTCCGGCATATCGGACTTCATCCGGATAAATTCTTCCACAATATTCTTCGGTTCACCGTCACCCTTGACTACTCCCCTGTCCAGGAGAATAACCCTGTCGGAGAATCTGGAAACAAGGCCCATATCATGCGAGACAAAGAGTATGGTTATGTTGTTCTTCTTCAATTCCATGATCTTGTTGAGGCATTTCCTCTGAAATGCGAAATCACCTACTGCAAGGACTTCATCAATAATAAGTATTTCCGGACTTGTGTGTATTGCAACGGAAAATCCGAGACGCACATACATGCCGCTGGAGAATTCCTTTATCTTCAGATCCATGAACTCTTCCATTTCGGCAAATGAGACAATGGAATTGTAGAGTGATTTGACCCTGCTTCTTGAAATTCCCATTATAGCACCATAGAGATACACATTTTCCTCTGCTGTGAGCTCCGGATTGAAACCTATTCCCAGTCCGAGGAACGGGACAGTCCTTCCATTGACAATTACACTGCCCCTGTCAGGAGGCATAATCCCGGCAATCATTGACAGCAGTGATGTCTTGCCTGCACCATTGAAACCTATTAAGGAGACCATGCTGCCCTCTTCAATATCAAGATCAATATTATTCAATACTGATATCTTCCTTGATGAAAATATGCCTGTCCTGATTATATATGAGAGGGATACATCTTTGAGTCTAATTATATTATTCATATTATCTTCACTATCTTCTTTTCATAAATCTTTACTATCATTATGCTGAGCACATATATGCCCACAGCAAAGAAGAGGGAATTGAGAAATATTGTAAGGTCCGGAAGGGTGTTGTTATAGAGTATTCTGTGGAATGATATGACAAATACAGCAAGCGGATTTGCCAGATACAGAGCCATGTAATTATACGGTATTATACTGAGGGGATAGAATATGGGGCAGAGGAAAAAGAGTGCCTGTAGAAGCACATTCCATGCAGGCTTGATGTCCCTGAAAAAGACATATATGACAGAGAGAATATTGGCAACACCCAGCACAAATATGCTGTACACTGCAAGGAAGGGTATGAACATCAGTATGACAGGGTCAAATGATCTCTTCAGTATTATGTAAATGATTATATATACAATGAATTCAAAGAAACCGGTTATTACTGCAGACACAACAGCGGATGCAGGTATCAGCATATGGGGTATATTGACACTTAGAATAATATCACGGTTTCTGTATAATGAATTTAGTCCTGATGTTGTTGCATTGACAAAAATTCTCCATGTAGTAATGCCTGAGAGCAGATAGAGGGGATAATATTCCATATTGAAGCGCATTATCCTGCTGAAGACAATATAGAGTATTAGCATGATGAAGAATGGTTCAAAAAGAATCCAAAGGAAACCGAGGAATGCATTCTTGTACTTGGTCTTTAATTCTGATTTGGATAATTCAAGCAGTAAATAGATATTTTTGTATATATTTTCCACAAATACAGTATAATATAAATACTTTAATAGTCAACATACCCGTCTGGCATGTAAAACAATGAGGAAATGATAACCTGCACCCCAAATCCATTTTCAACATCTGTCTCTTTACACCTATTTTGTAAAAACCACCTCCAAATCCCGGGGACAGCCCTTCACATTCTTCACGAATAAATTATATTATTAAATAACTTATAGAAGTATTTTCGCTAAGTTCATTTATTACGAAACTTAATTATGCTATATTTTGTAAAATGTGAATAATGTGAAGGGCTGTCCCCGGGATTTGGATAATGTTAAATAAACAGATAGAGGGAGATGAGAATAATGAGGAGTATGATGAATATATTCCTGAGGCCTGTTGATTTCACGGGACTCTCACTGCTCTGTACTGCCGCTCCGCTGCTCACTCCATCAGAGCGGAGCTTCAATTTATTGCGAACTCCTGCGCTTTTATCATAATAGCTGCCGGAGAGGTCTCTTATCATCTTATCCGTCATTTCAATGAAAACAGGCAGCATAACAATATTTGAATACGCTGTATCCATAGGAATATTGACACAATAGACCTCACCGCATTTGGCTATGAGTGTATTGCCGTTCTTGTCTGCAAGAATGGATTTCCCGGACATTGTATCAAGCCGCGTAACTGTCAAATCACTGAAAGCCCCGGACCTCAGGTCCAGAAGCGTATCCCTGACAATCACTTCTCCGGCACTTGACGCAAAGCCCGAGCCATAGAGTGAATAGACAATACCCCTGTCAATATCCCTGTTGAGGCTTATCTTGATATCGGCATCCTCATTGTTTTCAATACTGAGTATTTCCAGTGCCTCTTCAATATATCTGTCGGGAAACTGCAGGTCTGCAGACATATAACCTGTTGAGAAAACACTGTCTGTAATAATGGTGTCATCCCCTGCAATAATACGGTTGAACTGAGTACCCGGCGTATCCACAGTATTGAGGCCCTTTTGGAGATTGACGTTCTTCCTCAATACAAGTCTCTTCTGGTTGTACAGTTCCAGAGCGTATTCCCCGCTTTCTTTTGACAGGAGGACAATATGAGGTTTGAGTGATACAATACTGATTTTCTTTGAAGACGGGACAGTAATTATATCGGCAAAATTATTGGAATGGAGACGCCTGGGGGTTATTATAATAATTTTGTTTGAATGTGCTTTGAGATTACGCTTGTAATTAAAGACAGCATTGAGAATACCCTCATAATCGGTTGACTCTCTATTGTCAGCAATATCATCAAGGGCAATAACATCTATTTTCTGCGGCCCGTAATGCTCCTCAAGGGAATCCACACTCCATTGCACAACTGTGCTGTCCAGGGGAATGACATTGTCCATTATAATACTGACAGATTCAACTGTACTGCTTCTGCGCCCGGGACCTGCTGTGTACATTATGATTATTGTCAGAATGAGGATAAAGAGTATTACCTTCAGTATCTTTCTTAATTTTCTCATCAAATCCCCTCTCTGCTTTTTCTCCCTTCTGAAATAGATAAGTGATGAATAATACTCCCCTCTTCTGCGCATCAGTGCATACATCAGAAGAATTATCAAAATGGGGATAAGCAGAAGAAGAAAGAGATAACGGGGATCTGTGAATATCATCTGTCCCTTCTTTTGAAGAAATTATTCAATGATACATAGAAAGGCATGTCTGTTGATATCATCTGATAGTCAATACCCTTGTCCAGTGCCAGGCCCTTCAATGTATTCTTGAATTCCAGCACACTGCTGCGCATCTGGCGGGCACCTGCTGAATCCATTATTCTGCCTGTTTCCATGTCAATCAATCTGCTGCTTGAAAGCAGTTCCTCGGATAACTCCCTTCTGTCTATTATGTCCATCAAGATAACATCGCAGCCTTTTGCCCTTACTGCTGAAAGAGAGTTGATTATTGAAAGGGGATTATCAGCACAGTCGCTTATCAGTATGAAGAATGTATTGCGTCTCACATGGGACTGCACATCCGAGATGCACTTGCCTATATCCGTTCTGCCGTGAGGACTTATATTCTCAATATCACCAATAAGCCGGGGTAGTCTTATACGGTCTGAAGGACTGACTGTCTTGACAATATCCTCTGAAAAAAAGGCGTATCCGGTCTTATCCGATTGCATTCCTGCAATCCTTGCAAGGAGTACTGCAAGTGTCTTTGCGTACTGCTCCTTATTGCCGAAATCCATTGACCTGCTCATATCAAGCATTATGAATGCATCTGTATTTGTCTCATCCTCACTTTCCTTAATATAATATTTATCTGTTCTGAGGAATACCTTCCAGTCAATCCTGTCAAAATCATCACCGGGCGTATATTCCCTGTACTGTGAGAATTCAGCTGATATGCCCTTATAGGGCACCCTGTGTATGCCTGTGAGATACCCCTTGAGGATAAGGTCAGACCTCAGCTTCATGTCGGAAATTGAGAGAATCTCTTCTATATTGACCATGTATTGTATTATATATTGTAGGAATAAAAAATCAATGGAACTGCAAAAGAGCGGGCAAAAGATATATAAGAGAAATGAAGGAAAGAGTGTCAAGCGGCGGAAATTGTAAAATTTTATCAATAGATCGTAAAAGTGCCGAAAACACACTCTAAACCCAGTTATTTACGCAATCACATGACTTTTGGTCCAAATCCCGGGGACAGCCCTTCACATTCTTCACGTTTTACAAAATAGGAGAAATATAAATATTGAAATAAATGAACTTAGAATCTTCGCTATTGTAAACTTAGCAATAATCACACATAAGTGTGAAGAATGTGAAGGGCTGTCCCTGGGATTTGGAGGGGTGTTTTGACAAAATATGGGTAAAAGGACAGATGTTGAAAATATTTAGGATGTATATTGCTTAAAAATGAAAAGAATCTGGAAAAGGCATGAGCAACAGATAAAAATTCATAAATGGGGATGCTTATTCTAATTGGACAGAATTAAAGGCCAAGCAAGTGTTTCCCGGCAAAATGGTCAACTAAATGGGAGACGAATTAAAAATCGCGCGAATTTCAAGGACCGTCCCCGGGATTTGGTTTTATCAGTCATTGTCAGGTGATACTTTTAGAGGCATAACTTGTAGAGGATTATTCTTGACCTTATCAGTACTTTCAATTATACTCTTTACAATATGGTGGGAATGAAGAACCTGTCATTGAAGACCTATGAGAACCGCCTCAACTGGATGATTCGCCTGCGGTTTTTGATGATAATCATCATCACAGTGATATCATCACTGTCTCTTATAACAGGCAATAATTTCGGTATTGACTCAAGGTCCGTCAGATTTGTTTTTCTCATCAATATACTGTTCATTATTATTAATTTCATTCTCCTTGCCTATCAGCTCTATATTACAAAGAGAAAACATCTTACAATTGACCAGAGTCATTTCAATTATCTCTCTTTCATACATGTGGATTTTGACATTATATATGTGATAAGCATTATATACATAACCGGCGGCCTGGACAGCAGATTCCTCCTCCTTCTCACCTATAATATTATTACAATGTCATTTCTAGTTCCGGGATTCAGGACTTATATATATTCAGCTATTGTTCTCATACTGCTTACATTAACATCATCACATATATCTGTTGTAGGACAATCCCCTTATCTCAAATTCTCATTCACCAATCCGATGCCGGACATGGTTTATATATTTTTCATATACATTTTTTCTGTATATATAGCGAAATATGTCTCCAACAGGATATATGAAAAACAAAAGGAGCTCAATGATCTTTACGAAAAGGCATATAAAATGTCCATCACTGATTCACTGACAGGACTCTATGACCAGAGATATTTCCGGCTTGCTGCATCTGACGCCATTGACATAGCTGAGGAGACGAATCATCAGCTTGCTGTTGTCATGATTGACCTGGATAATTTCAAGAGCTTCAATGATCATAATGGCCATCTCATAGGTTCTAGGGCATTGAAGGAGATTTCCGATATCATAAAGGGCAGTTTCCGCAAGACAGATATACTTGCAAAGTACGGGGGTGATGAGTTTGTAATACTGATGCGTGATATAGATGATGAATTCATTATTCCCACATTAAGGAGATTCGCCCACAATATCAGGACACATGACTTCTCCCCGGAACATCCTGATTACAATCATATCACTGCCTCAATGGGGGTAGCTGTTTTCCCGAGGAACGGCAGTACTGTTGCGACATTGATTGACAGGGCTGATAAGGCGCTTTACAGGGTGAAGAATACGGGAAAGGACAGATTAATGCTTTATGATAATATCAAAGAATAACTTCACAATATCCGGGTCATAGAGTTTGCCTTTGTTTGAGTCCATATACTCCCTGATATCCTTCATCTCCATCTTGAATATATTCCTGAATGCAAAGAATTCACCTGCAACACGCAGTATTCTGGATGAGATACTGATACTGTCACTGCTCAATTTGCCCGGCATTCCGCTGCCGTCATAATTTTCATATATGGATTCTATGACCTCTCTTGCCTCATTGAGGAATTTAAGCGGTATGAGAATCTTCGTTCCCTCAAGCATGGCATTCTTTATAATATTACTGTTATCCGGTTGGAAATAATTCTCCTTTGTCAGTTCTGCCCTTGATACAGTAATAAGACCCAGCAGATGAAGCAGTCCTGCATACTGCAGGTTTCGTATATCACTGTCAGGCAGTTTGAGATGCTTTCCCATCTTTACACATACTGAAGCAACCCTCTCCGAGTGTTTCTTTATACCGGTGTGTATTTTTTCCTCCAGAAGAAGGAATGCGAATAGTGATTCCAGATAACTCTTCCTTGAATCCTCAAGGAACTTGGAATTGAGTATTGATATGGTGATGAGATATCTCAGGATTTCAAAGAATATCCTGTCTGAATCCCGTATTTTTTCAATCTCTATATCAAAGAGTATTATGCCGAGATTGAGGCTGCCTGATTTCAGGGGCAGAATCACAGTGTAGGTATTCTCCCGGTTATTCATCCCCTCATCAATGGAAATACTCCCTTTACTGAAATACTTCTCAAATACACTCTCTGACAGCTCAACACCCTCGGAGAAATTTTCACCGTAATTATTCTCCTTCTTCACAATGAATTTGCCTGTATCCTTTTCATACATGAGCAGGACAGATGCCTCAGGAGAGTATATTTCATTGAGTTTATCAAAGAGGAGGTTTAGATTGGTCTCAAATGACTTGACCCTTCCCACTGCTACAGAAACATCCTTTATCTTCTCTATACCCTCCAGTATATTATTGAGATAATTGTCCAGCTGTTCCTTCTGCTTTGTTATCATCTTATTTGCCTCAATAAGCTCATCATTCACCTCAGAGAGGTCCTTGTTGAGTTTTTCCTTATCAGATATGAGCTGCCTTCTCTCCACTGCATTCTTCACCACAAGCATTATTGTCTCTGATGTGAATGGTTTGGATATAAAGTCATATGCCCCGCTTCTGATTGCATTAATGGCAATATCAACACTGATATTGGCTGACATTGCTATAACAGGCACAAGTGGGTGTTCTGAGGAATATTTTGAAATGAAATCAGTGACATTCTGATTGCCGAAATTCAGGTCAATGATTATTGCAGAATACTTATTCTCTGAGAGATATGTATTGAATGCTTTAACATCATTTGCAATATGCACCTCAGCATTATTGCTCTTGTCGTATTCTATAATTTTCTTAACAAATGTGCTGACTGTCTGCTCATTATCTGCTACAAGAATAAGTTCAGGCATCACTGTCATCTCTCAATGGCAGAATTATTTTGAACTCCACACCTTCATCAGTATTCTGTACTGTCATTCTGCCTTTATGCTCTTTGACAATATTGTAGGAAATAGCCAGACCCAGGCCCGTGCCACCGCTCTTTGTTGTGAAGAACGGCGTGAATATCTTATCAATAACATCACCCGGTATCGGCGGCCCGTCATTCTGTATTGATATAATACAGCGGCCATTGTCCTGCTTCACATTGATTTCAATCTTCCCGTTCTCCTCAATTGCCTGATTGGCATTGAGGATTATATTGAGGAGGACTTCAAGTATCTGCTCCTCGTCAATCTTCATTTTCTTTATGTTGTCAGGGAAATTTGTCACAATGTCAATTTTCTTGATCTGTGATTTATCCTTTGCAAGATGAATGGCGCGTTCCACCAGTTCATCAATATTCACTTCAGAGAGTATCCTTACCTTTGATTTCGCAAATGAGGTCATGTCATTGACAAGACGGTCAAGACGCTTAACCTCTTTGATAACCATTTCCAGTGACTGTCTGTGTGTATCATTCTTTTCTGCAATCTGCATATATAGAAATTCCAGGCCCGTGAGAATGCCTGCAATGGGGTTTTTGATCTCATGCGCCATTCCTGCAGCCATCTGCCCGAGCAGGGCGAGATTCTCCTTGTCCTTCAGTTCCCTTCTCATACTCTTGATTTCAGAGAGGTCCTGTATTATGGCAACAATATCCACATTGTCATTGGATTTAACAGGGGTAATGCTGATACCGCAGGGTATTTTCTCTTTGTCATGCTTTATCAGCTCCACCTCTTTCCTCATTGCACTTTCGGATTTGTCTATGGACCGGGTAATAATATTATCCTCGTCAATGAATATCTTGGTGAAATGCTTGTTGAATATGCGTTCATGGGTATATCCCGATATCTTTGTGAAGCCCTCATTGATATACTGTACAAGACCGTCTCTGTCTATATAGATCACGCCGCTGGGAATTGTGTCAAGTATTATATCGGAGAGTTTAGCGCCCATCTCAATGTCCATGAAATGCTCAAATGCAATTAATGTGCTGTTGCCCAGTATTTTCATCAGCACTACATCATTCTGATCAAACTTACCCTTCAGTTTATTGTCAGCACAGAGGACACCTATTACCCTGTCCTTGTATTTCAGCGGTATATTGACAAGATTTCTCACACTGTAAACAGAACTGAATTCCAATTCCTTGAAATACTCGGAATTTGAGGTATCATTCTCAATTACGGGTTTGCCTGTCTGGGCAACATACCCGGCAATACCCTCTCCAATATTTATATCATAATTACTCAATTTCTTTATATCAATTCCCGATACTGCCTTGAACTGGAGCTTGTTGTCTGTTCTCATAAGCAGTGAAGCATATTCACATTGGAGAAGTTCCCTGGCAGCATCAACAATATACTGATAGTATTCATCCAGACTCTGAATATTGAGATGAGCCAGTTTCTTTGTTATTGCACCGATTGAGCTGAACTGTTTCAGGCGTTTCTCATTCTGGTCAAATAGTATTGAATTCTCAAATGATATGGACAATTCATTCATTATTGCCATATAGGTCTCATCAGATATATTCCTGTTGAATCTGTCCATATATCCGGAGAGAATGGTTATTGTCTCTCTGCTTGTCTTCACCCTCAGCAGGGTTGCACCTTTGAGTTTATCGGGAAAGGTCTCTGAGCACAATCGGGAGCTGCCATTGTAATGCTTGATGCCTGCATCCGAACCATCAATCACATCATCAGGCAGCTGGCTGATATCAGCAAACTTCTTTTTGAGATCAATTGATTTGAAATATGAATGTTCAATATCATATGTACTGTCTGTTCTTGTAAGCATCAGAACAAAATCTGCCCGTGAAAGTGAACCGAGAGAACTGATTACAGCTTTTTTGAGAAAACTGTAATTAATAACAGGCCTGATACTTGTTGATATCTTATAGAGTACAGAGAGCTGCTCTATTTTCTGCGCCATTTTCATCTGTAGATGCAGGTTTTTCAAATAACTTGATGACGATGTGGCAATAATATTTATCAAATCAAAATCATTGTCCCTGAAAGAATTCTTTGCCTTGTTTATGAATACAACAATACCCAGAAGCTCATTCTTATAGCGGATCGGTGAACATATAACGGATTTGCCTATCTTTGAGAAGCAGCTGCATGAATCATGCTCCTCCTCTTTGTCAAAGTCATTGATAAAAACAGTTTCACTGTTAACACTGAAATACTCATGCAGCACGTCAGTATCAATGTCTTCGCTGTCAATATTCTCTGCATTTTCTCCGACAATTGATTTGATTATCAGCCCTTCGTCATCTTCCGACTTTATCATCAATAATGCATTATCAGCATTGATCTGTGAACTGAGAATGGTGATAAGGCCTTCAAATGCCTTCTTGGGCTCCTTTGTTCTGGAAAGGAGCCGGGAAATTTTAAGTGTCAGCTCAAGTTTCTGAAGATTGGATATTTTTTCTTCATATAGAATAGCCTTATCAATAATATGAACAGCATATTCCTTTATGCCTGACAAAAACTCCTTTTGACTCTCAAAACTGCCTTTCTTATTGGATTCAAGTATAAAATAACTCAGTAAATTGTCATTGAAATACAGCGGGAAAACACAGAGTTCTGCAGGCGTTTTTCTCCCCGTAATCTCAACTATTCTCTCCTTTTTCCCGACTATGTGAATCTTGTCAGACACCTTTGAAACAGCACCGAGTATCCTTCTGGTGTCAGGCAGCACCCTGTAGGTCACTTTATCCCCGGATTTCTTCAGTTCAATGAATTTGCTCTGCTGTTTATTGTACACAGTAATTCTGTCCGCAGATGTCCTGGACAATACATAGTCCCCGATCTCCCTCAGTACAAAATCTATCTGCAGTCCCCTTGACAGTATCATATTGAGTGCATTGATCATTTCATTTCTCTTCCTGGTGGACTCATACTCATCCTCAAGCTGTTTCTTCTCAGTCAAATCCTCAATAACTACAACAACACCTACTGCTTCATTGTTTTCAATAAGGGGATAACCGTAAAAATTCTGGACCAGTTCCTCATCCAGTCTGTGAGAGAATCTCTTCATATTGGTCACTTTCTTAACCTTCTTCTCCTCAACAATATCATGGAAAACCGGTTTGAGCTCAGTCAGGTCAGTCACAATATCAAATATATTGCGGCCTATCATCTTGGAACGGGTGAACCGGTATTTCTGCTCCATAAACTGATTGAACTGGAGAATACCTCCAGTCCTGTCCAGTACAAGTATGCCCTGGCCGATTGAATCAAAGACCATTTTCTGCATTCTCTTGAGACCCTCTATCTCCCTGCTGTATATCTCCTCTTCCTGTCTGTCCTTCACCATGATCAGTGTCTTGCTGCCTAATGCGCATATATCTATGATTACCGGCAGGGATTTACCGGCATTTGAGTATATCTCCGATTCAACTGTTGTTTCTGTCCTGGATTTGAGGCCCTCCAGTATCTGTTCTATATATTCGGGGTTTACTATCTCTGTAATAAGCATATCCCTTATCTCATCAATACTGTAGTCATAATTGTCGCGGAAGGAATGATTGATGAATTCAATGCGGTTTTCACTGTCAAGGATAAGCACCGATTCATCAATTGTCCTGAGCATACTGCTTATGATAAAGAGGTAATTGGAGAATCCGGATGTCAGTGAACTGTTGTCAACAATAACATAGGCGGATTTCTCCCTGAAGGCAAACAGTGACAACTCTGCTGTATATGCAGTGCAGCCGCCCTCTATCACGGATGCGGCAAGGTCCTTCAGTGTCTCCTTGCTTACATCCTTCAATGCTCCCGAATCACGGGAATGATCTTCAATGATACTGAAATCAGAGTCAGTGATAATATAATCAATATTCTCAATATCTAAAAGAAGCAGGAAATCGGAATATTTATCCTCCATTTGACCTCTCTTCTAATTACCGATTATTTCTTTGAGATGATCACTTGCAGCTTTGAAATCCTTATCCAGGGAGAGAACCTTCTCAAAACACTCCTTGGCATTCTCCAAGTCATTGATACTCTCATATACAACCCCTAAATTGAAATACAACTGGGGTTCGTCAGGATATGACTCCAGACCTTCCCTGTATATCTCAATTGCCTTGTCGTATTTCTGATTAAGGAAATAGAATTTGGCAGTTTCCAGTATAGATTCTTTTTTCTCTTCCATATCTTATATAATATTATATATTCCTGATTATTTCAAGGTTCTTTCTCTCTCCGATAATCACAATAATATCGCCCTTGATAATTGTTTCATCTGCTCTCGGGGAAATGACTGTTTCCTCCTTGAAATCAGCCAGGGATTCACTGTCAATAATGGGGGTCTTTCTCTTTATGGCAATGACATTCACATCATACTTCTTCCGCAGGTCAAGATCAGCAATTGTTCTGTCAACAAACAGTTCCGGAGCCCTCAGTTCAACAATTGAATGTGAGTCGGAAAGGTCTATGAGGTCAAATATATTCTTTGAAACAAGCCTCTCTGCAAGCCGCCTGCCCGATTCCTTTTCGGGGTATATGACAGTATCAACAGATAGTTTTGACAGGACAGCACCATGACGGGTATCAATTGCCTTTGCAATAACTCTCGGAATGTGTGCGTCATTCTTCAGATAGGAGCATATAAGAATACTGGAAGCAACATCCTCTCCCACAGCGACTATGGCAGTCCCGACATCCTCTATGCCCACTTCCTTCAAACTGCTCTCATTTGTTGCATTGAGCTGAACAGAATGACTCACTGTATTGGCAACCTCCTCAACTCTCTGTTCATCCTTGTCAATTGCCATAACATCAACATTCATCTCTGCCAGCTTCTCAGCTACAGCCTGTCCGAATCTTCCCAGTCCTATTACAGCAAACATATTGTTGTTCTTCATTTTGCCTCCTATCCTACAATTATCTTGGTATCAGGATAATTAACAGTATCCCTGCTGGATTTACTGATGAATGCATTGGCAGCAGTCAAGATACCCACTCTTCCGGTGAACATTGTTATAATTATAATGAATTTGCCCCACGTTGTAAAATCCCCCGCAAATGAGACATTGCCCCCTGTCACTGAACCTGTTGAAAGCCCCACAGTGCCGTATGCGGAGAAGACCTCAAAGATTATCTTGATAAATGAGCCTTTCTCCAGTACTGTGAGAAGGAATATATTGGAGAATATCACCATGATTGACAGTGTGAATATGAAAAATGACTTGAGTATTGTCTCAGTTGATATTCGCCTGAACATCACATTGACATTTCTCTTGCCGCGCATCTTTTCAAATATTGCATAAACAATTGTGAAAAAGGTTGTTGTCTTTATACCGCCTGCAGTACTGCCGGGGGAACCGCCTATGAACATCAGCATTATTATGAGGAATAATGCGGGCATTGAGAGTGCGGGTATATCCAGTGTATTGAATCCGGCTGTTCTGGGTGTGATAACCTGGAAGAGTGCTGTGGAGATTTTGTTCATTAGTGAAAGTTCCATCAGTGAATTATTCCTCTCAAGAAAGAGGAATATAATGAATGGCACAACAATCAGGATAAGTGTTGTTATAAGGACTATTCTCGTGTGAACAGAAAGCTGTTTTCTCTTATGATTGATATTCCTGAAGATGTCTCCGAGAACAATAAATCCCAGCCCGCCTGTTATAATGAGTAATGCAATGACAATATTCACATAAGGGTCATTCATAAAAGGCAGCAGATTATTGGAAAACACACTGAATCCCGCATTACAGAATGCACTGACTGAATGAAATACAGAATACCACACAGCTTTCCCCGTACTGCCTATTACAGCATGCATACGGGGGAACAGTATGACTGCCCCTATTGCCTCAACAATGAATGTGAATTGTATAATCCTGATAACAAAACTCTTGATATCCCTTGCAGTGAATCTCTGATACTCATTCTGTGTCTGCTGCTTGGTCTCACTGGTCATGTTCTTTCCTATGAGAAGAAGCAGAGCAGTTGAAATCGTCATGTAACCGAGACCTCCAAGCTGCAGCAGTATCAGTATTATGGATTGCCCGAAAGAGGTGAATGCCAGTTCTGTGTCCCTGACAATAAGACCGGTAACACAAACAGCTGATGTTGATGTAAACAATGCATCAATGAATGAAATAGGATTGCCCTCAGTCACTGAAACAGGCAGTGTGAGGAATAGAGTCCCGACCAGTATAATGGTTATATACCCTACCAGTATTATTTTTTCCGGGGAGGTTCTGTAATTACTCACCATAATTAATTAAACAATAATGTGAATGCATCATCAACAGTCTTGATGAAATGCACATTAAGGTTTTTCTTTGCCTCCTTGGACAATTCATTGAAATCAGGTTTATTATCAAAGGGTATTATCACATTTTCCATGCCTGCTGACTGGGCAGCAACGATCTTTTCTGCAAGACCTCCGATGGGCAATACAATGCCCTTGAGTGTTATCTCGCCTGTCATTGCAAAATTCCTCCTGACGGATTTCTCCTTGAGAGCGGAATACAGGGCAGTCACTATTGTAATGCCTGCTGAAGGGCCCTCTTTGGGTATTGCCCCTTCCGGAATATGAATATGTATATCCTTTGTCTTGTGGAAATCTTCTTCAATACTGTACTTGTCTGCATATTTTCTCAGATAGGATACAGCTGCCCTTGCTGATTCCTTCAATACATCACCGAGCTGGCCTGTCAGATGCATCTTGCCTGTTCCGGGCAGAACCAGCACCTCAACTGTCATGACATTGCCTCCGAAACTCGTCCACGCAAGCCCATTCACAATACCGGGCATTTTCTTATTCCTCAGCTGATTCTCCTTCCTCGGCGGTGGACCGAGATACTTGGAGAGCTGTTTTTTACTGATTGAGAATTTACCCTTGCCTTCCCCCATTGCCATCTTCTTTGCAACCTTCCTGTGTATCTTGTTGATCTGTTTCTCCAGATTCCTGACACCTGCTTCCATTGTGTAGTTTTTCACTATTGCCTTAACTGATGCATTATGTATCTTCACATCAGAATGTTTCAGACCCGACTGGCTGAGACTCTTCGGTATGAGAAACTTCTTTGCTATATTATATTTTTCATATTCAAGATAACCCGGAAGATTGATAATCTCCATCCTGTCTCTCAGGGCAGGCGGAATTGTATGTATGATATTTGCAGTGCATATAAACAGCACATTGGAGAGATCATATTCCACTTCAAGATAATGATCCATAAAGGCATTATTGAGCTGCGGATCCAGCACCTCCAGTAGAGCACTGGACGGGTCTCCCCTGAAATCAGACCCCAGTTTGTCCACTTCATCAAGCATGAAAACAGGGTTGACGACCTCAGCTCTTCTCATCATCTGAATGATCTTGCCCGGCATTGAACCTATATAGGTCTTTCTGTGGCCCCTTATCTCCGCCTCATCCCTCACACCGCCGAGTGATATGCGGACAAAACCCCTGTTCATTGACTGGGCAATGGAACGGCCCAGTGATGTCTTGCCTACACCGGGAGGCCCAACGAAACAGAGTATCTGCCCCCTCACATTGTCGGAGAGTTTAAGGACAGCAAGATATTCAAGCACTCTCTCCTTTATTTTTTTAAGTCCGTAATGATTCTTATCCAGTATCTCGTCAGCTAGAGCTATATTGAGGTTATCCTCTGTCTTCTCATGCCAGGGCACATGGATAAGCCAGTCAAGATAATTGCGTATGACAGTAGCCTCAGGTGAAGAGGGGTTCATTGCTACAAGACGCTTGAGTTCATACATTGCCTTATCATTCGCCTCTTCACTCATATTTGCCTTGTATATCTTCTCCTTGAGATCCTTATTCTCGTCAATTATGCCTGTTGAATACCCCAATTCCTTCTTTATCACCTTGAGCTGTTCATTGAGAAAGTACTTCTTCTGATTATCCGATACATTGGATTTCACCAGCAGGGATATCCTCTCCTTCTCCTCATAAACAGAGAGTCTCTCTTCCATGATCTTCAGAAGAAGATTTATTCTCTCTTCAATATCCGTATTACTGAGCACTGCTTTGATATCCTGCTGCTCAGCAGGTATAAATGAAAGTATGATATCGGAGAGTGCGAGTATATTATTCTCATTCATTACTGACAACCTGACTTCACTGCTTACTTCTCTTTTAAGGTATTTCATCATTGTCATTGCTTTTTCTCTCAGTATTTCCATCAATGCATCTGCATGTTTCCCCTCAGGATAATTGCTGAACTGGACCTGCCTGACCCTCGCCTTCTTATAATGATTATAATCAATTATCTTTGTAAATGAAATATAATGCTCCGGATAGAAAGCAATCTTGGCAGTGCTCCCGCCAATAATATCAATATTGACAATTCTGCAGAGCAGACCGCTGAGCAGCTCATCATTATTGCCGTATTTCACTGCTATATAATCATTCTCTTTCAATCCGGATGCCTTGAAGGGGAAATCATCCTCACTTACAATAAAAGACCCTATCTTGCCGGGTATGATAATATCACTCTCCATAAACTGATCATAATCAATCAGTACATAGAGTTTCTTCGGATTAACAGACTTCAAAAGCCCTCCTTATTTTAGAAGAGGCATTTCCTTTTTCTCAAACACTTCCCTGCTGATAATAACCTTACTGACATTATCCCTGTCTGGAAGTTCATACATTATATCAAGCATATAATCCTCAAGTAAATTTCTCAGCCCTCTGGCGCCTGTCTTCAGATGCATTGCCTCACCGGCAATATAATCAAGGCAGTCATCAGTGAATTCAAGTTCTATACCGTCATAGGACAGCAATTCCCTGTACTGCGTGATAATGGCATTATCCGGTTTTGTAAGTATATCCTTCAGTTCATCCTTCTTCAATTCAAATAGTGGGGCGAATACCGGTATCCTGCCGACCAGTTCGGGGATAAGACCGTAATGGACAAAATCCCTCGGTCCTGCTTTCTTGAATATTTCCCTCTTCTCATCCGCCTCCGGATCTTCCTGCCTGAATCCTATTGATCTGCTGTTCAGGCGCCTCTCTATTATACCATCCAGTGAATTGAATGCCCCGCCGACAATAAACAGTATATTGCTCGTATCCAATGGAACATACTGCTGATTGGGGTGTTTCCTGCCCCCCTGAGGCGGTATATTGGCAACAGTGCCCTCAATTATCTTGAGTAATGCCTGCTGCACGCCTTCACCTGAAACATCCCTTGTTATTGAGGGATTATCCGTATTCTTATTGCCTATTTTATCTATCTCGTCAATATAGACAATACCCACACCCGCTTTCTTTATATTGCCGTCAGCAGCAATAATAAGCCGCAGCAGTATATTCTCTACATCCTCTCCCACATATCCGGCTTCTGTAAGCGTGGTGGCATCCGATATTGAAAACGGTACATGGAGTATTTCAGCCAGTGTCCTTGCTATTAGTGTCTTGCCCACACCTGTGGGTCCGAAGAGTAATATATTGGATTTCTCCATTTTGCCGCTGTCCGCGTATTTCACTCTCTTGTAGTGATTGTAAACACCTACTGACACAACCTTCTTGGCATATTCCTGGCCTATTATATGTTTATCCAGAGCTGCCTTTATAGATGAGGGGGAGGGTATATCGGAGAGTATTTCACTGTCACTCTTATCCCTTTCATCTATTGTGAGTTCTGCAAATTTCTCAGTGCACTGTCTGCACAATTTAATGTCCTCATTTATCATGAGGGCTGTTTCATTGTCCAGTTTTCTGCTGCAGAAATAACACTTATCTGTCATCTTCTTTCCTGCTGGCAATCACAGTATCAATAAGACCGTAGTCCCTTGATTCCTCGGCATTCATCCAGAAATCCCTGTCGGAATCCCTGTATATCTCTTCATAATCACGGCCTGTGTGATCTGCGAGGATCTTTATGATATTCTCCTTGGTCTTGAGGATCTCCTGCGCCTGTATCTCAATATCCGATGCCTGTCCCTGGGCTCCGCCCATTGGCTGATGTATGAGTGTCTTGGCATTGGGCAGTGCAAATCTCTTGCCCTCTTGACCTGCTGCCAGTATCACAGCGCCCATGCTTGCCGCAATGCCCATGCATATTGTTGAAACAGGACATCTGATATACTGCATTGTGTCATAAACAGCCAGTCCCGCAGTGACACTTCCACCGGGAGTATTGATATAGAGATGTATATCCTTGTCAGGATCATCTGCTTCAAGGAACAGCATCTGGGCAATAATGAGATTGGCAACCTCATCCGTTACAGGGCTTCCCAGGAAAATAATCCTGTCAACAAGAAGGCGTGAGTATATGTCATAACCCCTTTCGCCCCTTCCTGTTTTCTCAACTACCATTGGAATTAAAGGCATTATTCTTCTCCTTTCTCTGTTTCTTTACTTTTGTCTTTGTCTTCTTCATTACTCTCAGGCTTCTCTTTCCCCGTATCATCACCCTTTACAGTAACTGCATCAAAGATGAACTCCCTTGCTTTATTGTACAGCATATCTGTTCTTATATCATTCCTTATTGACTGATTCTCAGCATATTCTCTCATCTGCTTATTGGGGTGATTCTTGAATTTGGCTATCTCTTCTTCAACCTTCTCATCATCTATTTCCAGATTCTCCTCTTTGATTATGGAGCTGAGAATAATCTCCCTTTTGGCTCTCCATTCAGCATAAGGACCGTAAATCTTCTTCATCTCTTCTGTTATCTCTGTCTCCTCACCCCTCATTATATTATTAACAAGGGATTTGAGATGAGCATTGATCAGTGAACCGGGCACTTCAAACGGGTTTTTCTCAATAATACTGTCAATGACCTTCTCTTCCTTCTGCGCTTCATAATCCTTGTCAAATTTATTCTGGAGACTGTTCTTTACAGCTTCTCTCATCTGCTTCATATTCTTCATGCCGAAATTCTCAGCAAACTTCTCATCCATTTCAGGGAGAATTCTCCTGAATCCCTTCTTGATGTCAATCTTGAAGAGAACCTCCTCGCCCTGAAGTTTCTCATCATCAAAATCATCGGGATATGTGTACGGCACCTCAACACTGTCTCCGGGCTTCTTGCCTTCCACAGCTTTGGTTATCTCGGGATACACCTTGGGACTGCCTATCTCAAGTGAATAATCCTTTGTCTCAAGTTCTTCCATCTCCTCACCATTACTGTCAAATACCTTGAGATCAATGATAGCAACATCATCAGTTGAAAGAGCATCCTCTTTTTCATCCATATCAGCCTGATTCTTGCTGAGCCTCTTCAATTCCTCTTCCACCATTTCCCCGTCAGCAGTCTTTCTTTCCAGTTCTATTTCAATATCCCTGTAATTGTCTATTGTCACATCAGGATATGTTTCAATGGTCATTTCAATATTGATATTACTGTCATCCTTTTTCATATCTGTTATCAGGGGCTGGGTTATAGGGTGAATATCCTCATTCATTATAATTTCCCTGTATTTACCCGGAATGATCCTGTTTATTGTCTCATTCTCAATCTCCGGACCATATTTCTTCTCTATGATCTTTATGGGCGCTTTGCCCTTTCTGAATCCCTTTATATCGGATTCTTTCCTGAATTCAGAGAGGATATTCCTGTAAGTATCCTCAAATTCCTTCTTATCAATAGTCAGATTGATAGTGCACTTCCATTTTTTGTCAACTTCTGCATTGTAATCCATTATTACTCCTTATTCTGCGAGAGGGGGGATTTGAACCCCCACAGGGAATACCTACTGGATCCTAAATCCAGCGCGTCTGCCGTTCCGCCACTCTCGCGCACTATTTTAGTGTTATATAATTAATCATTAATGCCTATTATATTTGATGCATTTATTATAATGTTTCAAAGGGAAAATACAAGAGGAAAGCCCTGCCCTAACCGGATGCATTGTATATTTTATATCATAATTACCGGATTTTGTCAAGTGTTATTTTATTATGGTTTTTCCATAAT
Organism: bacterium; assembly: GCA_046484245.1. Lineage (GTDB taxonomy): Bacteria > Hydrothermota > 32-111 > 32-111 > 32-111 > JAXHVG01. The sequence goes on along the minus strand of JAWOBN010000073.1, from coordinate 70,711 downwards.
ATTCAATTCAGTATATATTCCCGCCGGAATACCGGCTGTTTTACTATTGATTATATTTTCATTCTGTTTTATATTATCATTATAGTGAATTTATTGTAAAGTTATTGATATTTCATTGTGAATTTAACAGGGAGCTTCAAATGAAAAGGAACATTGTAATATTTACATTACTGCTGATTCTCATACTGGGTCTTGTTATGACAGGATGCGGGGACAGCAATGCATCTCCGGACAGAACAGAGGTTGTATTCTGGCATGTAATGGGCGGTCCTATAGGCGACGTGCTGGATGAACTTGTTGACAGTTTTAATACATTGAATCCCGATATCAGAGTCGTTCCTATATCAGTGGGCAATTACAATGCATTGTCACAGAAAATAATGGCTTCAGTCAACAATCCCCCAGTGATATCGCAGATGTATGAATCATGGACCATGGAACTCTTTATGGGTGACCGGCTTGAGCCCATTGAGAACATTGCCCCTCAGGAGGATATCAGTGAGATTGAGGAAGATCTATTTGAGATATTTGTTGAGGACAATACATTCAACGGCACACTCGTCTCACTCCCGTTCAATAAATCAGTCCCGACATTCTTCTACAATAAGGACCGGTTTGATGAATTCTCCATAGAAGAATTCCCGGAAACATGGGATGAATTCTTCAAGACCATGCGCAGGCTCACTGCTGATATTGACAATGACGGCAAAACGGATATATACGGTACTGCATTCAATATAAACACATGGATGTTTGAGACCCGTCTCCTGCAGTTTAACGGCAGGCTTGTTGATGAAGACCTCAACCCTGAGTTCAATTCCCCTGCTGCAATTAAGGCACTGAGTATTGACAAAACAATTCTTGATGACAAAACAGGTTATCTCACAACAGGATATCAGCATCAGGATGATTTTATAGGAGAGAAGGTCGCAACAGTTTACGGGTCCAGTGTTTCACTTTCATTTATAAGGGATAATGAACCGACATTTGAACTGGGTGTTGCCCCTGTGCCGTCAGGGGAGAGGGATGCTGTGCTCATATCAGGCACAAATGTATCTGTCTTCAAGAATGCAACAGACAGTCAGAAAAAAGCAGCGTATAAATTCATCAAATGGTTTATATCACCGGAGATTCAGGCAATATGGTCTGCAAAGACCGGTTATGTTCCTGTTACTCCCCTGGCATACGAATCCCCTGTTCTCCGGGAGCATTTTGAGAATAACCCGGGACTTGAGGATGTGTACAATCAGCTGAATTATGCCCATATGGAGCCACAGGCAAATATATGGTATCTGGGCAGACAGATACTCGGGGAAGCCCTTGAATATATTGTAAAGGGGAATACTGACCCCCAGAAAACACTGGATAATGCTGCTGAAAAATACAGGAAAGAGCTGGATTAATTCTTCACCTTGAGTGTGTAATCATCCTTGTTTCTGAAGTATATATAGCGGGATATAATGTTTTGAGGTATCCATCCGTCTTCAGCCAGGATTTCCAGTGACTCCGGATAATAACTGTTTTTGAGATAGAATATTCTAAGTACATAATTGATTGTCTGCATATTGTATGAGTCATATGCCCTGTTGCCGATACTCTGTGATCCTGTAAAGGAACTGGTATAGGGGAATGCCAGTCTGCCTGCATATCCTGTAAGAATAATAACAATCAGTATTGCTATCCATGAGAATACAAGATATTTGTTGACAGTGACCTTCTTTCTCGGTTTGTGTTTTGCAGGTCTTCTCTTCCTCTTGATTGTTTTAATGAGACCCATTTTCTTGAGATTGTGAACTGCCTGATAGGTGAGGAATTTGCCCAGTCCCGAGATCTCAGCCAGTGTCTTCAAATCCTTTGACCCGTCAATTATCTCTATGAGTCTCTTCTCCTCTGCTCCAATGTTGTCGGGTATTTCCTTGTCTTCAGCCATTGCGAATACAAGAGAGTCGGACGGCAGGGCTGTCCTTATCTGAGGCCATTCATCTATGCGCCTCATCCCCTCCATAATAAGACCCTGGGTATTGATGGATATCTTGACACTGGAATTCTCATACATGATAATATCTTCCAGGAATTCATATGACCCGCTGTCCCAATTAAAGAGCTCATCCATTATCTCCTGTATCTTGAAATGAATGATATCCTTCCATTCCTTCTCTGTAATGAATTTTTCGTCAATCAGTATCTCTTCATAGGGTTTTCTGGTATCCTTGTGCAGGCCCTTTATCCTCTCAAATGCATCCTTTGATATCTTTCCGCTATTTACAAGATATTCCTTTATGAGCTCCTGCACACCTGATCTCTTATGAACAGCAGCATTGACATTACCCTTGATAAAGCCGATCTCTATCTGTTCCCCTTTATTGACCAGTGTAAGGACACCTGTCTTGTCTGTCTGATTGATGAATCCGAGAATATTCGGAATGTCTTCTCTATTCTTTATATTACCCTTCATTGCCTATTCCTTGTTACAGCGAGATTAATGATATAGAGCAAACCCGCAATAATTATCAGTATCATGTCATTATTGAAATCAACAGTATAATTGATATGCGGATTCCTCACAATAAAGATACTATCCGCAAAAATAAGCAGTATGGCAAATACTGTCAGGATTATGAACATCATACCCTTGAACAACCTCTCCTGATGTAGCTTGCCGCCTCCCGGGAATATGAAACTCATAATGCGGGTTATTCTTGCAAAACTCCTCTCTTTGAGTCTTATGAGACTCTCGTATTTTCTTGCTCTCAGTGAATCAGACACAGTGGAATCAAGCATCTTGAAGCATTTGCTGCATACCCTCTGCTCATTGTACTCCCTTGAATCAACAGGATATATGTATGTTCCGCATGTAAAACATTTCATTATACGCATATGATGTTTTATCATAGAACCGAGAATCCCTGACAGCAGCAGTGCAATACCGGCTATCATGACAAGGATATTGATCTTCAGACCCATTATTACAGGTTCATTGCTCAATTCACTTCTCTTGTAGAATTCATTCCACAGATATGCTTCCGGTATATTGCAGTCCATTACCTCAGTATTGAAATAACCCTCAGCAGAATTATCTATAAAACGGCTTATCTTTTCATTATCAATTGCAGCAGCCATATCCATGAAATTGTCCGACTCAGTGAGTTTCATCCTGTTAATATATATCTGCGCAAGATTAAAATAGGGTTCGGGAAGTTTATCGGAGATCTCTATGGCTTTCCTGTAATACTCCTCTGCCTTTGACTGCAGTCCTTTCAAATACAGTACATTCCCCAGATTATTGTATAACTGGGCATTGGATTCGCCTGTCAGAAGTATTTTATTGTATTCCTCTTCAGCCTCTGTGAAATATCCGCCTTTCTTATACAGCATGGCTTTTGCAAAGAACAATCCGTTGTTCAGCGGCTGCTCCTCAATCAATCCATCTATTTTCTCCACCAGGTCCTTATTCCATCCCGAATAATTGGCTTTCACAATAACGGACAGATTGTCCGAGGGTGTCATTTTGCTTACTACATGATTCTCAACATAGAAGAACAGAGGCATCATAATAATGATCAGCATTAATATGCCTATGAGTATCTTTTCTCTTCTTCTTATGAAGAAGAAATTGATCACAGATATATAAAATATCCAGATAAGGGGATGTAATTCAAGTATGAGAGGCAGTGCGATTATGAAGAGCACAATCAGTGTTTTCTGGAAACCTGTCAGTCTGCCGGACAGATTATTCCTGATTGCGAAAAACATCTTCTTTATATTCTTGATAAAGAGCAGAAGTGTGAGTATGAGGAATACTGCCAGTGACGCATATCTGACAAATACCAGAATATTATGGAGCAAAACAAATTTATTGAAAATATCATGCAGTGAATTGCTTATCATTTTGATAATAATATAGAAATTCCCGGGTCTGAGTTTCAACAGTGACACCTTGAGGAGATTCATTATAATCTCGGGATTATAGGGATCAACCCTGTTTGCACTGATGAGTATATTCTCAATCACAGCAGCATCTTCATTGTTCTTGAATTTATCAACAGCAGTATAATTCAGGTATTCCCCTGCTTCAGGAATGGAGACAGCGCCGATTCTGTACTTGAGTGTAATCAGTTCATCAAGCTGGCTGTCAACAGCATAATCAATATCATGCAGTACAAATAACTGGAATAATCTCAACTGAACAGCAGGATTAAGGCCCGCTCTTTCCCTTGCCTCCTCAAAATAATATTGGGCAGAATCCTCATTATTCTTGTAATAGTGAGCAATACCGTATGCAGCAGAGTGGAACGGATTATCCGTAAATCCTATAAGAGAATCCCTGTAATAGCTTATTACAAAATCAAAATCCATATCAGGCAGATACCCCTCTCCTCTGAGGATATCTCCGAAACCGGAAATTCTTGAGAAAGCGGTATTCTCCAGTTCAACTGCCTGCTTGTAATTATCCGTCAATACTTCCGCATTAATGGAAGAGAACAGCAGGATAATTGCAGCTATCAGAATTATTTTCTTCATTTTTTCAATAATGCTACAGGCACGAGCACCATATACCCTATGACAAGAAGAAGCGGGGATACAACTATTTCACCTGTGCTCATAAGAATAAATCCCAGTACTATTGTGAAAAGAGCAGCAGCAAGAACTATGAGACTTTTTTTGGAAAACTTTGTGGGAAAATCCTTATTATCTGTTGACTGTTTTCTCTCTTTACTCATTAATTATCTCCTCTTTTTGAACTCTGAATCTATTATCTGATACACATCAAATTCTTCACGGTTTCCAGTAAAGGTTATCTGACCGGAGACACCATTGTAATAATCCATGCTTTTCAGATATCTGTTTATCTTGTTTCTGTTATTATAGCCCAGACGTATGATTCTTGCAAGCATTTTGAAAGTATCATATCCCAGCATTGAATATCTGTCAGGCTCCCTGTTGTACTTCTTCATGAATTTCAACTTGAAATTAACATATTCATCCGAATAACGGTCTATTTCCTTCGGTTTTATGACAATTGCCTCTTCAATATAGTCCCTTGCAAGACGCATCAGATCATCACTGTACCATGTGTCTGAACCTATTATTCTCGCTTCAATATCATTATATGCAATCTGTGTGGAGAGAAGTATAGCATCCTCTGCAGATACAGGGAGATAGATGACATCCACATTCATCTCCTTCACTGATGTGAGCCTGTCCGTGAAATCCGAGGTTCCCGGTATATAAGAAAAATCAAACATCAATTCAATATCTGTTTTCTCCACTCCCTCAATGAATGCATCAGCCAGTGTCTTACCGTATGAATTATCAGGATATATAATACCTGCGGTCTTCACTGTATCCGTCTTACTGATAAAATCCACAGTGAATTTTGCCTGTTCAATCAGTGTCTTATTGACAAGGAAAAGATCCTCACTGAATGCCAGGAGGTCTCCGTCAGTGACAATGGGGGGAAGAACCGGTATGCTTTTACTGTCATAGAGATATGCACCTGCAGCAATTGCCTCAGAGGACCCGATCGGGCCTATAACTGCGGTAAAACTGCCGTCATTATATATTGAGTCAATCAATTTTGTAACAGTAACCGCATTGGACATTGTATTGAACAATACAAAATCAACATCCTCCTCTGATGATGCTATGACAATGCCCTTTCTTACAGATTCCCCGTAAGGTGAGAGGTCTCCTGTCTGGGGGAGAAGTATTGCAATCTTGTTTCTTGCCTGAGGTGTGTTTTCAAGTTCAAGAATAAAATTCTTTGTGTAATAGGAATCAGGATAATCCAGAATCAGCTTTTTCCTGAAGAATTCCGACTTTTCATATTCACCCTCTTCATGATATATGCCGAAAAGCCTGAAAAGCATCAGGGGGGCAAAGGATTTTGAAGGATAATTATAGAGCAGAAATTCAATCTCTCTGGGTTCCAGTCTGGTGCTTATATATCTCTTGATCCTCTCAACAGCAGTATTCCTCGCCTTTGACCCCTTGTCCGAGAAAAGCACTATTTCCATGAGCCATTTTGCAGCTTCAAAATATTCATCATCATTGATATAATGATTTGCCATCTCTATGCGCATAAACTCGGTTTCTTTCTCAAATGGATATATCTGGGATATCATCTCAGCTATGGCTGTCTTTTCCTCCTCTTTGCTGAAGGAATATGACTGGTATATCTTGAGCATAGCCTCTTTTCTCAATTCACCTGCAGGATTCTCCTCAAGGTATTTTTTGAAATATGCCCGGGCTCTGGAGAAATCATTATTCTCATAGTATTTCAAACCCTGGTTATAATTCTCCTCACTGTACAGTGTGAGAGCAGTGAGTGTGATAAGGCAAATCAAAAGGATTCTATTCATTATTGTTCCTCTTCTATTTCATAAGTGTGGCTTATGGATGCTGTCTTACCGAGCATTGCTGACACTGAACAATATCTGTCCTGTGAGAGTTCTATTGCCCTGGCGATTTTCTTTTCATCCAGCTGTCTGCCCGAGAAGATGTATTTCATATTGATCTCCGTATAGACCTTGGGATGCTCATCAGCATTCTTCTTTTCAATCTCAATTCTGAAGCCCGTCACATCCTGTCTCATCTTTCTCAGTATTGAGATGACATCCATGCCCGTGCATCCCCCCAGACCGAAAAGCACCATCTCCATGGGGGTGGGTGCTGACTGATTGCCGCCTGATTTCTCACTGGTATCCATAACAACAGAATGCCCTGTTGCTGATTTACCGATAAATGTCATGTCTTTGAGTAATTGCACTTCCATCATCATAACTCCTTTGAATTTACTCTAAGATTATATTCAAGCCTCTCGCGCGGGGCCATATAGTCAATGATCAGCTTCCCGTTCAAATGGTCAATCTCATGCTGAATGGCGATAGCATTGAGACCCTGTAATTCCCTTGTCTCTTCCATGCCATCTTCATTGATATAACTGATAGTCAATGATTTATGTCTCTCAATATTTACCTGAAGACCCGGGAATGAGAGACATCCCTCCATTCCTTTCTCCTTCTCAGCAGAATGTTCAATTATCCGGGGATTGATAAGCGCCTCTTTTTTGTCCAGGAAATCCACTATAATAATACGCTTTGTAATCCCCACCTGATTGGCTGCAAGCCCTATACCTTCTTCAAGAATCATTGTATCCTTCATCTCCCTTATTACTCTTCTGATATATTTGTCTATGCTTTCAATACTTGAGGACTTTATCCTCAGAGCAGGGTCAGGGTAATATCTCATATTCATTTCTTATCCTCTTTGACGATTATATGCAGTTCATCGGTCTGTTTCCTGTCAACAGAGGAAGGGCATTCCTCCATCAATCCCACTGCATTAAGGGTCTTGGGGAAAGCTATTGTATCGCGTATATTGTCCAGTCCCATCATAGTCATAATAAGCCTGTCAAGACCGGGCGCAATACCTCCGTGCGGGGGCGCGCCGTATTTGAATGCTTCCATCAGGAAACCGAATTTACTTTCCAGTTCTTCCTCTCCTATACCGATTATCTCCATAACCTCTTTCTGGATCTCGTATTCATGTATCCTTATACTTCCCGAAGCAAGTTCCACTCCATTACAGACAAGATCATACAGTTCCCCTGTCACTTCCAGGGGATTTTCTGCAATCCTCCCTATAAACTGTTTGGACGGCATTGTGAAGAGATGATGAAACGGTTCATATCTCTCTTCTTCCTCATCCCAATCAAATAACGGGAAATCCGTTACCCAGAGAAAATTAAAATCATTGTTCCGGCGTATATCTTTCATTGCAGCAATCCTGTTTCTCAGCATCCCGAGATACTCCTGAGTCCTCCGTTTCTTGCCGGACATAATAAAGAATACACCTTCCTGTGAATTGAAGATATCATCCACTTCAAGGAATTTTGCAAACGGACCGCTGTTCTTGTCCTCTTTCACTTTGATATAACCCAGACCCGCAGCACCTGCAGATTTTATGAAATCAGTTAACCGGTCTATCTCTTTGCGTGACAGGGACTCAGTGACAAATATACCTCCGGTATATTCATTGTCCTTCAGTATATTGGAATCTGATGCGCGCGCCTTTGGAGTTATGTCAATCAGTTCAAGTGAAAACCTCAAATCCGGTTTATCTGTTCCGAATCTATCCATTGCCTCCCGGTAACTCATTACAGGGAAAGGGATTTTCAGCTCAGTGTCAATTACACTGCTGAATGTGTGTTTCATTAATCCTTCAACAATGCGGAATATGTCTTCCCTCTCAACAAAACTCATCTCCATGTCAATCTGTGTATGTTCCGGCTGCCTGTCTGCTCTGAGATCCTCATCACGGAAACACCGTGCAAACTGGAAATACCTGTCTATGCCCGAGACCATAAGAAGCTGTTTATACAGCTGGGGGGACTGCACCAGTGCATAGAATTTACCCGGGTGAACCCTTGAAGGCACTATATAGTCACGCGCACCCTCGGGTGTGCTTCTGGACATAACAGGTGTTTCAATTTCCATGAAACCCTTATCCGTCAGATAGTTTCTCATTGCCCTGTATGTGTCACTGCGTTTCTTCAGTATTTCCTGCATTGTAGGCCTTCTCAGGTCAAGATATCTGTATTTAAGCCTCAGGTTCTCAGATGCCTTGACATCATCCTCAACAACAAAGGGCGGTACACTGCTTTTGGCAAGCACCTTGAGGTTGCTGCATTCAATCTCTATAGAGCCTGTCGGTATCTCCCTGTTTATCATTTCATCCGGTCTCTTCCTCACTGTGCCTGTTATCTGCACAACATCCTCAAGCCTGAGCTCAGAGAGCAGGCTTGCAATGGACTTGTCATTGGAGAATACCTGGACAATGCCGCTCCTGTCTCTCACATCAATAAATATGAGATTGCCGTGATCGCGTGTCTTATTGACCCATCCGCAGACACTTACAGTGCTGCCTTCCATTGCAGAATCCGCATGCCCGCATAGAATTGTCCTCATTGCTGTCTTGTAATCATTCTCCATTTATAACCTCTTTTATTGCTTCAATACTGTTTTCAATTGTCTGCTGCCTGCCGGAATCCAGATGCTTCAATGTCACCTGATTTGTATCTACTTCATTATCTCCAATGACCATAACATATCTTGCATCTATTCTGGATGCAAATTTGATCTGCTTGCCTATTTTATCAAATTCATAGGCAATTTCAACAGATATATTATTCTTCCTCAGCATATCCGCTGTTTTCATTGCATATTTCAATGCTTTCTTGTCAAAATAGGCAATCACAATATCCGTTCTCTTCTCTGCAAGCATCTTCTCCCTGACATGAGGAGGCAATGACATAACAAGTCTTTCCAGTCCTCCGGCAAAACCGACTGCCCTGATCTCCCTGCCTGCTATTTCATCTCCGAGATAATCATATCTTCCGCCTGCTATGATAGTTGACTGGGCACCGAGTTTATCCCCCCTTTCAATGAATTCAAATACTGTTCGGGAATAATAGTCAAGCCCCCTCACAATACGCGGATTTACCGTGAACTTTATATCCCTCTCATCCAGTCCGTTCTTCACATCCTCAAAATGGTCTGAGCATGTTTCACAGAGATAATCCGTTATCTTCGGGGCTTTCTCCAGAGCATTGATGCAGCTCCTGTTTTTACAGTCAAATACCCTGAGGGGATTGGACCCTATCCTCTTGGAACAATTGCCGCACAATTTATTCTCCACTCCTGTGAGATACTGCACAAGGCCTTCCCTGTATGACGGTCTGCACTTTCTGCATCCTATTGAATTGATATTCAGCTCAATATTTTCTATTTGGAAATGCTTTATTATATTGCTGCCGACCTCAATGATCTCAGCATCCCTTCTCGGGGAATCTGTGTTGATAGCTTCAATGCCGTATTGATAGAATTCCCTGTATCTGCCCTTCTGCGGTCTTTCATGGCGGAATATCGGGGTAATATAACATAATTTCTTCACTGAACTGTCTGATATATAATTATTCTCAATAACACTCCTGAATAGTGGTGCTGTCTCCTCGGGTTTGAGAGCAATTTTACTCTTTGACGAATCAATAACAAACATCTCTTTGCTTACTATGTCACTGGACTGCCCTATACTTCTTACGAATAATTCATACGGTTCCAGTACCGGTGTTATCTCCCATTTGTATCCGTATGACTCAAAGATTGTGTAGAGCTCCCTGTCAATACTCTTTATCAGAATGGACTGCTGGGGCAGATAGTCGTTTGTGCCTTTAATGCGCCTGTAATTCATTATTTCTCCGTTTGATATTAATAAGACCGATTATTATATACACTATCATCATGCCTATCAGGTCAGCAAAGAAATCGCCCAGTGTGCATGACCGCGATTTGATGAATATCTGATGCATCTCATCAATTGCGGCAATGGTTATAACAGATGATGCGGCAATTGTAATGTTTTTTGAGACAGGATAATCAAAAGAACCGGACAGGGAACGATAGAGCAAAATGCTGAATACCAGATACTCTGCTGAATGATAAACCTTGTCAGTATTACCGGCAATCAAATGGAGAAACTCATTGTCAAACCTGTACAGATTACGCCTGATAAAACTCCCGATTATCCCGAATATATTCCTGCCGCTTGTTTCGTCAACAGTAAACGAACTGGCAATAAACATAAAAATGAGCCATACAGCAGTTGGTATCCAGTAAATCAGTTTTTTTAATTTAATCTTCAATTTCCTTTAGTAATTTTTCAATTATTTCCTCTATTTCACTTTCACTGTCCATTTCAATAAGCTTACCCGGAAGTGATTTGTGCTGGAATATCCGTATGAGATATGCCAGTGAATCAATAAAAAGCTCTCTTTTATCCTCACTGTACAGTATCATGACAATAATCCCGACTGTCTTGCCTGCATATTCAAAGACCTGATTGTTCACTCCGATAATTATTCTGAAATAATTATCCCTGTCTTCAAGACAGTATCTTGGGAATATCACATTATTGCCGTTATTTGTTGAAAGGATCTTCTCATTCTGCTTCATCAGGGATATTATCCTTTCTTCACTTTCCCTGTCAAAATGCTCCATATCCATTATCCTGGTATAAACCTGGTCCATATCACTTGTATGAAGCCTGATATAATCAATATACTTTATTATCTGTTCTGTTATCATAGTATATATTTCTTCAAATCCTTGTCTTCAAATATATCTCCCACTGCATTGTCAACAAATGCCTTGTCAATAACAATGGTCTTACTGTCAATATCAGGAGCCCTGTACATTATGTCCTCCAGAACCTTCGTCATTATTGTTCTGAGCCGTCTTGCACCGATATCCTCAATCTTCTGATTGGCTTTATAGGATATATCCGCAATTCTCTCCAATGCATCATCACTGAACTGTATTTCAATATTCTCTGTCTTCATCAGGTAATAGTACTGCTTTGTTATTGCATTATCCGGCTCCTCCAGGATTCTTCTGAAATGCTCTGCTGTGAGTGATGAAAGCTCAACCCGTACCGGGAATCTGCCCTGCAGTTCAGGCATCAGATCGGAAACAGAAACATTGGAAAAAGCTCCTGCTGCAATAAAGAGAATATAATCTGTCTTTATCATACCGTGTTTTGTATTGACATTCGTACCTTCAACAATAGGCAGAAGGTCTCTCTGTACACCGCTTCTTGATACATCAACACCCTGATTATTGCCTGTTGTGATTATCTTGTCAATTTCATCAACAAAGACAATCCCGTGCTGCTCAGCCCTCTCCCTCGCCTTTTCCTTTACTGTCTCTTTGTCTATGCGTTTGTTTATCTCGTCTTCAAGCAGCAGGCCTCTTGCCTGTTTGACTGTGACCTTTTTCTTCTTTGTCTTATTGGGCGTAAGATTCTCAAACATATCCTGCAGTCCCTCAAATGCATCACCGCCGCCCATTGAAAACACATCTATCTTTGAACCGGGGTTCTCTGTTATCTCTATCTCAATTTCTCTCTCATCAAGTATGCCCCTCCGGAGCATATCCCTGAATTTCTCCACAGTGTCCGGCTCCGCCCTGTCGCTTCCCGGCAGCAGACTGTCCAGTATCCTGTCTTCAACAGATTTCCGGGCTGCATCCCTCACCTCTTCAGCTGTCTCATTTTCAATTATACTGTATGATGCCCTCATGAGGTCTCTGATAATGGACTCCACATCCTTGCCCACATAACCCACTTCAGTGAATTTGCTTGCCTCAATTTTGACAAACGGTGCCCTGACCATCTTTGCAAGCCTTCTGGCAATCTCTGTCTTGCCCACACCCGTAGGCCCAATCATTATTATATTAGAGGGTATAATATCATCGCGGATATCATCAGTGACATGCATGCGTCTCCATCTGTTTCTCAGTGCAATGGCAACGAGCCGCTTGGCATCATCCTGACCCACTATGTATTTATCAAGTTCTCTGACAATTTCCGCTGCTTTCAAATTAAATTCCATTATTACTCCATTATAAATATTTATTTATTATAATTATTATTTGCCTTTAATCAAGTTAATCGTATATACTGTAAATTCTAAAGCCGAATACCCATGTCTGACTTGAAATATCCGGAATATATGAAAATTGAGCAGTCAATATTTTTTTTCAATATCATAGGGTAAAATACTGCGCGCAGGTCCGGCTTGAAGCGTATCTGCCAATACATCTTTATCAGAGACAATCCTGTGTCAGAGTGTTTCCAGTATAATCCTGTTGTTTGTATAAATGCATATATCGGCAACAATTGAGAGGGATTCCTTTACAATATCCTCTGCAGTGAGTTCTGAGTGCTTAATGAGTGCGCGTGAAGCAGCATATGCATAGGGGCTGCCTGAACCAATGGATACAACACCGTCATCCGGTTCAATGACATCACCATTACCTGAGATTATGAGAGAATGTTCACTGTCCATTACAATCAGCATTGCCTCAAGACGCCTGAGGAATTTATCCTGCCTCCACTCCTTGGTCAGGTCAATGGATGCCCTGAGGAGATCGCCCTTGTCCTTTTCAATATATTTCTCAAATTTGTCAAACAGGGTTATTGCATCTGCCACAGACCCGGCAAAACCCGCCAGCACCTTGTCATTGTAGAGGCGTCTTATCTTATTTGCAGAGTGCTTGATAACAGTCTTGTCCAGTGTTACCTGCCCGTCGCCTCCGATTGCTGTCTTGCCGTCTTTCCTTACACCCAGTATTGTCGTTGAATTGATTTTCATTTTTCCTCCATTATTTTCCTGATCTGACTGCTTCTCAGATAAGATTTTTTCCCTGTCAGCTCCAATGCTTCTTTGAGCAGATAGTGTTTGATATTTTTCCTCTCTTTCAATGCAAGAGCAGCAAATACAAATTGCTCGGGCAATTCATCATAATTATGTTTCTCTCTCAATCCTGCAAAGAACTTCTTAATGCTGCTGTCTGAAATCTCATTGCTCCTGCTTAATAATTCCAGTATATCAATATCAACCTTGTCAATTATATCAGTATTATCATCTTTATCAAGTTTATTATAATTACCTGACACAATTGCTGCAATCTTTGATTTCTGAATCTTCATTGATACAGGTATCTGCCTGCCGCATTCATCCATAAGCTCCTCTGCCCTCATGGAGAGCCTGCGCGCCTCTTCCATATCCCAGGAACGGAGGTGTATTTCCGCCATATTGTGCAGTATAATAGCCCTGTAGTAGAAATTACCGGCAAGTATCTCATTGGTGAGCATTTCAGAATATATCTGAAGTGCCTTGTTGAAATTCCCCAGACCTGTATATATTACAGCAATATTGAATTTCACACTGATAAGACTGTCCGCAAAACCGGTCAGCCGGATTATATTGAGTGAGCGCTTCAGATAATTCAGTGCACGCTGGGGCCTGTTAACTGCAAGATAGATAAGCCCCTTGTTCATCAGAATCTTTCCGTATGATGCAATAAAATGATTATCCCTGCTTATACGCGATGCCTTGTTGAGACAGTCCATTGCCCTGTCAAACTGATGGGTTGCTGTCATATGTCCGCAGAGAATATGATAGTAGGAATTCTTCTGTGAATCATCAAGTTCATCTGCATCAATGATCTCAAGTATTCTTCTGACCTCTTCTTGCTCATTATGCTTGATTGCCTGATAGAGGCAGAGCAGTTTCTCAATCGGTGTCCGGGGGTTTTCAATTACTATGTCCTTGCCTGATTTTGCGTCAAGACGCAGTTTCAATTCCTCCCGTGTCTTGTCTGAATCTATATTCTTCAGGAGATTATATGCCTCCGGGAGTGAATGCTTCTCCATCATCAGGCAGACATTGAGTTTTACAATCTTGTCGCTCTTCATCGGTATTCTCTTCAGGACATATTCACCATAATGCAGATCACCGTAATCAATGAGGAATTCAGCAAGCTCAGCATTCTCCCTGTCTGAATTATTTATTACATTGTTGAGTTTTTCCGCTGTTTTGAATATGTATCCGTAATCATTGCCTGCCTTATCTGCCGCACTGACATTATTATTATTAAAATAGACCGGTGTATATGTATAAGAGTAGGAATTGTTCCTGCGGGAAAGGAGCATGAGGTCTGTAAGGAATTTGACTTTTTGACTGAGCCCCTTGCTTTCAGCTTCCTTCTGCGTAAATCTCAATCCGAGACAGTGCACATCATTGAGAAACTCAATTATCTCACTGTCCATCATGGAAAGAATGACTGATATATTATCATTGAATACAGGTGACAGATCAAATAGGGAATCAGCAGCAAATATTCTCTTAAGAACTCCAGGATTACCCGAAGTGACAAGGTCAACAAAATTGACACTGAACAGTGTGGATTCCTTTTCATACATATTGAATAATTCAATCACTGATGACTTGTCAAAATTTGACAGACGGAATTCAGCAGGTTTGAAATCCTCATATATTGATTTGAGCAGCAAATTCTTCACCTTGTCTTTATATAAAGCAGCAGGATTAATTGTAATGAGAAACGGCTGTTCCAATGTACCGGGATAGTGAAGGTCCAGATTGTAATAATGATAATTCCTGAAATTATTCTTCAGATTCTGGATAAGGAATGTCTTGCCTGTTGAAAATCCGCCCTTTACAATGACATTCCTGCTGCCTGCCATTTCATTCTTCACTTTGCGCTCAATATCAACAGGCATATATCTCTTCTCTTGCATATTATTCCGGAAAACTGTTATATTATCCTTGCCTGAGGCTTTTGCTCCATACAGTGCCCTGTCAGCTTTCTTCATCAATTGATCAATTTCCCTCAATGCGCCTGATGCAACACCGAATGAACATGTTATATCAGGCATTCTGCTCTCAATTTCCAGCAGATTGTTCTTTATACTGTTCCTTATTGCCTCCAGTTTTTCCAGTGCCTTTCCAAGATTTGACTGTGTAAATATAATAATGAATTCATCCCCGCCGAAGCGGATACCCAATTCACTCTTCTCAAGCATCATAGATACTGTTCTGCCCACCTGTCCTATGATTCTGTCACCTGTATGATGGCCATAGACATCATTGACATACTTGAAATCATCAATGTCAAATATGGAAAATATAATCTGCTCTGCCTGAATGAATTTACCTATATTGCGGTAGAATCTCTTATTATACAATTCTGACAGGTCATCCCTGTAGAGAGGATCAACAACTCCCTTTACTTCTTTGTCTCCCATAGATACATTATATTGATTTAGTAAATTATTTCAATACCATTTTAATAATATATTAACCCTCATAAAATGTCCCCTGAGTCATACAGATAGCTATCGCGTGCCTGCCTCTTTGACTTTATTACACCTTTCTGTCATTCGGTTTGCAGTATATGCGGATACTTCCATCTGCCTCTTCACCTCATTTTGTCAAAACAAACCTCCAAATCCCGGGGACAGCCCTTTACATCGTTTACAATTATATTTAATTATTTCTGAACTTACAATACCATATTTTCTAAATTTATTTATTGCAGCATTTATATTCCGTTTATTTTGTCAAACGTAAATAATGTAAAGGGCTGTCCCTGGGATTTGGAGAGAATAGTATGTAATTTAAGTTTTAACTGAGGTTGCAGAGGGTTTTGTGCAGTTTCGCATAGAATCCATTTGTATCTTAACCCTCCGTCCATTATCGTTGTGCGAACTGCGTTTTGCGTGATGCGTCGGGAAATTTGGATCAGGTTCAAATTGTTGAACCCCTACCATTTATTGTGATACTTAGTGCATTATCCGTATATATTGTGTGGTGATGGGATATCCTTTTTCTCAAAAAGGGACATTTTTTAATAGTAATTTAAGGGGACATTTTTTTTGGGGAATTACATATAGTTATTTTATGTTGATAAATTTTCATCAATCCGTATAATTAATTTAATATAAGGAGGACAAATGAAGAGGATTTTGGTTTTTATTTCTGCACTTTTACTGTTTACAGGTATCTTTGCCAAGTGGGATATGATATGGTCTGATTACAATAATCTCAATATAACAGTATCAAATTACGGTATAATCGGCCACGACGTAACTACAGGTAATGACGGCGGCTACTGGCCCAGCGGTTATCCTGAGGAAAATTATATTTACGGCAGCGGGATATGGTTTGCGGGACTGATGGATACATTTTTTGTATATTGTGATACACTCGTTTCAACAGGATATAAACCCGGTGGAGGTTCAAGTGAATTCTGCCCCGGTGACGGCAGTGACGCACCTGAGTATGACAATGAACTGGAGAGGGTGTATAATTCAGCTGATGACTGGCCGCCAATGAAAGCAGACAGCACAGTATGGTTTGACTCCACATTCTCCGGTTATGACACATATTGCTTCTTCTCGGATAAGGATCCTGGCCAGCATTTTACAGCTGAGACCCTGCCTATGGGAATAACAGTCAAACAGTGGACATATCAGTGGACAACAGGTCTTCTGAATAATGTTGTATTCATAAGGCATGTGATAAAGAATGAGAATGAGGATTCCCTAGATTTATACAACTGCTACTATGCCTTTTCTGTTGACGCAGATATTGGCGACTATACCAATGATCTGGCTGGATTCATTGACACAATGACAGTTGATTACATGGGCGCGTCAGATACACTGATGCAGCTCAATACTGCATATCAATTCCAGCTGGAGCCAGAGACAACCTGGGTGCATGAGCCGCGCATTATCTCTCTTGTCATGCTTGAAACACCCATTACTGAGCAATTGGTTGATCTGTATCATGATGGCAGTTTTTATATTGCTCCATTCAGTGAACTCGGAATGACATCCTACAGATATTTGACACTTGCTACAGACCCGCCAACAGACGAAGAGAGGTATCAAGTGCATGCGGGTTATGACTATTTAACATTTGATCCCAGTAACCCCGAAGAGTCATATAAACCATTCCCATTACAGAATGACTGGGGGAACAAGCCGTCCGGATATCCGGGAACAGCAGAGGACTCCACCAGAGCAGGTGACAAGAGGTTCATTGTGTCTTCCGGTCCCTTTGATCTTGATTACGGTGATTCCACTATTGTGACCATTGCTTTTGTAATCAACCAGCAGCCCTCTGACATTGTGCCCAATACACTGAGCTTAATGGAGTTCTGGGAGACAGGTGTGCTGGGCATTGATGAGAGCAAAAACACCCGTAATAAAATCATTATGAATAATGTTATCACTGACAACAGACTCTCTCTGTCAATAAGTAGTTCAAATCATTACTATAATATCAATCTCTATGATATAAAGGGCAGAAAGGTGACTCATATATTTGACGGCAGTGTCTCAGGAGAAAGAGACATCACAAAAGAACTCAGTCTCCCTGCAGGCATCTATTTTATCAATGATGCGCAAAGTGGATTTTGTGAGAAACTCACTTTAATTGAATAATGATGTTTTGTCATATTACTCAAATTAGTGGTTGAAAAATATCTGATTATGTGTAAAATAAAAATATGATTGAAGGGAAAACTTTCGGAGAAGAGATCAGTGTCACCATATATAACATCGTACTATTTATTTTTTCTGTAACATAAATTCTTTAAGGAGGCTTTATGGCTAAAAAAACTTATCATGTACAACCGCATCGTGATGATGACAAAAAATGGATTGTTACAACATCCAAACGCGGCCGTTCAATGAAGAACTTTGACAAGAAAGCAGAGGCAGTAAACTTTGCAAAGGATCTTGCAGAGAAACACGAGGCAACACTCGTGACTTATAAAAAAGACGGCTCTGTTATGAGAAAGAAAAAATTCAAGTGTAAGAAGTAATAATACTTTGAACAGATGAATTATAAGAGGGGTGCTTGCAAGCACCCCTCTTTTTTTATTTCAGCAGATCTATTATCCACGCATATTCAAAAGCAACATCACTGTAGAAATCATATCTGCCGGATGACCCCCCGTGTCCGCTGCCCATATTCATCCTAAGCAGGATTTCGCTTGACGAGGTATTGTAGTCCCTGAGTTTTGCTGTCCATTTAAGGGCTTCCCAGTATGCAACACGGCTGTCATTTATACCCGCCATTATCAGCATATGGGGATAATCCTGAGACCTGACATTGTCATAGGGTGAATATGAGAGCATATACCTGAAATATTCTTTATCATCAGGATCACCCCACTCCTCATATTCTGGTACTGTGAGAGGGAGTTCCGGATTGAGCATTGAATTGATGAGATCAACAAAAGGCACTGAAGCAACCGCGCCCCTGAAGAGCTCAGGTCTCATATTGACAACTGCACCCATAAGGAGTCCGCCTGCACTGCCTCCCCTGATAACGAGTTTGCGGGTTGATGTGTAATTGCTGTCAACAATATATTCTGCAATATCAATAAAATCATGGAATGTGTTCTTCTTATTGAGCAATTTACCTGCTTCATACCACTGTCTTCCCTTTTCACCCCCGCCTCTTATATGCGCAGTTCCTATGATTACTCCCCTGTTGACAAGGGAGAGACGCAATGAGGAAAAGTACGGGTCGCTTGCTGAACCGTATGCACCATATCCGTCAAGGATAAAGGGGTTGTCTCCTCTCAAGTCAATGTCCTTCCGGTACATTATTGTAAGCGGCACACTCTCGCCGTCACGCACAATTATGTCAATCCTCTTTGTCTCATAAATATCAGGGTCATATCCTGTGACCTCCTGCTGTTTAATCATTCTCTTTTCTCTTGTCTTCATATTATAATCAAAGATGGTGAATGGTGTTTTATATGATGAATAGGAATACCGTAATGAATCGGACGGGAAATACCTGTTGTTCTCAAGCCAGACCGAATATGCATCATCGGGGAAATCAATATAATGCATATCATTACTGCCGATGGTGAGTACCCGCAATGCAGGGAAACCGTCTCTTCTCTCAGAGATAACAAGGTAATCACTGAACATCTCCAGACGTATCAGTGTTGTATTGGAAGATTCGGGTACAATGCATGTTGTATCCTGTGGAGAACCGACAGG
Organism: bacterium; assembly: GCA_046484245.1. Classification (GTDB taxonomy): domain Bacteria; phylum Hydrothermota; class 32-111; order 32-111; family 32-111; genus JAXHVG01. The sequence goes on along the minus strand of JAWOBN010000073.1, from coordinate 51,262 downwards.
CGCTGCATCAATTCTGTAATTATAGGCATTCCTGTTTGACAGTATATAAAAGATACCATTATTATGCTTAATATAATACTCAACACTGTCTCTCTTCGGATATGGAAAAGTAAATGAATCAGCTGAACCGGATTTCTCAATATAACCCATAATTGATGTAATCTTACTTGAAGAACCGCAGAAGACATATCTGTTGTCCTTTGATGATGAGAGCCATACCCAGAACCTTTCATTGTCATCAGTGAAAAGCACCCGGTCATCCTCCGGGTCCGTTCCCCTTATATGCCTTTTGACAATATACGGTCTTCTTGCATTATTCTCAACAGTATAGTAGAACATACTGTCTGAAGCAGACCACTCAACAGATGATATTCTGTTTATACCTGTATCTTCAATCTCATTGGCATTAATGTCCTTTATTATGAGATGATAGTTCTCATTTCCCAGGGTATCAACTGCATAGGCAATAAGGTTCTGGCTGGGACTGACCTCAAATACTCCGACAGAAAAATATATCTTGCCCTCTGCCATTGTATTTTTGTCAAGCAGTATTTCCTCCTTACCGTCAGGATATCTTCTTCTGCAGTAAATACTGTACTGTTTACCCTCCAGGGTCTTGGAGTAATAGAGATAATCCCCCATTCTGTAAGGTACAGAGAGATCTGTCTGCTTAATCCTTGAAAGCATTTCATCATAAAGACTATCTCTCAATTCCCTCAGATCTTCTGTACGGGCTTTTGTGTAAGCATTCTCCCTCTCAATATAATCAATTGTTCTCTCGTCTTTTGCCTCCATCCATTTATAATAGTCAGTCACAACAGTGTCATGAATAGCTCTCTGAGTCTTGATTTTTACAGCTTCCGGTTCACTTTGAGGCGCATTGTAACCCTCTGCTTCTCTTTTGGCACATCCTGCAATTATTATTAGAAGAGACAGTATCAGCAGTATTCTTTTCATGTTTTTCTCCTTAATCACTTACAGAGACAATAATGTCTTCTGTTTCAACAGGTTCTTTGTGAATAATTCTTTCTTTCCATGTTCCTCTGCTAAACCATATAAAGGATGCAACAGCAATGACACTGTTGGATATGAACATTGCCCAGAAGATACCATTATATCCCATATCCATTATCTTTGTAAAGAGGTATGCAAATGGCAGACGGAATAACCACAACCTTGCCAATTGCAATACAAAAACAGGCATTGTATGACCTGAACCCTGAAATGCTCCATTGAAGACAATCATGATTGAAAAGAACAGAACAGAGTAAGCCGTAATTCTGAACATCTGTGTTCCTATTTTTATCACTTCAGGATCATTAATGAAGAATTTGACAACATAGCCGCCGAAGAAGAAGAGCAGTGTCGTGAATATAAAGAGGATTACTGAATTTATTGCAACACTTGTCCATACTGTTCTCTCTGCCCTCTTCACCTTGTCCGCACCGATGTTCTGCGCTACCATTATGCTGTTGCCTCTCGCAAGTCCCATTGCAGGCATTACAAGCAGGGATATTATCCTGTTGCCTATCCCGAAAGCACCGACTGTTGCTGTCCCCAGAGTATTGACAATACCCATAAGTATTGTGAAACCGAAAGAAGTGCCTGTCTGTCCCAGGGATATGGGCAGTCCTATTCTTAATATATTCTTGATTATCTCCATGTCCGGCATCATTGTCTTAAGAGAAATTTTTACACCGTATCTGCCGGAGAAGAGATGAATTGTTCCTATCATTGATGCTGTAAATTGCGAGAACACAGTGGCGATGCCTGCTCCTGCTACACCCATTGCAGGGAAAGGACCCCATCCGAATATGAGCAGAGGGTCCAGAACAACATTGAGTATTACAGTGAATGCATTGAGTTTCATCGGGCTTATTGTATTACCGTACCCCTGGAGTATGCCCTGGAATATGAAATATCCGAAAACAAAGGGCATGCCTATGAAGGTTATGCGCATATAAACCAATGTGTCACTGTATGCCTCATGGGGTGTCTGCAGCAAACGCAGTATCTGCGGTGAGAAAATAAATCCTATTGCTGCCAGCATCAATGCAATAATAAAAATCATACTGTATGTATTGCCTGCAGCCCTGTTGACCATTTTCTCATCTTTTGCCCCCTTATACTGACCGACAAGTGTTGTACCTCCCATTGCGAGACCGCCTGCTAGTGCTATTATTGTAAACACAACATTGAAGGTAATTGTAGGCGCAGCCAGTGCTGTCTTGCCCAGTTTACCCAGCCAGAATGCATCAGCCATATTATAAAAGGTCTGAAACATATTGGACAGAATAATGGGCAGGGACAATATGAGGAGATTCTTCCATATACTGCCCTCAGTAAGATTACGGTCCTTTGAAGAGAATATATTGTTCATTCTATTCATCAGCATGTCCTGAAACTGCAGCTCTCATCTTCAACATCAATCTCAATTGTTGAATGATCTATGGATTCCTTACTCAATATCTGCCTTATACTGTCCTTCAATTCCGGGAATTGATGCCTCCTGACATCACACGAGACAGCTACATGAAGACTCAGAATATTCTCCCTGCCATTGAGGGACCAGACATGAATATCGTGCACATCCTCAACACCCTCCAGTGAGAGTATATTCTCCTCTATGGTATCAATATCAACATCAGCAGGTATGCCCTGAAGAAAGAGCTTCATTGTCTTGTAGAGCAATTTGCCGACATTAACAAGTATTACCAGAGTATAAATAACAGAGAATACCGGATCAAGCACAGGTATATACCAAATAGCCATGATAATACTTATAATGAGCAAACTTGCCCATCCGAGCAAATCCTCAAGCAGATGAAGCACAAGCATCTGCTGATTGACAGTACTGCCTCTCTTCATAAGCAGGACGCCTATGCCATTGAATATAATGCCCATTACTGCCAGCAGAATCATTCCTTGCGGATTCACATCAGGCGGATCAATGATTCTCGGTACAGCATGAACAAGTATGATAACAGACCCGCTTATCAGAACAATGCCGTTTATCAAAGCAGAGAGGAGCGAGAATCTGCCGTAACCATAGGAAAAATGCTCATCCCTGCTCCTGCCGGACAATTTCTCCATTATAAATGCAAGGCCTATTGACAGTGAATCACCCAGATCATGCAATGCGTCTGCAAGTACTGCAGTTGAATTTGTCCATAGCCCCCCGGCAATTTCAATGATTGTAAAAACAAAGTTAAGTATGAATGCAATTCCCACATTCCTTATTTCTCCACTGTGTTCATGAGAATGTGTCACTGATACACTCCCTCTATCCTGTAGATTCTATTCTCATTCATACCAACAGCCCAGAGTACACTGTCAGATGCAGCAATACCGTTTATTGCAAAATCCGTCTCAAACCGTTTCTCAATATTGTAGTCACTGTCGCATCTGTATATATAATTGGAATCAGAGAGAAAGACAGTATTCACTGCAGATGCAATGCCTGTAAGTATTATTGAACAATCTGTATGGGAAATCATCTCAATTGTACCTCTCCTTATTTCCCATGAGGACACAGTACCCTCCTTGTTGCCGATAAGCAGAACATAACCGGAATATTCCATACAGGATGGTTCAATACCCCAGTGGTCTGCTGCATATACATTCTCTTCATCCATTACTGAATAATTATACCTGTCAAAAACAGTCACACCATTGTTCCTGCCTGCAACAACTGTCAATTGATACTCCCCTGTTGATGCAGTAAAAGATCTATCCCAATCAGGCTCATTACCCTTCAGTGGTATTTCACACCACACCCCCGGTCCTGTAAGGCATAGATTCCCTGTACTTCCGTCTATTGCCATGTCAGTGAAACTGTCAAGCGGCAGATCATTACTGTAATCAGGTATCTCATATGAAGTTATTTCCAGTGAGTGCACTGCTGTTGAAATAATGATAAGCATCAGTAATATCATTTTTTTCATAATCACCCCACAAAGAAATATGCCAGAACCCCTGCAATAATAAGTGAGGGCAGCATATTGACAATATTCAGTTTTTTAATTTCCAGTATCTCAATACCGAGTCCCAGAAGCATCAGGCCGCCTGCACCTGATATCTGACTGACAGTATCAGGAGTAATAAGACCGGTGAGTGAACCCGCAAACAAGGTGAGAAGTCCCTGATATATAAGCAGGGGGATTGCAGAGAGCATTACACCAATGCCCATTGAAGCAGCAAGTATTACTGAGGTAAAGCCGTCCATTATGGATTTGGTCAGCAGTATATCGGGGAAATTGCCTGTCCCCTCCTCAAATGCACCGAGAACTGTCAGTGAACCCATGCAGAAAATGAGGAAAGCAGTTACAAGCCCCTCTGTAAAATGTTTATTTGTTGCCTTTAACAGTTGCTTCAATTTCTCTCCAATGCTGTCAATTGCATGATTGAGATTGATAAGGACACCTATCAAAGTACCGCTCACAGCAGATAAAACAAGTATTAATATATTCGGTGTATTGATTGTCATCTTGATACCGAGAAAAATTGTAAAGAGACCTATTGGTATAAATACAGCCTTTGTTATTTTCTCAGGCAATCTTCTGTTCAATAGAAGTCCTATGATTGAGCCGGCTATTACAGCTCCTGCATTTATTAATGTTCCAGTCATATATTAAATATATCCTTTATGATTTAAAGTTCAACACCATTTACCCTTGCAAAATCAATGCCTTTCATAAGCTGTATTATAATAAGGTTTATAAATAGAGGATTATGACAAATTGTTACAACTGCAATGATATGTCACCATATAAAATATTCCTTTTCAAAAAACTTCACTAATGACTGATATGATTTACTGTTTTCACTATCCTCCTGATACCTCATGAGCTGCCGTGCCTCCTCGTATCTGTTTAGCAGATAATATGCCTTGATGATTTTGATCCTGCTTTTTACATCCAAGCTGTTTATGAAATCAATGCCCGCATTCTTTTCAATGATGCTGATAATATCACTGAGCTCTGATATATCATCACTATCCGGTTTACTGAGGAAATACCTGATCAATTTCAATGCATGCTCTTTATTGCCTTTCTTACAGTGATATTCAAATAATGTACTCAATATATTGGTATCCGGTTTAGATATGAAACTGCTTTCCAGGCTATTCAGGGCAGTTTTTTTCTGTTCTTTATCACCATTAATCAACAGTTCAATATTCTCCTGTTCTTTCTCATCTACAGCAGTGAGATAGGAATCCGGTCTTCTTAGATATTTATCAATGACCTTAACAGTGGGAATACGCTTTATGATATATCCTGTCATTGCACCTATTACAGGACAAAATAACATATTGACCAGCATTCCGGCTGTAGGAAGGAAAAGTATATCCCTGCGTAACATTACTATGCTTATAATTATGATCTGAACAACAAAATAGAGTGGCAGTATAACAGCAGATGCAGGATAATCGACTATACCCTTAAGTGATTTCAATGGACCCAGGAAATACAATACCCTTATTTTCATGGAGAAATACATTGAATAGAAATACCCTGTAAAAAGCAGTAAAATACCCTGATTGAAGGGAAAAGGGTAATCATTGTAATAAAGGCCTGTCCGCGCAACTGCATATACAATCATGAAGAAAAACATATAGAGTAATACAAAAGGAACCCTGCCTGTGCGGTTTTCAATAAATGGAAGCAGAACAGCGGCAAGCCATAGATTCAGAATGAATTGAGGTATATACTGACTGCTGAATAGTGACAGCAGGATATTTGATGTATTGAATCCATTGCTTCGGGAGAGCAGATGAGACATTCCGGTTATCTTGATAAATTTTTCTGTTTCAAGATTCTGAATGAATTCATGTTCAATCCAGGGTATATATCTCAATGCAGGATATTGCCAGAACACAAATATGATCATTAAGATTATTATTATTGAAAATAGAGGGATCCTCTCAACAGTATCCCTGATACACAACGGTATTATCATATATCCTCTTTTCCATTATTTTAATCAATACAGCAGAGTAGTCAATGCATCACAAGTCTATTTTCACATTTGTCCTTTTACCCTTTTTTGGTCAAAACTACCTGCCAAATCCCGGGGACGACCCTTGTAATTCATGCAATTTTAGTTCTGCTATTATTAACTTACATTGTTAAGGTTCTTCTCCAAAAGAGTTGGTAAAAAGAGATACAGAATACAAGAAAGATGACTTCTCAATGAACAAAGCGTGAAATATTAGAGAATAAACTGTAAAACGGCTGAAAACACACCCTAAAACCAGTTATTTATAAAATTACATAACATTTTGCCCAAATCCCGGGGACGTTCCTTTACAATTGCAAGAATTTACAAAATTAAGTAATTGTAAGTTATACAATAACTTTAATTAGAAAACAGCGAATCATAAGTTGAGTAATAATTTAACATAGAAGTTGCAGATATAAAGGGACGTCCCTGGGATTTGGAGGGTGTTTTTACAAAATATGGGACAAAAGGACAGATGTTGAAATTAGATTTAAGATGCGGGCTGGTCATGCATAATCATGATCGTTCTGTATAATTAAGAAGCTAAAGAAAAATTATGAGAGTACATATAGTACTTGCGATTTGTAATACTGCTTAATTTAATGAATAATAAGTGTTTCCGGATGAATCAGCCAACTATTTTGGAGAAGAACCGCAATTTGCATGAATTGCAAGGGTCGTCCCCGGGATTTGGATTGAAGGTATATGATAGACTGACTGATGATTATTGAGAATTCATCATGCAAAGAAGAGGGGGGCAGGTGACATCTATATGGTTTTATATGATTTTTTGATGAGGAAAGATATAATATTGAACAAATGGAGATCAATGATATAATACTCTAAAAAGGAATATCATGAATGATTTTATCAGAAACAATAGAGAGATGTGGGATGAGATGGCTGAAATTCACAGAAACTCATATGATGAGATCAAAACAGTGCTGTCAGGCAAAAGCATCATAAAAGAGAATGAAAAAAATGAACTCGGTGATATCAGGGATAAAGCACTTCTTCATATCCAATGCCATATTGGAACAGATTCCATTTCACTTGCATATGAAGGTGCTCATGTTACAGGAACGGATTTTTCCGAGAAATCAATAGATATTGCAAGAGAACTTGCTGTAAAAACAAACAGCAATAGCAAATTTATTGTGTCAGATAACAGTGAGCTAACGGAAGTTATTGACAGCACTTTTGATATAGTATATTTAAGCCGGGGAGTATTATGCTGGAACAGTGATCTATACGGATTGTTCAGGGACCTTGGATCACTACTGAAACCGGGGGGATTTGTCTATGTGAGGGATACGCATCCCGTGCTGATGACTATTGATGAAGAGGATGCATCAGTCAGAATATCAATGGATTATTTCCACAATGAAAATCCGGTAAAATGGGATGATAATGCGGATTATTCAGCTGAGGACAGAAAACTCTCATATCCTTCGTATGAGTGGATATGGTCTGTTTCGGACATCATCAATGCTGCATCAACAGCCTGTCTTAGAGTAGAGTTTTTCAATGAATTTGACCATACATTCTATAAAACAACTCAGTTCATGAAACAGAATAAAGACGGATACTGGCATATACCGGGTTTTAAGAAGAAGATACCCCTGATGTTTTCCATGAAAGCAATTAAATGAAAAGGGCGGCAGGCCGCCCTCTGTTAATTTCTCTGCTGATAATTGAATTTTACTGTGGCTTCGTATGTGGTTTCATCCTCCTGAATCTCCACATCAGAGACATAGAGGAAAAATTCATTCATCTCGGATGTTACAATATAGTAGGTATGTGACTGGTTAACATATACATCCCACTCAATACTGTCAGGTTCAATCTCACTGTCTGACATACTCAGCGCCTTGTCCAGTGATATCTCGCCGAGATCATGAATGAATGTGGCATTGTCGCCCCAGCTGTAGAGCTGCAGAGCAGGTGCAGGTTCGCCGTCTTTATACCATGGCTCAAGTATCAGGTCAGCGTCACTGAGATTATCACCATTAGGGTCAATCTGCACCCCATTGTCCAAGTCGTAGAATTTATCAAATGTCAGTTCACCTGAGGGAAGGAAATTGAGTAAAGTGCAACCTGCAATAATGAGTACTACAATTGCCGGTAAAGTGAATCTCTTCATGTATCCTCCTTTTTATTTAAGAGTATCAATTAATATGTTTTTGTCAAGTTTGCCCGGTACTGAATTGTTCAATCAATTCCAGCCATTGTTCTTTCACATGAACACCCTCTCTGTACTCAAATGCATGCCCCAGATTATTCCTCATCTTCTCATAATCACCGGATTCAATTGTGCTGATAATCCGCCGGCTTATTTCATCAGGCAGATACCCGGTGAACTTGAGTGCATTGACATTATCAGTTGTATAGTCATCCATACCATTGCCCTTCAAAATCACAGGGACAATGCCGCATTTCATTGCCTCAAAAACAACCCTGGAGAAGCTCTCTGTTTTCCTGTTGAGCAGAATGATAAAACCTGCATTGGAGTAAAGTCGGGACCTATCCGTATAACCCTCATAATGAATACCTCTTTTTATTTTTACAGGCGATTGCCCGGAATATGAGACAGATGCGCCCGCTACTGTCAGTTCAAACCGTCTGTCTGTCTTTCTCAATTCGTCAAATACCTCAATTGCCCTGTCCAGCCCCTTCTGATAGGTGAGATCCCCGGCAAAGAGAAGCCTGTACGGGCTGCGGTACTCTTTACTGCACTCTACGGATTCTACAATATTGCCGATAACAATACCATCACTTTTGCCATACTGTTTTCTCAGAAATTCTGATATAAAAACAGTGCTGTCTGCAGCATAATGCAGTATCCGTTTGATCAACCGTATGATGATATTCTCCGGCACATCCCTCTCAATAATAATCCAGTGTTCAGCCCTGCCTGTCAGCTTCATGCCTGCTCCCATTATGTGAGCCTTGAATGTATTGCTTATGATCAGATTACGGCACTTGGATGTCATGCCGAGCATTAGTATTTTTAATCCTGCAAGCAGTGCGCGTGCGCCTCTCTTGGATTGAGTAAAACACCTGCTGCCTCTCAGCAGTATGAATCCGGTGTCAGCATTGATCCGGGTCCCCCGGGGAGCAATAATTGTAATATTATGTTTTTTTTCCAGTGCATGCGCAAGACTCTCCAGTGACAGCTCTGCTCCGCCTCTGTGCACGGAAAGGTCAATGAATGTTATATTCATAACATCTCCATGATACTCCGTGCAATGAATCTCCCCGCATCCGGACCTCTTCTGGTACAGAATCTCTGCAGTGTCCGGCTGAGATCTGCTCTTCCTGATATTTCCAGCGCCTGCTCTATACTCCTTTCAAAATCACTGCTGTCTGCATAGAACAGTCCCCTGCCCTCAAATCCCATTACATTGCCTCTGCCCATAAAGTCGCATGCAACAGCAGGTCTGTTAAGAGCAATGGATTCTATTAATGCAGATGAGTAAAACCCCAGTGTGATACAGTGCTTCAGCATATTTGCTGCTGCACTGTCCTTTGACCATGAAAGCACTCTTCCCTTGCCTGCTATCTTCGTAAGGAACTCCCGGTTATAATCATTGCGCAGATATATGCTGTATTCTCTGCCTGATGACTCCAGAGCATCCGTGAGCTTTCTGTATGAGAATTCTCTCTCCTCCTCCTGGCCCTCAAACTGCTGGTCAATAACAAGCAGTTCCCCTGAAGGGCGGATACTGTCATCAATATCGGGTATATACGGATTGCCCGCCTCAATGATATTTTCGGGATTTACCCCGCCCTCTATCAGGTATTGAGCAGCATGTCTGCCCCAGGTGAAGATTTTGTCACAGTGAATGGGAAAGAATGATTCATTTGCAAACGGGATACTGTTGTCAGTGCAGGCAGGTGTCATCCCGTGCTGAATCACATAGACAGGAATTGAATGCTGATGCGCCTTCATTGCAATAATCCGTCTGAATTTTGTCCTGTCCTGGTCAAGCAGTATGAAGAGGGGTTTTTTCTCACAGAACAATTTGTCCAATACTGATGAGAATCTCTCAATATCAACAATATTTGAATTGATAAGGTCTCTGATACTGCGCTCTGTCTCTATACTGTCTTTTATCTGATAGATATTTTTATACTTGAATGAACGGGGGAATTTAAGGGCTCCGGAAATAATATAACCAATTCCCATTCCCGTCAGTCTCAGGTCCATACCGTGAATATGGTTCTTTTCAAATGCTTCAATAATACTCCCGGGGATATTGCCTGAATGCAGATAATACCTGTCAGGCGGCAACTGCCCGCTGAAAAGTATTGCCGGTCTGGACATTTTCGGCCTGAACCTGTAGTCCTCATCAGTGATTGTTCTGTAAACTGTCCATAATAATGAATATTGGAATATTTTCAGCTGACTGCTCGGTTGAATCAAATTGTCGGTATATTCAATACTCCGTGCAGTTGCCTGTCTCTGTCTCTCCAGTATTTCCATTGGTCTATTCAAAATAATTCCCCCTTATTATACAAAGATATACCAGCGGACCTATAAAATGAAGGGATAGTGCATGCGTGAACATTATAAGGAGAAGAGAGATAAAAAGCAGACCGCTTTTTAATCCGAATCTGCTTCTCAAGATACTTATCCCGGATACAATATATACGCCTGCAAGGAATATCAGCATTGGTATGCCGCCTCCCAATACAAGCTGGATGAAACTGCTTTCAGCTTCGTGTATATTTTTCTTATGTTCCATAATCCTCGGGTTTGCATTGAAACCCAGGCCCGCGGGATTTTCCATTATTATCTCAATATTCCTGTGTGCTGTTACAATCCTCTTCTCCAGGGAATAGGATGAGAATATATTGCCAAATGGCTCCAGTGTATGTCTTACAATAACATCCATACCCGTTTCACTGGAATGAATGGGTTTCATTATATCAGAACGGCTGACCATTATTGATATTCCTGTAATTATAAGTACTGTGACACCGAGAATCTTATACTGCCGCCTGCTTATGAGGAATAAAACCACGAAAGCCAAAAAAATCATCAAGGGCATGCGTATGGAGAATATGAGCAGCATTGATAATGCGGTTATTCCCATTATAAGAGTATATTTTGTCCTTCTGTAAAAGGGGATTACCATCAGCAGCATGAGAAATATGCCGAGTTCTTCAACAGATGTAAATGATGCAAGGGGCCGCATAATACCACCCACTTTAATTGAGTCAAATGTATTCATATGATTCACATCAATCCAGTAAGCATCAAATACAGGCAGTATGCCTGCAAAGTGCAGTACTGCGTATCCGATTATAAATGGCGCCATTATCTCCATTATGTCAATAATTTTCTTGACACTGCCTACTATCAGAAAGAACAGCAGGGGTATTATCAGTATATTCAGTGAAATCGCCTGAACAATAATATCTCCGGGACTGAGCAATGTGGAGTAAACTGCAGATAGTATTATAAATGCCAGAAGGCCCGCCCTCTTGTATCTATTCATATCCTTCAGCGCATGAATCAATTCATCTATATACATAATTATATATATATCAGGAAGGAGGAATACGGGATTGTACTGCATACCCCCTGCACTGTAGAATATAAGGCGGGAGAATATGCCGTATAGAAGCATAATAACAATGAACAGTGAATGATTGCCCAGCAGGTGCCGTGACACAATGAGAATGAGCAGTAGAAATGCAATAATGAACATACCCTCTGTCATACCCCGAACGGGAAGCAGGGGGCTTACAGCTGTAATCAGTATCAGCAGTATGAGCCGGTATCTATTTTCTGTTAAGAAAATTCCTGAATGCATATGTGTCACCTGTGAGGAATGATTTTATTATTAACCAGAAAAGAACAAGTATCTCCACGGGATTTTTGATATTCTTATAGTATTTGGAGAGGAAATAGGACATTGACCTGTATGCCTGGGTAAGCATTATTCTCTGTGAGGTGAATCCGTGCAGATGTTTGATCAGTATATCTCTGTCATAGTATATAATGCGTTTATTCAATGTGAACCGCCTGAAGAGATCAATCTCCTCATATGTGAGAAAGTAATTGCTGTCAAAACCATTCAATGCCCTGAAATCACTGCTGCTGACCATAAAGCATGAACCGGATACACCGCGTACATGTTTGGATGATTTGTGATAATGCATTGTCTCAAATACACCGGCATATCCTGATTGACCGGAAAAGAGTGAGAGAATTGCAGGTATAAATGAATTGTGATACAGGATGACATAAGGATTGTAGATTGCTCTATGCACGCCTCTGCGCCGGGAATCAGGCGAATATACATTGAATCCTACTATTGAGTATCCGTTTCTGCTGTAATAGGGAATCCTTTCAACAATGTGCTCTATACTGCCGGGGGATATTACAATATCATCATTGCATACAATAGTGTATGGGGATCTGACCTCGGAGAACCCCGCATTGACAGCACTGCCGTAGCCGATATTGCCGCGCGGTTTAATATACTGAATATCAGTATATTCCTCCATAAGTCTGCTGTTGTCATTATTGTCCACAGCAATGATATTGATATTATTATTTGTCAGTGTACTGTAATTGTTCCTGAAAAAGAACTCCGCATTATTGTACAGGACAACTATGAGGTCAACTGTTCTTTCCATCTGAAAAACCTTCTGTAAAATAGAATGATATAAGCAATGATTACAATAGGGAGAATATGTATGAAATTATATATAAGGTATATTGCCAGCACTATTGTCAATATGCTGATTATTGTCATGGGAAAGGAAAAGGTGCTCAGTATATTGATCTTTGTCTTTTTTATAAAGAGAAAAACCAGAGATACAATATACGATGAGCGGGCAGTAAGAATCAGTGCTGCAATAATAATAATATTGGAGAAATCAGTATTGAAAATAAAATAACCCAGTCCTATAAGTCCCAGAAGGACAAAGAGGCCTGTAAACTGGGATATATACATATATTTTATCTTGTTTTCGGAAACAAATTTATTGTAAATAATATAATTCCATATATTGATAAGGGATGTAAACGTGAGCAGATAGAATATGCTGAGTGACTGCTCATAACCCGGTATAATAAGCGGTACCAGTATTGTGAATAAATACATTCCGATAAGAAGCAGCACAGTCATAATTGCTGTTACAAATGATATCATAGTGCCCATTTTTTCCAGTGACCATTTCTTATTCTCCCTAATAAAATCAGGGAGCAGATACTGGAAGATTGTGGAAGGCATAATATCAAAGAATGACACCATGACTATTCCGACAGTATATACTGCATATACCTCACGCGAAATAATGAATATCATTACAAATTTTTCCATTGACCGTTTGATGAATCTGAAGAATTCAATAAGATAAATGTAAATGCCTCTCTTCAGTAATTCCTTAGCCCTGTCTTTTATTATCTTAAATTTAATATCAATGCGGCCTGTAATAATTCCCAGTACAAGATAGGCAGTCACATTAAAAGCCAGTGCTGCCAATGCGCCCTTGAATTTAAAGAAATATATGAACAGGGAAATGGATAGAAAAGAGATGGATGAAATCAGTATATACAATACTGCAAGTTTGCGGAAATCCCCCTTGCCCCTCATTATATAGACAGGAACCTCTTTAATTCCGTAAATAGGGAATATCAATGCAATATAGAGATGAATATAATCGCCTGTGATAAAGAATACAATCAGAAATGCGGCTGCACCGACTGCATATAGCCCCAGACTGAGCCAGAATGCAGTTGATACATACTCCATCCTCTTCTGTTTGTCTGCTTTGGGAAGAACAATAAGCAATCCATTGATTATGCCGAAATTTATCATGAGCAGATATGAGAGGATTACCTTGATCTGGGAGAAATACCCCATGTAATACTGATCAAGGAGCCGGGCTGCTACAATTCCCTGTAATGCGCCCAGAACAGTATTTATGTAAATACTGAATGTATAGAAGGAAGCTTTCTTAGATATCATCCATTTTAAGAGAAAAGATCAGTTCCGCATTTCTCACAGGTAATACTGTTGGGGTCATTGATATGCCCGCATTTTGGACACTTCAGGCCCTCCATTGTCTTATCTTCTTCATCCCCTTCATTCTCCTCTTCAAGGAACTGGTCCAGACCCGTGTCTATGGGTTCAATTCCCTCTGATTCATCCTTATCGTCATCTTCAGTGTATTCCGCACTCTCATCAGCATCCTCATTGTCATTCTCCTGCAGTGCGGGCTGAAGTATGTCATTGAGGGGATTTTCTTCATCCTCGTTTATATCTTCTTCTTCCCTTATCTCACTGCCCACATCACTGACCGGCTCTGCTCCAAGCTGATCCTCATCTGCAGTCTGCTCTGCAATATCGGGAATACTCTCTTCCAATTCTTCTGTTTCTTCGGTTTTATCTTCTTCCGGCATAATAGCAGCAGAGGCATCCTCGGGAATTTCATTATCTTCATCCGGCACCCCTTCCTGCTCAATTATCATACTGTATTCATTGAGCTTGATTGTGAGCTGATCCCTGCGTAATTTATAGTCATTGAGTTTTTCTTCTTTCTCTTTCAGTTTATCTGTATATTCTTCCTCACTGTATTCACCAAGCTGTATCCTTACCCTTATCTCCTGCAATTCTGTCTCAAGCTCTTCCGACAAATTGTCCAGTTCCTCAATCTCATGCTCAATATTGGCTTTCTCCTGCATAATCGCTTCAGTATTCTGTTTGATATTATTCTCAAGGTCATTGAGTCTGTCATTATAATCACTCTTGATCTTCTCATAAACCTGAGGTTTTATGTCCTGCTTCATATTCTCCAGTTTACGGATTTTATTCTCTATATCCTGTTTCTCCTGCATCAATTGTTTAAAATCCATACTTGCCCCCTAATTTAATATATCAATTAATGTTTCTTCAAAATTCAGAATTGCAAATTTCTTCGGTATTGTCCTGAACTTTCTCAGCACATCATATATTCTGCAGTATGCATGCTGCAGTTCATCCATGCCCCATTTGCTGAGAATGATTTCCTTTTCTCTTCTCAGCTGGGAGTATTTCCCGGAACTCTTGTTCTTCACCGGTATTGTCAAATCAATACTTTCCTTATCTATTGTTTCATAATTAAACTTGAGAGTCATGGTCTTCTTGATATTGGAAAGAAGCATCATGACTATCCTGTCCTCATCCAGCACATTCCATTTTACAAGTTTTCTGTAAAATGTAAAGCATCTATTTGGGTTTTTGAGGAAAAAACTGCTGAGGAAATCATAATGCATGAATGGAGCAGAATCAAATGTTGTCTTATCATCCACAATCCGTCTGAATGTATCATTGCTGTTTACCATCCAGGCTATCTTGATAAGATTATCAGCTATTATGCGGTCACCGTCTGATATATGCATAATGGTTTCAATACTGTCATTGGAGAGTTCTATTCCTTCTGCATTCATTGCTCTGCGCACAAATCCCTCGTCCACTGTGTCCTGCCTGTATGTCTTCACAAAGCGCGCATCGGGGAACATTCCGGCTGCTTCTCTCATATTGGAGGAGTATGTGGATTCTTCATCAGCATAATTTATTATCAATGTATTGCACTCAGGCATTTCATCTACTGTGTGTGTAATATCAGCTGCCTGGCTATCAGTAATAGAGAATCCTTTCAGTATTACTGCAATTCTCCTGCTTGATACCATGGGAATGGACAACAGTGTATTGCTCAATTCCTCAATTTCAATATCATCACCGTAAACTTCCAGGAAATCAAATTCAGTAAAACCGGGGTCAATATACTGTTCCTTCATCCTTTTGATAAGGGGTTTTGCCTCATCGGGATTATTGCCTGCAATCACTATCAGCTTATCATTCATCTGTTTGTTCATAGTGAATAGCCAATTCCGATTGAGTGATTCATTCCCAGATCCGAACCTGATATAGAATAATAGACATCAAATCCGATAGTGCTTATACTGATTCCTCCACCCGGGGCGGATATGGCATAATCATCCGAATAATCCTTTCTTATATTCAATCCGGAATAAACACTGATGAATTGACGGAATGTCAAACCGCCTGATATACCCAGCATAGCATTCTCTGCAGTTGAATAATTGACTTCAGTGTAAACCTCCGAATCAATCATTCTTATCTCATTGGAATAACCCAGTCCTGTAAAAATATTCATGTTTCTTCTATTGACTGTTGCTGACGGGGTGTCCCATTTTACTGACAGGCCGCCGGGGTTTTTCACAACTAATGACCATTTTATCACACCTCCTATTTTAGAGGTGAAACGGCCGGGATACAATCTCACTATGCTGCCGGCATCAATAGAAGATCCCTGTCCCGTATAGTCATAAATCCTATGATAGATATATTTGATATTGAATCCTGCACTAATGTCATATACACTGTACTCTCCGGGATCAAGGTCATACCCTATATTGAAAAGAATGATATTGGCATTGTCGGAAAAATACCCCAGAGGGTCAAAATCAACAGAATCCACATCTGTGGGGAATTCTGGATAGACAGGTATATCCCCTATAATTTGATTTAGATAACCTATCTGTGCATTGATATTCTTGATTGAAGGCAGTGTAATAAAGGCTGAATTGTACTGAGACAGATTCCCTGTGAGGAATTTGTGCTCATAGTATATGCTCATTGAATGATCTTTATGTCTCAATGCAGGGTTGTAGAAGAATACACCGTATCCGGCAAATTCACTGCTTATTGTATTGCCTGACATTGCCATGCCTGCTGAAGTGGGATATATTTCCAGTATCCCTTCAGTATCCGGGTAAAGACCCGTAATAAAGAGAATCAGTGATAAGAGCAATAATATTCTCTTCATCTTAAAACACTCATCTTGCCGGTTTTTGACCTGATCTGTTTATTATCCCCGTCAGCTGCTTTGAAATAATAGTAATATGTGCCATTGGGATACATTGATACATCATATCTGTATGACACAATTGGTCCATCAACAGGACCCATTGAGATCTTGTCAATTCTTCTTCCCGATGAATTGAATATATGTATCTCCATATCTGCTGCCTCCCGGGTTAACCTGCATGCAAAAACCACATTATTGCCTGATGCCGGATTGGGAAAACTGCCTGACCGTGATATGAGAAATGACTGTTCCACCCTGAATTCAAGTGACTGGGATGATGTATTATTATATATGTCGGATGCCTGTGCTGTGAAGGTGTACATACCGTCAGACAATTCCTTTTTAATGCGGATGGATGCATTCCTGCCATTATTGCTTAAGTTCAATGAATATTCATCCTGCTTGAGTGTATCATCATTCAAGTGAAGTACAATACTTTCCGTATCAATATTGGCATTATCCTCAATTACAACTGAGAGCTCACAGTACTTGCTGAGCAGGATATTGTCACTGAACTCCCTGTTTTCAATGAATATCTGGATGGATGGAGCAGTGGAATCAGAATGCTCACCAAGAATGTATTTATTATGCCCCGGCTTGGCAATTATACTGAGAGTATCATTGACACTACTGCTTATGAGTTCATAACCCCCGTATGCCTCATTATACCGCATCAGGCCGACAAGTGAAGCATCATCAGGCGGATTATCCAGAAACATTGAAAGCTCAATGTCCTGGGTATCACCATTAAACACATCATACTGGAATGGTTCCGGATAACCTGATACTGCATGCGGGCTGACAATACTGTCCGGGAATATGCTGTCTGTTGTAAATGCAATAAAGGAACCGAGATGACTCATTTTATCCCCTATAAGCCAGCTGGAACCGTAGAATCCGAAGAATGAATCACTCAATGCTCCGTCAATCAATTTTATCAGCAGATTCATTGAATCAATCATGAATATATTATTTGCCTCATTCGTTTCATGAACAGTACTGTCTGAATCTGCAAATACCAGGAAGTCATTGATATAGATATTCTCTTCAATTTTGAAATTAAGGCTGTCTCTTTGACCTGCAATATCCTTATATAAAAAAGCGATCATTGAGGTATCAGCATTATCTGCAGCATATGCATCAAATCTTACATTGCTCAGCTGATACTCCTTGTAGTTGAGAACAAGTGCAGAGAGAAACGGTTCCCTGTTGACTGACAGTAATTCAATATCCGATGTATCAATCATAATGTCAGGGAGGGATTTGACAAAATAGGACTTTCTGCCTGTTGTATAGATATTGCCCTCAGTATCAGTTAGTGACACATAGTAGTATATACTGTAATCATTATCTCTGGGGGCTAATTGATTTATCTCATCTGAGAGGAAATTATTGACATTATTTGTATTATATTCCATTGGATAATCCTGATACACGCTTTCATAATCCCTCTTGAGAAAAGCTGACATTGACTGAAGCATAACTGTATCATTGACACGGGCAAAGACCCTGAATAATTCATTTGTATCAGGGCTTTCCGGTGTAAGTCCGAAAAGCTTAATGCCGATATTGCCGATTGAGGGATAGGATTCATACATAATGGCTGTATCGGGATTATATGCAATTGTAAAGAGCCGGAGATTGCCTGTCTCCACAGAATCAGGTATGATCATGGAGTTTTCACCAGTACCATTGATTATCCCCGCATGATTCTTCACAACAGGATAATCATCCGAATTGATTATAATTGATTCCATATTGCCGTGATATACAGCAGAATCACTGTACTGAACAGTCAGTGTGTCACCGGGAGACAATTCATAGGATGACATCTGGAGTTGAGAAGATGACATCGGTGGAATCCTCAAATCCATGAATCCCATTCCGAAAAGATTATAATTGATAATATCCCTGGACCTGTAATTATGAGGATCATTGGGATCCTGATTTGATTTGAAGAAGTAATCCAGTTCACCGAGGCGCACAATATTGCTCATATTGAATATATCCCTCTGGGTGAACTGCTTGAAAACGGACTTTGACAATACTGCATTCCTGCCTGCTTCTGAAGTGCCGGAAGAACCGTAATACCCTATTGCACCCCCATGGGGAGCAAGCATATAAGCTTCTCCTATTGACAGTGAATCCGGGTCAATATAATCATATTCAGCTGTATTGCATGAATAAACTGTGAAAAAAGGCATTCTGTTGATATTCTTCAATCGCAGAACATCATATTTCCTTAAGAACATACCGTAACCTATCATCTGGGCAGCACCGTGAGACATCACATTGACAATAGAGGCGCCCTGATCCAGTTCATAGAGAAAATCAGTGCTCCAGTCCTGGAATGTATGCATGTATTCACGATACAGGTAATGGGGCAGCATTTCAGCCAGTTCTCTGGAATCATATTCGGATCTTATGTAATCAACAGTATCATAGGCAATAATGCTGCGCAGAAAATGTGTCCCCTGATTCCTTGAATCAGAGTAATTGACTATCTTGGCTTTGAGTGTTTCTATGTCATTACTGTTTCTTGCAGGAAATCTTGACACACCTATATCTTCAATTACATCATCCCCCACTATTCTTGCATAATAATTATCCGAAGGCGCATATCCGAAATCGGTCAGGCCATACACATAGGTATTGGGAATATAATGCTCTCTCATCTCCTTGTGATTATTGCAGTCCCTTGAACCATCACCTGCAAGCAGTACAAACATCGGGGGTATCTCCCAGTTATAATATGCAGTTCTCAGGAAATCCCTGATACCGTCAGGGGATACAAAACCGTGTGAGAATTCATTGTATATCTCCTGGGTGCCTGCAATATAGACATCCCCGTCAATCAACTGGTCAATACCATTCATTTCACTCTTGAGACCCTGAGGTACAATAATAACAGTATTGCCTCTATTGCCTGCATTTGCGAGATTGGAATCAATCACACTCTCTATTTTTAGGGGCGTGTCCACTGACGGATTTTCATAGACAAAATACTCAATACCGGGGCTCATGACCCTGTCTTTGAATAATACTGTATAGGAATTGTTCAGTGAATCATAGGAGACAGTATAATCTGTTATAATCGTCATATTATTCTTTACAATAACAATATCACCTGATGAGAATCCCCCTATATTGAACTGGAAATAACCGTATCCGTATTCCTTGTCAGGGGAGAATATGCATCTGCCGTTTTCAGCCCTCAGTTCAGAGAGATAGGATATCTCCGCCCAGTCAAAGAGAATTGCATTGAAAAGGGTTGAGTCACCTGTTGATGTATCTCCCGGGACACTGTTTGCCTGCAGGCGCACAGTGAGTGTTGGGGATGATACTGATACTGAATCATTCTCATACAGATAGGGTGTCTGATCATTCCAGTTTACTGAAGCAATCAGGGAGTTATTTATATAAATATCCGTCGGATGATCCGGATTGATGCCGAGATGGGATACACCGTGCAGCCGGGTGCTGAAGGAAATAATGTCCGATAACTGTGACCTGTCTTTCAAATAGACATTAAACTCATAATCCTGCGGGTCAACAATATAACTGTCATACCAGAAATCATTGGTATCTGCGTCTGATGTCGTCAATCTGTAGAACATACTGTCCTTTTCAATATGCAGTGTTTTCATAGCTGTCTCTACTGTATCCTTTACCAGACTGTCCGGTACTGCCTGATTATCAATAATATACCTTGCCCCTGTATTGCCGTTTATATGAAGTATGTAGATATTCCTGTTGAAATTGTACCTGTCATAATATGTGTTTTCCCCGTACTTTCTGTGACCTGCAAATTC
Source organism: bacterium (assembly GCA_046484245.1). Lineage (GTDB taxonomy): Bacteria > Hydrothermota > 32-111 > 32-111 > 32-111 > JAXHVG01. The sequence goes on along the minus strand of JAWOBN010000073.1, from coordinate 30,557 downwards.
AATATAATCTCCCGGACCGAATACAGAGTCGCTGTCACCGGTTATATTGATTGCTATTTCATTCCCATTGCAGAACAACTGAATCAGATCCGGGTCAATTGTCTGCAGGTCAATGGGAGAATGGGTTTGAATCTGTGAATAGAATATCCTGTAGTATCCTGTGGAATCCACAGTGAATTTAACAATGGGTTCCCCGGATGACTTGGCATTATTGACCGGGACAGGCTTCCTGCCCTCAATGAATTTATCTATATGCCCCTTGTTAAGAACAGCATGTTCAAGGCCCCTTGCTATTTCATTGTGCGGTTTTATGATTCTCCCTTGAGGTAATGCCTTTGTGTACCTGACAGTAACCTGATACCTCTCATTCAAGGCAGGGAGCATCAGTATATGATAATCCTGAAACCATATGTCACGCCCTGAGATACTGCTATAGAGATACTGCGGATTAACATCAATTGAATAATCATCACCGGGCGGCAGCAATATGCCTGTTCCCGATGAATCAGGCCCCGGTGTATAGACAACAGTCATACTGCCGTCTTCATCAGAGAGCCGGAAATCACCCAAAAGCCAAATACTTGTGAATATAATCAATATCAGTATGAATATCTTGATCAATCTAACCATAGTATTTTCTCAGTGAATCGGTTTTTATTGTCTGATATTATCATAAAATAAATATCCCTGTTGATACCATATTTTTTTAATTCAAATATTTCCGTTATACCGGATTGTTCCATAATGATTCTTCCTGTCTTGGAAATAATCCGTATATTGTACATATCATCATTGTCAAAAATCAGTTTGCCTGACCTTTCATTGTAAACATAGGGCTTTTGAGTTGTTTTACTCTTCTTGGCATTGCTGTACTTCATATAGTACACAGTATTGGGTGTTGTAGAGTGTATTGTATCTGCACACATAAAGGCAATGACAATATCACCGGAAGAATTGATTGTTGACTGGGGATAGTAAATCTCTCCTCCCTTTTCCTTGAGAAGATCTGTATCACTTATCATGCTCATATCCGACACTTTAAACTGTCTCTCTTTAAATATACCTGTGGGACTCTCATCAGACACATAATAGAGATAGACAGTGCTGTCTGCAGTAAATCCTGAAGGATACATTGCATTGGAGTAATTATCGGACAGGGGAACAGGATTGCCGGGAGTCAAGCCATTATTCTTCATGCCCATTATCCTGCTTATACCCTCTTCCTCTGATTTGAATATGATAATACTCATTGTGTCACCGGTGAGTATCACAGGATTATATATATTGTAGTCCTCTTCAATAAGAGGCACTGCATTGCCCCATACACTGCCGTCATAGGATACTCCATAGAGATTGGCATAATTCCCGTTCTGAACTGTAAAAACCAGATCAATGGACGAATCCGCATTGACGGTATAATGAAAATCCAGAATATTGAAATTCATATCAGTAATACGCTTTGCTGTCTGCCAGGAGGAATCAAAAATTGAATGATAGATATTGAAATACCCTGTCTTATTGCTGATATAGAAAAGATGATGAGCACCTGCTCCATAGAGCAGTTTGGGATACCAGCAATATGATGAGTCGCTTGTGACCTGTATCTGCGAAGGTATATCCAAACCATTATAGTACTTGGAGTGTATTTCAAAATTGCCTGTCCTGTAATCCTCCCATGCTATGAGGTATTTGCCGTCAGGCGAAACGGAAATGGAGGGCATCCAAGAGAGCCCGTAATCACCCTGTCCATTGAGCGGATCATCAATGCGCTGGCCCGGCTGCCAAGCACTGCCGTCATACTCTTTCATTGATATATTAAAATAGAAATCCGCAGAATTATCATGCCAGACAAGGTAGCTGTTGCCATTATTGTCGGAAACAAATGAATTAAGCATAACAGGCGGGAAAAATGAAGACGCATAGCCTCCTATACGGAATGGCCCGGTCCACTGTGCAATCAAGAATACATACACAAATATTCCGCTTATTGCAAATATTTTCTTCATAGAACAATTATAATGCGAATAACATCAATGTCAATATCCGGCAATACTGTTTATCAGTATCTCTGTCCGCTTCCCTGTATTTTCCCATGTGAAATTTTCCGCCCATTCAAGGGCATTGTTCTCATACTGAGCCCTTAATCCCTCATTCTTCAATAGTGCAAGTATAGAGCTGCTGAGATCTCCGATATTGCCGTATTCATAGAGCATACCGGAATAATTGTTTTTGACAGAATCCCTGAGACCCTCTACATCGGAACAGACAACAGGTGTTTTCATAAGATTGGCTTCAATATTGACAATACCCCACCCCTCTATCAATGACGGATACACACTGACCCAGGCCTGTCTAAGCAATTGCCACTTCTTCTCCTCTGAAATATACCCGGCAAATTCAACATGTTTTTCAAGACCAAGCTTTTGTGTCAAATAAATTAATTCACTCTCATAATCACCCTTGCCTGCGATAATGAGTTTTGACCTCGGCAATTCCATCTTGATATGCTCCATTGCCCTGATTATATGCTGTACGGATTTATACTTCTTCAATCTTCCCACATATACAATGAGCGGTTTATCCGACTTCCTTATCCTGCGCATATATGCATATGTCCGGTCAATACCGCATTCAATAACAGTGATATTATCCCTCTGGATGCCCCTGCCTGTAAGATCATTCATTGTTGACCGGGATATTACCTCAAACTGCTTGTCCTTATACACATAAGGTATGGGCTTTTCCGCCAGATAGACATAGGATGCAAATAAGGAATTTGTCTGTTCAAAAATGGATTCCCCGAATATATGGGGCACAACAGTAAGCTGCGGTTTTGATGTGAGAAGCGGAGTGTAGAAGGGTATTTTATTTATATCCTCAATAACAAAATCAATACCGTAATATCTGATAATTTTTTTCAAATGCATATATACCGAGTAATTGAAGAGATATTCATTGCCCATTCTGATATAATTGATACCATTGCGTTTTTCAGAATACGGTGCTCCGCTGTAATGAGAGGTGAGAAAGAATACATTGCCGGACTTTTTCAGATAATCGGCTATTTTCGTTATATGTATCTCTGCACCGCCATAGAGGGGATTATAGATATCCCTCCAGTTGATAATGAGAATATTCAATCCCCGCTCCTTACAATGAGGATACCGCCCATTATCATTATGACTGTGAGTATTATAATGAGTGAGATTGAAAATACATCAGCACTGTGCACCAGAATATATATAAGGACAATATTCAAGAGAGGAATAACAAAAAACCACAGGGGTTTGAGGATGCGTGAAATAATTCTTTTTATATCTGTAGAGTCCCCCTCCTCATTGAGATGCTCCTCATGCTTTGCAATGATTATTTCATAGTATTTGCCGGGGAATATTTCCGTGTATCTTTCAATTATACTGTTATACTGTTCCGGGCAGACTGTTGTCTGGAGAATTGTCTTATCCGTGAGTTTTTCAACAACAATTATCTTAATCATCTTTATGCAGGATATGATCATTCATTTCCCGGATAAATGAATCGGGGTTTTCAATATTCTGTTCTGCAAGCAGTTCATTGAGAGTCCCCCATACAGGTGCCCCGCATTTGATGCATATGACATCCCTCTCCATGAGGAATTTGACAGCATCCGGATAATTGCTGACAATATCTTCAACATACATATCACCGTCTATCATACTCAGCTCCTGTTTCTCTCAGGCGGTTCGTAATTGGGTGATTCCTTGGATATGATAACATCATGCGGATGTGATTCCTTTAATCCCGCGCCTGAGATTCTCACAAATTTCCTCATTTTCTGCAGACCGGCAATATCTCCTGCACCGCAGTATCCCATACCTGATCTGATCCCGCCTGTCAGCTGAAAGACAATCTCCGATACACGGCCATTATAAGGGACTCTTCCCACAATACCCTCAGGGACAAGTTTGCTTGTGTCATTCTGAAAATATCTGTCTGATGAACCGTCCCGCATGGCATCAATGGAGCCCATACCCCTGTAAACCTTGTATTTTCTTCCGTCCATGAGCACCGTCTCTCCTGGAGCTTCATCTGTTCCTGCCAAGAGTGATCCTATCATGACACTGTCTGCACCTGCTGCAAGCGCCTTTACAGCATCACCGGAATATTTTATCCCGCCGTCTGCAATCACCGGGACATCACCTCCGGTTTCGTCAACAACATCCAGTATGGCTGTCAGCTGCGGCACGCCTATGCCTGCTATAACCCTGGTTGTACAGATTGATCCCGGCCCGATACCCACCTTCAGCCCATCCACTCCCAGTTCTATCAAATCCCTGGCAGCTTCTGCAGTGGCTATATTGCCGGCAACAATATCAATATCACTGTATTTCTTTCGTATCGTTGATATGGTCTTCATCACATTCTCAGAATGCCCGTGGGCAGTATCAATCACAAGACAGTCAACTCCTGAAGACACAAGTGCATCAGCTCTCTGAAGTGAATCACTGCCGGGGCCTACTGCTGCCGCCACCATAAGCCTGCTCATTGAATCCTTGCAGGCAAATGGGAATTCTATTTCATTGAGAATATCCCTGATTGTGATAAGGCCCAGGAGCCTGCCGTCTTTATCAACTATAGGCAGTTTCTCCACTTTGTATTTCTTCAGAATATTCTTCGCTTCATCAATACCTGTTCCTTCCCCTGCTGTTATGAGCTTCTCTGTTGTCATCCGCTCTTTGACCTTCCTGTTGAGCTGATCCTCCAGCTGAAGGTCTCTTCTTGTCAGTATGCCCACAAGAACATTATCACTGTCCACAACAGGAAGACCGGATATATGGTATTCCTTCATTATTCCCTTTGCATGAGCCAGACTGTGATCAGGACGGACTGTCAGAGGATTGGTGATCATGCCTGATTCATACCTCTTCACCTTTTTGATCTCCTCAGCCTGCCTTTCAATAGACATATTCTTGTGAACCACACCTATGCCGCCCTCTTTGGCTATTGATATGGCCATATTATGGTCAGTCACAGTATCCATGGCAGCTGATACAACAGGTATATTGAGCTTGATATTCCGGGTAAATGATGTCTTCAGACTTACATCGGAAGGCAATACGGATGACCGTCCCGGTATTAAAAGCACATCATCAAATGTCAAACCCTCTTTCATAATTCCTCCATTATTGCTGCCTTTTGTCATAATCTACAATAGCCAGATCAAGTTTCATCTTCTCAGGATCAATACTCTTTACTGATACAGTCACATTATCACCGACTGTTATCTTCTTGCCTGTATGAACACCCTCTGCAGAGAACCCGTCTTCTTCTATCTTATAATAATCATCATCAAGATCGCGGAATCTCACCAGGCCGTCAGTCATTATATCACTAAGACGGATAAATATACCGAATGATGTCACTGATGCTATTATGCCGTCATATGTCTTTTGGACATTCTCTGCAATAAAAGTCATTTTAGCAATATCAACTGAATCATTCTCCGCTTTTTCCGCAGCCCATTCACGCTCAGACGAATGCTTTGCAGTCAGTTCCAGATTGCCTGCAGAAGATTTCCCGCCCCTGTCCAATGACCTCAGTATCCTGTGAATAATCAGATCCGGATATCTCCTTATGGGGGATGTGAAGTGAGTATAGAAGCGGAGTCCCAGACCGTAATGCCCCGGATTGTCTATTGAATATTTCGCCCTTTTCATTGATTTGAGCACAGTCTCTTTTATAAGAAATTCATTTGTTGAATTATTTGATTTCTCCAGCATTGCCTGTATATTTGCAGGTGTGGGTTTCTTCAGTTTATAACCGAACTTGCTGACTATATTCGTCATGGCATTGAGTTTTTCCTCATCAGGCACTTCATGCGTCCTGTATATTGACTGTGTTTTTGACTCACTGATATGGCGGGCTACAATGCTGTTTGCAGTGACCATGAAGTCCTCAACCAATTTGTGGGTATCCAGCCGTTTCTTCTGATGAATATCCACCGGTTCTTTATTCTCATTTAGAATAATTTCCGCTTCAGGTTTATCAAAGTCAATCTTGCCCTGAGCCTTGTATTTCTTCCTCAGTATTGAGGCAGCATCATTAAGCAGGACAAGGTCTTGTCTGAATGGAGAGGAGGTCTTTGAATCAATAACATCCTGCGCCTCTTCGTAATCAAAGCGTTTCTTGCTCCTTATTACTGAAGGGAAAATTTCATAATCAACTATATCACCATTATTATTCATCTCAAACATACAGGTCATGGCGTATTTATCCTCTTCAGGATTGAGGGAACACAGATCATTGGAGAGTTTTTCGGGGAGCATGGGAACTGTCTTATCAACAAGATAGACACTCGTGGCTCTTTTGTAAGCTTCAATGTCAACAGGGGATTTTTCCTTTACAAAATAGGACACATCAGCAATATGTACACCTATAAGGTAATTATTCCCCTTCATTTCAACAGAGACACCATCATCAAAATCCTTGGCTGTCTTGGGGTCAATTGTCATGACTGTCTTTTCCCTGAGGTCTCTCCTGTTCTTCAAATCCTCATTGACATCAAATTCAATGTCCCCTGTATAATCCAGCACATCACCGGGGAATGCATCGTCAAAACCATTTTCAATAAGTATCATCTTGCTGTGCAGGTCTGTTTTATTGTCAAACTCAAGGAGTTCGGTGACCTCACCTTCGGGATTTCTTTTGGGACTTGTCCATTGAAGCAGATTTACCACAACACGCTTATTGATCCAATCCTTGTCAGGTTCATTGACAACAAATATATTCTTAACAATATTCTTGTCATCAGGGATTACATAGAGATATCTGTTGCCCCTTATCAATTTCCCTGTGAGTTTGTCAGTATGTCTTTCAAGGACAGACACGACCTTGCCCTCTCTCTTCTTGTGAGCCTGATCGCGTATTATCTTGACAAGCACCCTGTCCTTGTCCATTGCAGTATACATATTATGCATCGGTATATAGATATCCTCACTCCTGTCATCAGGTGATACAAATCCGAATCCCTTTGGATTGACATCAATAATACCGCTCATCATATTCATTTTTGATGCATAGCCGAGTTTGCCGTTCTTCAGCTCAATTATCTTTCCTGTAAGTATAAGTGTCTCAATATATTCACGAAATGTCTTATTATCCGGACTGACACCCAATATACCGGCAATCTCTTTTCTGCTTAACGGCTTTTTGAATTTCCTGTTTAATGTGTTTTCCCATTTCTTTGTGTTCATAGATATTCCTTTTAAATTGATTATATATTACCATTGATAGAAATCAAGACCGCAGTCATTGTTCAAACTTAAATCAATTGAATAGGCTGCTTATAGTGAATAATTCAAGAGATGAACAGTTCTCTAAGTGCCTTTGCACAAAACCTGTCCATAACCGGGTATTCACTGCTCTGAGATTGTGCAGACCCCATCTATATCAATAATATTTACGGTCCGACATGTATCATCGGCCACTCAGCAAGATAGTCCTCATCTCTTTCAATATTTTCAGCTTCATTCTTCAATATGGCATAATGTATCATTTCCATTGATGCGAAGAATTTGAGCATATTGGCAAGCTTCTTGCTTTCTGCAAATACATGAGACAATTCCATATAAAAATCATGGGCTGCTTCCTCTACAAGCATTGCCTTCCTCATTATCTCACTGACAGGCTGCTCTTTATTCAGATCAATATCAGGCACGGGCGCAAAATCATCCTCCGGTAATTCAATATTCTTTTCCGGGAACATCTCATTGAACAATTCCTCAAAATATTCCTTGTGTTTTTTCTCTTCATCAGCAAGGAATGTCATCTTTGTTTTGAGAAATGCATTCTCAGTTCTTTCTGCAAGACCCCTGTATATTTTCTCTGAATCAATCTCTGATTTGAGTGCCATGAGAATCAGCTGATTCTTCTCATAATTTCCCACTTCAATTATTTTCAATGCATCTGACTCCTTTGCCCATAAACCGTGAATATTGCAGTAAGACCGCGCTTTTACAATTTCATCATCAGAATGCATTTTTATGACAGGTTTGTCACCGCTCTGAAAACACTTCTTCTCCATGTGATCTGTTGTATAGACCTCTATCCACTCTATGTGATGCTCATCTGTCATGGGATGGGCAACCTCACCTACTTTCACAACTGTTTCACCGGACTGTGTGTCTATGAAAGGCACATGTTTCTCTTCACCCTCATCTGTTAATTTTTCTTCCATAAGCTGCATCTCCTCTCCGCAGCAGACAAGAGCTCCGTCTCCTGCAGTAAACACCTCAACAACATTTCCGCATACATTGCATTTATAAATCTCCAATTTCTTTGTCATACTATTCCTCCTTTTCAATTTTCACTGTCTTGACAGGTTTGGGCCCCTTCACTGACAAAAATGAGGCTGCCTCACCTGTAATATTTGTAAAATCGTGTACTGTACCCATATCTGCTTTCAGTATATCACCCTGACCGGCTTCAATGACCCTGTCTCCAATTGTAAATTTGATCTTCCCCTTGATAATGAAAAACAGTTCATCATTTGAAGGATGTTTGTGCAGCGGTATGCCTTTACGGGGAGGGAGATTGTAAATATAGGGCGATAATGACTTGAAATTACCGAAAAACGGGTTGACAGCAGGTTCATCCCCGTATTCAATCTTCTCACCGTAGAACATGTGTATCTTTTCATCCGGTTTATCAGAAGGAGCGAATTGCTCCCGGGCAGCACCGCAATTGGGACATTGTCCGGGCGGTTCTTCCCCTCTATGCAGATACCCGCAGACAGAACATTTAAAATACTTCATAAAACCCCCTCTATATTACATGTTTCTTGATCTGTGTATAAACATCCATTGACATATCATCAAACCCGCCCCTCAGAAACTTCCTGTATGCAAGACCGGCTGTGCCTGCAGCATTATCTGTGCAGAGCTTTTTTGCAGGCATGAATAATTTGATATTGCTCCTGTCAGCATATTGCCCGAGCCTCTTCCTCAGATCGGAATTCGCGGCAACACCGCCCGCAATACCGATATTTTCTATGTGTCTGTTCCTGACTGCCTTTGATATGCGGTCAATGAGCTGATCATTTATCGCTTTTTGGACTGATGCTGCTATTGAATTTCTGTTTTTCCTTAATGTCTCATTGTCTTTATCCCTGAGATAATACATTACCGCTGTCTTGAGACCACTGTATGAAAAATCATATCCCTTCAATCTGGAGACAGGGAAATCAGCAAAATCCGCATTGTCATCCGACTCCCTGTCAATGCGGGGGCCTGCCGGATAATCAAATCCAAGCATCTTGCCGCATTTGTCATAGGCCTCACCTGCAGCATCATCCATTGTACTGCCCAGAACATGCATATTGAACTCAATGTCAACCTCAAAGAGAGTTGTATGGCCACCTGAAGCCACAAGGACTATCATGGGATACTCTGTTCTGTCATTGCTTAACTCAATGGCATATATATGGGACTCAATATGATCAATTGAAATAAGCGGTTTGCCTGCTGCCATTGCAAATCCCTTGGCGAACATTACACCGGGCATGAGCGACAGAATCAGTCCCGGGCCGTTATTGACAGCCACTGCGTCAATCTCACCGGCTGAGAGCCCGGCATTCTGAAGGGTCTTGTTCACTATGCGGTCAATCAGTTTCACATGTTCCCTTGATGAAAGATCGGGGACAACACCGCCGTAAAGAGCATGTACGGATTGCGAATGTATTTGAGATGAAACGATCTCTCTGCCGTCTTTTACAATTGCTGCAGCTGTTTCATCACAGGAGGTTTCTATTCCTATAATACAGGTCATCTCACAATCACCCTGACTGTTTCAGGCTTGATTGATATTACATCTATTCTTTCCCTGTCAATTGTCACAGGATATTTGAATGTACCGGGTCCCCGGATACCTGAAAGGTCAATTATTGGGGTGAATTCACCTGAATGAAGTTCTTGAACAATTCCGGAAGGACCCCTGATCTCAATATCAACTGACTGTGTTATGGAGTCAATATCTATATTAACGGGATAATTGAGATAGGTAACAGGGACATCCGTGAACACCTTGCTCCTGAGTTTTTCAATTCGCATATTAACCAAAACAGACCGGGGTTCAACCTCAACAAATGATTCCTTGATGCTCAGAGGGACATTTTTTGAATAATCAGATGATAATCCGCTGAGGTCAATCTTCTCAGTCTCAATATAATTGACGGGTTCTATCTTGCTCCTGCCTCCTCTTATTTCTACGCGGGAAGGCTTTGTTGTCACCCTGCTTGATATAGTGTAATTCTCAGCAGGTGTATTCTCTGTCCTGGGAACAACAGGGATCTCTTTGCTTCTGAGAGAATCAATGGTGAATCTTATACTCTTGTCCTCAATTTTCAGAATTTCAATATTACTTTCAGGAAGCAGGTTGAACATTGACTTGTCAATATCAATTGTATAACTGTTATCAGCAGATTCGTATTCGGACATATTAATCTCAATAACAGGGAATCTGTTAAAGAGTTTCATTGATATGAATTCACTGGATCTTCCCTCCATCAGCACATCAATCTCACTGTCTGATATATCCGTGAAAGCCATTGAATCAGGAAGAGCATATATATTAACATCAATAGGTCTCTCAATCTGAACAGTTCTGTTGATAACAGCATTGAACCAGATTATAACAGCAATCACCAGAGCTATTATCTTCAAATAGAGATTCCTCGTCAACATATTCTTTATATCCATATTGATTATAATAATGTCCAATTTTCAATTGTCAACTGTCTCCATTGAGCATATATTTTTAAGCTACGCTATTGTTAATCTTACGAAAATTTCTTGCATTTTTTTGTTTTTTCAGTACAATAGAATAAATAACAATAAGAGGAGTTGAACATGGATCAGAAATTGATAGATATATTCAAGGAAACAACTGATACAATAGAAGAGCTGACAGTAAAACTGAATAAGGTTCAGTGGAATTTTATTACCAATGCCACATCGGAAAATTATAATCAGCTTATTTTAATACTCAAAGAGCTTGTCAATTATTACACATATAATCAGAATATCCCGATGCTGATCAAGGAGTCAAGGAAAAAGAAGTCTGATTTTTCTGAAATAGAGAAATCCATTGTAAACAGGATGCGTGATATCAAAGCAGATTATGAAAAGGAGGATGATGTCACTGATGAACTGATTGAGACAGAGAAAGGGGTGATGCGCGATATCATAAACACGAGGGTTCAGTACAACAGCAAGGACTGCACAACCAATCATCTTGCAGACCTACTTCAGAGGAGGACTTCTCTGCAGAGGATCAAGATTCTGCAGAAGGACTATTTCTATAAACCGGTCAAACATTTCAAGAAACCAATGCATAAATTGATCAGTATAAGAAATGAATATGCACGCATCAAGGGTTATGATAATTACTATACATTTTTCACAAAGGGCAAAGGATTAAATACAAGAAAGGTAAAACGGATCATCAATAAGGCGGACAAAAGCACATTGACTGAATATAAGAATATCAAGAAGGACCTTGATGACCAGCTTGTGAGAAAATTCAATTCCCGGTCCAAGATCACACCGTCGTATATATACGGGGACCCGTTCTTCAGATATTATCCCCTGCATATGGATGAAAGTGTCAATGTTATGTTCAAGGGCAAAGACATTGCATATGCTGTCAAGAAATTCTACTCAATGCTCGGCATTAATATGGACAGTATATATGAATTCTCCGATCTCTACATCAGACCCGGCAAATATCAGAATCCGGTAATAATAGATATGGACAGAAACGGTGATGTGAGATTCTCTGCCAATTCAAAATCCAATTTCAGGGGTGTGTATTCCCTGCTCAGGACAGTAAGCTGTGTCTTCTTCACAATGAATATGAGCAGCAGGATTCCCTTTATTCTCAAGGAATTGCCGGCAAGAGGGATTGTTGAGGCATTTACAATGTTCATGACAAAATATGCTCTCACTGAGGGCTACATTGCAAAGATAATAGCCCAGTATGATGAGGAGTATGATGAGATACTTGAGAATATCACGAATTATTATAACCTGAATCAGTATATACACATAAGGTTTCATCTGGCAAAAGCCGAATTTGAGATGAAGTTGTATAAATTCCCTGATGCTGATCCGGATAAATTATGGGAAGAATCTGTTGAAAAGTATCAATTGATTGAACCCCGGTCCATGTTGAGAAGTGACTCATGGATTATGCTTGATTCATTGATATTTGATCCCTTTGAATCAATTTTTGAACTGGACGGTTTCAACACTGAACCGGAATTTGAAAAGATAAGGGAAAGGCATAACCTCAAAGGAGAAGAGATGGCGGATTTCTTCATTGAAGAATTGATGCAGTTCGGTTACAAGGTAAACAAGAAATACCTCAAAAACCTCAGTAAATGATATTAAAACTGTTCTATTCCCTTATCAGTCTGATAGCTTCACTACTGCTCTTTGGTGATATATTCTATATCACATTGTACAACAATAATTACCTGCCTGAAAAGAGTTTTGCGGTTCAGAGCAGCATCCCCCTGTCAATCCCCCGGCAGGACATTGATAATGCCTATTTCATCACTTCCGTCAATTCCGATCTTTCACTTGATCTATACACAGGTCCCCACAAGTGGGATCATACTGCAGATCATTTTATCTTCATAACAGACAGTTCCACTGTATTTCACAGGAATGAAACTTCCTTCAGCAATTTCACCATGGAACTGAGCTCTGATTTTGATTCTATCAGATTCATCAATACTGCCCGTTCATTTGAAGAGAAAGAGATGAGAATATTCCTCGCACTGTACAGGGAAGATGCAGGCAGCATCATAAGAGAGATGGGGGATATTAATGATACACTGAGAACACTTGTTGAATACCACATGTACAGCAGACAGGAGCAATACGGGAAATCCCTTGCTGCAGCTGAGAAACTCCACATCTGCTTCCCCGGGGACAAGACACTGTTCAAGAATTATATTATTGAGCTGATGAATAATACTCAATTCAGTGAAGCGGAAAATAAGATGGATTCATTCTTCAGAAAGTACGGGAAGGATGATTTCTACTATTCTCTGAAACTCAATATTGCGGGTATCAGGGGGCTTTTCAATAAAGCTGAAGAGTATCTCATTGAGGGCAGACTGCTCTTTCCGGAATCAATTATGCTGATAGACGATGCTGTGAAACTCTATTCGGTGATTGATACTTCACGCATGACTCAATTCATTGAACTGAGGAAATCCCTGCAGCATTAATTTCTTATGAAGACAAAGACCCAGTACAGCACAAATGCAGTTATCATTATTGTCCCGGGTATTCTGCCGAGAGTCTTCCGCTTGTTTGACATTACTGCAAAGAGCATAAACAGAGACATAATCCCCAGAAAAACAATGTCAATATTCAGAGCAGGATTGAATTTAAGAGGCGATATGACAGAGCTGACCCCGAGGATGAGAAGGATATTGAATATATTTGAGCCAATGACATTACCCACTGCAATATCCGGTTTCCTTTTGATTACCGCCATAATGCTTGTTATAAGTTCGGGGAGTGATGTGCCTGTTGCAATTACTGTAAGCCCTATCATCTTTTCACTGACATTGAATATCCGGGCAATCTCCACAGCATTTCTTGTGGTTATCTCACCGCCTGCTGCAAGAAGCCCGATGCCTGCTGTAAGCAGTATAACTGCAAGCATGGGATTAAAGGTCACAAGTTCCGGTTTAATGTCTTCAGTGCTCTTCCATACCTTTATATTGAGGAACATATAGAGTGCAAAGAGTGTCAGCAGCACTGCTCCGTCTATAATACCGATAGTGCCCGACTGTCCGATAAAATAATCCTTACCCATCAGTATAAGAAGGGCAAGTATGAGTACTGAGAAAGGCACATATCTCTTCAGGGCTTTCAGATCAGAGGCAATAGGCATTATCAATGCGGAAATACCCAGAACAGGCAGCAGATTGAATAGATTGGAGCCTATTACATTGCCTATAGTGATATCCGGGGCGCCTTTGAGTGCTGCGAATATACCGACGAGGAGTTCAGGTGCTGATGTGCCGAATGAAACTATTGTGAAACCGACTATTATTTCCGGAACGGAGAATTTCAGTGCAATGGACTCTGCGCCCTTTATAAGCCAGTCCGCACCGAGAATAAGCATAGCAAATCCCAGTAATACGAGGAGGAAATGGATCACTGCCTCTCCCCGAATATCAATCTTCCTATTCTCAGCATATTGGAACCTTCCTCAAGGGCAATCTCATAATCATCAGTCATGCCCATGGACAAAATACTGACATCCTCAAATGCTCCGGAGAGTTCTTCAAATATCTGATTCATGGACCTGAAATCATTCCTGACAATATCCATGTCATCAGTCAATGAGCCGATTGTCATAATCCCCCTCACTGTCAATGAATCAAAGGTCTGAAGCTCCTTTACAGTATCTCTGACCTTATCGGGCATTATCCCGATCTTGGACTCTTCACCCGAAATATTTATCTCCATGAGAATATCAATATTCATGTCCTCGCGGGAATATCTCTGTGAAACATACTTTGCTGTTTTGACGGAATCAATGGATTGTATCAGATCACATACACCGACCAGATACTTGACCTTATTCTTCTGGAGTTTGCCGATATAGGATAACCTTGCATCCCCGCCTGTGTAGAAGTCCGATTTGTCCCTTACTTCCTGCCCCCTGTTTTCACCGAAATGCCGGATACCCAGGCGATAGGCTGTTTCAATCTTCTCCAATGACTGGAATTTTGCAGCAGCAACCAGTTCAACGGGTTTTCTTAAACCTTTACTCTCAATACTGTCTTTTATATGATTGATGCTATTGAGCATCTTTTGAGAATATGTAGTTTCCGACATAGGAAAAGCCTCCCTCCTTATCCATTAATGATTTACTGGAGAATATTGCAGCACCGAGGGGATTATAGATACTGATCATCTCATAATTATACTTCACATTTTTCAGGGATTGATTATAACTGCCCAATCCCACAACAATTTTTTCAAGGCCTATCCTGCTTCTTATATTCTCAATCTGTTTCTTCAATACACTGAGATACGGGGAATATGCCATAATTACAGCATAGTCAATATAATCATTCTCTATCCATTCCCACCATGACTGATGAAGCGCATTGCCCGCTCTGATAATATCCGAGATAACAGATGCAGAAAGTATCATATCATCACTGTATTCATTGACTGCTGCATTTATATCCCCTATCAGACCTGTGAGTGTCTGAGCGGGAAACTGCCCCCATGCCCAGTTTACAGCAGATATATTATTCCCGTATATCCGCCTGTCAATACTGTCCATTAATGCCGGGTCAACAAGATAAACACTCTGGAACCTGCTCCTCAGATATTTGTCATATACAAATTCCTTACCGGGATACCTGCAGTAATCCAGATGAATACCGTCAATATCATACTGAGTCATGATTTCATTTATGACAGATGTGATAAATTTTCTCACATCCTCTGATGCAGGACTCACATATATGCCCTCAATATTTCTATTCCTCAGATCATCATGCGTATAGTCCATAATGGACCTCATGGCATTATCTCTAAGCACAGCTTCAGGATGTTTCCGCAGTATATGATTCCTGTCTCGGGTCATCTCTCTTCTGTCCCACATATAAAGCAAATTGATCCAGGCATGAATCCTGTATCTCTTATCCGAATGTTTAATGAATTCCCCCAGGGGATCAAATGAACTGTGCTTGACAGGTGCTGTGCTTGACTCATAGTAAGCTTCACCTGACCCGAACACCTGAACATATGCATCTGTAATGCCTGCTTTATGCAGTGAATCTGTCAGTAATTTGATATTATCCGGTGAATTGAGTTCCCATCTTGTAATCCAGATGCCTTTTATCTGATAGGCAAATAATGAGACGGGAATCAGAAGGAAAATAAAAGCCCTTAGGAAAGGGCTTTTAATTTTCTCTATCATTCAGATTCTTTTTCTCCGGAAGAAGGTTTCTCCACAAGTTCCAGAACAGAAAGACTGCTGCCGTCCCCTCTGCGGTTTCCGATACGAACAACTCTCGTATATCCGCCATTACGGTCCTTGTAAAGAGGAACTATTTCATCAAATAGCTTTTTCATTATCTTTCTTGACTGAATGCTCTTTGATATCCTTCTTCTTGCATTGACCCCGTCATCCTTCTTTGCGATTGTAATGAACTTCTCTGCCAGTTTCCTTGCCTCTTTGGCTTTCGGTGTAGTGGTTACTATAATATTCTGCTCAAAGAGTGATGAAACAATATTGTTAAGCATCGCCTTTCTGTGCTCGGGAGATCTTGCAAGTTTACCTCTATTCTTTCTATGACGCATTTTCTACTCCTTATTCATTATCACTCTTGATATAGGGTGAGATATCCATATTGAATTCAAGTCCCAGTTCATTCAGCTTCTTCTCAAGCTGATTGAGTGACTGTTTTCCGAAATTCTTATATGAGAGCATCTCATCCTTTGTCTTTGTAACAAGATCAGCAAGTGTCATTATATTATTGTTTTCAAGACAGTTTCTTGCTCTTATTGAGAGTTCAAGATCAGTAACCCTCTTATTTATGAGATTCCTCATCTGAACAATGTCTTCATCTTCGCTCTCTTCCATACGCTTGGGCAGGTCCTGTTCCTTGACATTGAACACTTCAATGTGTCCCTGCAGTATGACAACTGCCTCTTCAAGGGCTTCCTTGGGTGATATTGTGCCGTCTGTGAGAATTTCCATTATGAGTTTATCATAATCCGTTCTCTGTCCGACTCTTGTATTCTCAACCTTGGTTGTTACCCTTTTTATGGGGGAGAAGAATGCATCTATTTCTATGGTGCCCACAGTCTTATCTTTTTCAATATACTGTGCAGGCAGATAGCCCCTGCCCCATTCAACATTCATCTCAAACTTAATATCCGTCTTCTTCGTTATGGTGAAGAGATACTGATCCTTATTGATTATCTCAATACCTGCCGGCATTTCAATATCTGCTCCTGTCACTTCCTTGGGACCGGATATCTTTATGGCGACGGTCTTGCTGTCTGTATCCTCATCCATTTTCATTCTCAGCTTCTTGAAATTAAGAATTATATCGGTGACATTCTCTTTTACACCGTCAAGTGTTGAGAATTCATGATATGCTTTATCAAACTTTATCTTTGTGATACTCACGCCGTGTATTGAAGAAAGCAGAATTCTCCTGAACACATTGCCGAGTGTTGTTCCGAATCCCCTTTCAAAAGGACTGATAACAAATTCAGCATATGTCCTGTCATCCGTATCTCTAATCTCTATTTCCTTTGGCATCTGAAAAGGTTTTAATTTCATTGAGAACCTCTTCTGTTTTTAGTTTATTTAGAATACAACTCAACAATCAACTGTTCATTGATATCATAACCGATATCTGCACGGGCCGGCATCTGTCTGACCTTTGCCTTTAATTTAGGCATATCCAGTTCAAGCCACTCAGGTATTTGACCTTCGCCCTTCTGCATTGACAATGTGATTGCATTGAGTTTCTTTGATTTTTCGCGTACTTCTATTTCATCATTTTCTTTAACAAGATATGAGGCAATATCAACTTTCCTGCCATTCACAAAAATATGTCCGTGATTGACCAGTTGACGGGATGCAGATCTTGAGGCTGCAAAATTCAGCCTGTAGACAACATTGTCAAGCCGTCTTTCAAGATACTGAAGGAGCATTTCGCCTGTCACTCCCTTCTTGCGGGATGACATATCATAATAATTCCTGAACTGTCTCTCATATATGCCGTATAATCTCTTGACTTTCTGTTTTTCCCTGAGCTGCACAGCATATCCGGACATTCTTCTCCTGAATTTTTTCGGAGGTTCTCCCGGGGTCTTTCTTCCTCTTTCAATTGCGCATTTATCCGACAGACATCTGTCTCCCTTGAGAAACAATTTCATTCCTTCTCTTCTGCAGAGCTTGCATTTTGATTCTATATGCCTAGCCATTCCGATTCCTCCTTAATTCCTTTTCTTTTTAGGTGGTCTGCAGCCATTGTGAGGCAATGGTGTCACATCCTTCAGTGAAGTGATCTTGAAGCCGAGGCTGTTCAATGCTCTTGTTGCGGTTTCACGTCCTCCGCCGGGACCCTTCATCCAGACTTCCAGTGTCTTCATTCCCATATTGAGGGCTGTCTTTCCTGCTTTCTCTGCTGCAATCTTTGCTGCAAAAGGAGTGGATTTCCTTGAACCTCTGTATCCGACATTGCCTGAGCTGGACCAGGTTACAACATTACCTTCTTTGTCTGTTATAGTAATTATTGTATTGGAGAAAGTTGCATGAATATGTGCTATACCCTCTGCAGGCGCCTTTCTCTTCTGTCTTCTCTTGGTTCCTTTCTTCTTTCTGCTTTTTACTGATGCCACTTAGGCCTCCTTTTACTTCGTGACTTGTTTCTTCAATGCAATAGAACCCCTTGACGGTCCCTTTCTTGTTCTTGCATTGGTCTTGGTTCTCTGACCTCTTACAGGAAGTCCCTTTCTGTGTCTCTGTCCCCTGTAACAGTTAATTTCCTTCAATCTCTTTATATCCTCTTTTACAGAAGCCTTCAGAGTCCCTTCAACCTTGTAATTCTCGTCAATTTCTTTTCTGATCTTTTCTATTTCATCATCATTAAGTTCATTGATCTTCTTTGATTTATCAACTTCTATCTTCTCAAGGATCCTGAGGGAACTTGTATGACCTATACCATAGATATATGTAAGGGCAATTTCCACTCTTTTATTATTAGGTAAATCAACACCTGATATTCGAGCCAAACTAACCTCCTTTAACCTTGTTTCTGCTTGTGTTTCGGATTTTCACAAATCACTCTGACAACACCGCGTCTTTTGATGATCTTGCATTTGTTGCATATCTTCTTTACCGATGATCTGACTTTCATTATATCCTCCATTAATTGAATCTGTATATTATTCTTCCTTTAGAGAGATCATAGGGCGACAATTCCACTGTGACCCTGTCTCCCGGCATAATCCTTATGTAGTGAAGGCGCATTTTGCCTGATATATGCCCCAGCACAGTATGCCCGTTATCCAATTCAACCTTGAAATTGGCATTGGGCAGGGATTCAATAACAGTCCCTTCAACAATTATGCCTTTCTTACTCACTGATCACCTCTGATATTCTTTTATTTACCTTCTCTCTGCTTTCACTGCCGTCAATTTCCAGCAACTTGCCCTTGCCCCCGTAATAGTCAAGCAATGGCTCGGTCTGCCTGTTATACACCTCAATACGCTTATTGATGGTGGCCATTTTATCATCGTCTCTTTTGATGAGTTTTGTGCCGCATTCGGGACATTCCCCTCCTGCATGTTCCACACTGAATACACTGCTGCATTCAGGACAGATCCATCTGCCGGATAATCTGTTTATTATATCATCTTTTTCAACATTTATCAATACCGCACCGTCAATTTTACTGTTTAAATCAGCCATTGTCTTATCCAGCTGCTCTGCCTGCATAATAGTCCTTGGAAATCCGTCAAACACAACCTTCCTCTGAGCAATGCCTTTCTCTCTTATATATGTGAGAATAAACTCTGTAACAATTTCATCCGGCACAAGCAGCCCCTTGTTGATGAATTCCTCAACAGATTTACCGAATTGTGTCCTGCTGTTCATCTCCTCTCTGAGAAGATCTCCTGTTGACAGTATAAAATAATCATATTTCTTTCTCAGCAGATCTGCCTGTGTTCCTTTGCCTGAGCCCGGAGGACCGAGCAGTATCAACTTATTCATCACTCTATCGTCTGCCCCTTATCTTTCCTTTCTTGAGGAAACCCTCATAATTGCGCATCATAAGATGGGACTCCACCTGTGAAACAGTTTCCAGAATAACACCCACAGTAATCAGTACTGATGTGCCTCCGAAGTAGAAAGGCACTCTGGTGAAATTTATTATATAAATCGGCATTATTGCAATCAATGCATAGAATATTGAACCCGGCAGTGTTATCCGTGAAATGACCTTGTCAATATACTGTTTTGTCTGTCTGCCCGGTCTTTTACCCGGAATAAATCCGCCGTATTTCTTCAGATTATCCGCCATATCCTGCGGATTGATAACTATTGATGTATAGAAGAATGCGAAGAAAACAACAAGCAGACCGTAAAGGATTGAATATGCGGGACTGCCCACCTTCATGAATTCCGTAAACCACTGTGTGAATGCATTATTCTGGAAAAACCCGGCCAGTGTTGTGGGAAACATTATTATTGACTGCGCGAATATGATTGGTATAACACCGGCTGCATTGACATTGAGGGGGATATAGGTGCTCTGCCCCCCGTAAACCTTTCTTCCCCGCACAACCTTTGCATACTGAACGGGAATCCTTCTCTGAGCCTGTGTGACAAGCACTACTGCTGCTGTAATGAGCACAATAATCGCCAGAACAAGGGCAACAGGTACAATACCGAGTGTCCCGGAGGATATTTCCCTGATTGTTGATATTGCGTAATTGGGATAACGGGCAATAATTCCGACAAGTATTATCATGGATATACCGTTGCCAATGCCCTTCTCTGTTATCTTTTCACCAAGCCACATAACAAGAATGGTTCCTGTGACAAGTGTCAGAACAGTAATAAGCCGGAATGCCATGCCGGGATTGGGCACTACGGGTGTCCCGCCCGGAGCAAGATTCTCCAGAAGTATGGAAGCAGCATATCCCTGAACCACTGCAAGTACAATTGTAAGATACCTGGTGTACTGGGTGACCTTCTTCCTGCCCTCTTCACCTTCCTGCTGGAGTTTCTGCAGATATGGCCATACAGCTGACAGGAGCTGCATAATAATTGAAGATGATATATACGGCATAATACCGAGTGCAAAAATTGTTGCGCGTGACAGATTACCGCCTGCAAATATATCATAAAGCCCGAGTATTCCCTGTGCCTGTGATGAAAACCACTGGGTCAATGCACTCACATTGATACCCGGCAGGGGTATATGTGAACCTATTCTGTAAACAAGGAATATAAATAATGTAAAGAGCAGCTTTCTTCTCAGATCCGGTATCTTAAATATATTCTGTAGTGAAGTAATTATCCTATTCAAAGAGCACCTCCACCAGTCCGCTGCTCGCTTCAATCTTTTCACGTGCTGTGCCGCTTATCTTATCAACCTTTACAGTGAGCTTCTTCTTTATCTCACCATTGCCCAGTATCTTGACCGGCTCATTGATCTTGGCAATAAGCTTCTTCTCCTTGAGTGATTCCCTGGATACAGTATCACCGTCATTGAAGACATTGAGATCAGCTATATTGACTATCTGATACTCTTTTCTGTTCCTGTTCTTAAAGCCCCTCTTGGGAATTCTCCGTATAAGAGGCATCTGTCCGCCTTCAAAACCGGGTTTGCTTGAATATCCGCTTCTTGATTTCTGACCCTTATGGCCTCTTCCTGATGTTTTACCATGACCGGAGCCCGGACCTCTGCCGACCCTTCTCTTATGATGTCTTGCGCCTTTGGCGGGTTTCAATTCATTCAGTTTCATTTTTAACTCCGTTATTTTATTTCTTCAATTTCAATGAGATGACTTACCTTATTCATCATTCCCCTTACAGCGGGATTGTCTTCCTTCTCCACTGTGGACTGTGTCTTTCTCAGACCCAGAGCTCTCAATGTGGCTTTCTGACTCTTATGAGCCCCTATATTGCTCTTTACTAATCTAATTCTTATCCTGCTCATTCTCTTCCTCCTGTTCTTCTGCCTTTATATCGCCTTTTCTCATCCTGTAAATGTCTTCAGGTGAGTATATTGAACAGAGTCCGTTGAAGGTTGCCTTTGCAAGATTGGTGGATGCATTGGAGCCCAGTGATTTTGTAAGCAGATTCTTGATGCCTGCCAGTTCAAGAACATTTCTGACTGTCTCTGTTGCAATAACACCTGTTCCTTCTGATGCCGGTTTAAGCATAACCTTTGCAGCACCTGCTCTTCCTATTGTCTCATAGGGCAGTGAGCCCTTGTCATCAACATATACCTTGCGTATATTCTTTCTGGCAGCTTCTGTTGCCTTCTTTATGGCATCAATTGTCTCCATTGATTTGCCAGTTCCCAGTCCTACATATCCGTCTTTATTGCCTACAGCAACAATTGCCTTCAGTTTGAATCTTCTTCCGCCTTTAACAACCTTTGAGACCCTCATTATGTCAATAACATTTTCAGCCAGGTCAAGTTTTGATAAATCAATCTTCTGACGTTTCTTAATATTCACGAATCCTCCAATTTAAAAATCAAGCCCTGATTTTCTTGCTGATTCAGCTAATTCCTTTATTCTGCCATGATACCGGTATCCGTTCCTGTCAAATGCAATCTTCTTGATATCCTTTTCCAGTGCCTTCTTTGCTATCAATTCACCGACTTTCTTTGATGCCTCTTTCTTGGATACATTGAGACCGGCAATTTCTCCGTCTTTGGATGATGCATTGACAAGCGTTACGCCATTGATGTCATCTATGATCTGGGCATACACATGCTTGAGGCTTCTGTACACTACAAGACGCGGTTTATCCGGTGATCCATTGATTCTTCTTCTTATTGATAATTTTCTTCTCATTCTGCGTTGGATTTTTTTGCTTTTATTCATATTATACTCCGGTCTTCCTTTCCTTCTTCCTGACTTTTTCACCTTTATACTTAATACCCTTTGAAATATAGGGCTCCCATCTTCTGAGCTGGCGTATATCTGCAGCAACCTGACCTACCAGTCTCTTGTCTATGCCCTTTATTATGACATGTTTCTCATCCGGTATTTCAAATTGAATGCCTTCAGGCGCCTTCATCTCAACCGGATTGGAGTATCCGAGATTGAGGGTAATACCACTGCCGCTCGCACTTGCCTTGTATTCCCTTGCGACAAGTTCCAATTCCTTCTTATAACCCTCAGTAACACCTATTATCATATTGAATATGAGGGTTCTCATCAGTCCCTGGTTGACATTTGAAGCCTTGTTCTCTGCTGCCTTCTTCACTATTATACTGTTCTCCTCTTTTTCAACAGATACATTATCCACAATATCCTGTTCCAGCTGACCGCCCGGGCCCTTCACAACAATCTTATTGCCTTTTATCTCAACATCCACCTTATCGGGTATATCAATCGGTTTTTTGCCTAATCGTGACATTATTCCTCCTGCTTTCTTACCATATCTTGCAAATTATTTCGCCGCCGACCTTTTCTTTCCGGGCATCCTTATCTGTCATAATACCCTTGTTTGTTGACAGGATTGCCAGTCCCATGCCGCCCATTACAGGTCTGAGCTCTTTGTATCCTACATATTTTCTCAATCCGGGTTTGGATATCTTCTCTATCTTATGAATTACCGGATCCCCGAATTTATCATATTTGAGCTTAACATTGAAATACGGTCTGTTTTCAATCTCCGTCTCTTCAAGGGAGGCAAAGAATCCTTCCTCTATGAGTATTTCCAGAATGTCACTGTTGATTCTTGTATGCGGTATATTGACGCTCTTATGTTCTGCCATCTGTGCATTCCTGATTCTTGTAAGCATATCTGCGATTGGGTCTGTCATAGTCATCTTTTTCCTCCTTACCAGCTTACTTTCTTTACACCGGGCAAAAGACCCTGATGAGCCATTTCCCTGAAGCATATCCTGCAGAGTCCGAAATCCCTGTAGTATCCCCTGGGTCTGCCGCATATCTGGCACCGGTTATATTCTCTTACCTTGTATTTCTGTTCTTTCTTTGATTTAACAATCAAACTCTTGCGCGCCATCTTTTATCCTCCATTATTTATTTTTTAAATGGTAAACCCAAACCTGTAAGCAGTGCGAATGCGTGTTTGTCATTTTTAGATTTGGTTACAAATGTAATATTCATACCGAAAGAATACTTTATCTTATCCACCTCAATTTCGGGGAATATAGCATGCTCCCTGACACCGACATTATAATTGCCGTATCCGTCAAATGCATCTGTGCTGAATCCGCGGAAATCCCTGATTCTCGGCACAGCTATACCGAAGAATCTCTCCATGAATTCAAACATCCTTCTGCCGCGCATTGTAACCTTCAGTCCGACATCCGCACCCTTCCTGATCTTGAAATTGGACACTGATTTCTTTGCTTTTGTCACAATGGGCTTCTGGCCTGTTATCATGGAAAGGTCACGTATGCTTTCCTTGAGAATATTCTTGTCCTCGGTTGCTTTGCCCACACCCATACTGACAACGATTTTCTCCATACGCGGTACTTCCTGAATATTCTCCAGTGAGAGTTCCTCTTTCATCTTCTCTCTCAATTCTTCATAATAATATTTCTTTAAAAAAGACATAATTACCTCACAATCATTTCGCCGCAATTTTTACAGACCCTGACGCCCCTGCCTTCATACTCTGTTCTGCCTGTTTTTGCCGGCTTTGAACATTTGGGGCAGACAAGCTTGAGGTTTGAGATATCAACAGGCGCTTCTATAGTAAGTATGCCGCCCTCTTCTCCCTGCTTGCGTGCTTTTTGATGTTTCTTTACCATATTGATACCTTCTACAAGAGCTCTCCGTTTTTCCGGGAATATCTTGAGTACTTTACCCTGTTTGCCCTTGTCCTCTCCGCTTATTACAAGCACTGTATCATTTTTCCTTATATGCAGTTTTTTCATCAGACAACCTCCGGTGCTAAAGATACGATTCTCATAAAATGTTTGTCTCTCAGTTCTCTGGCAACAGGACCGAATATTCTTGTTCCGATCGGTTCCTTATTCTCATCAATAATAACACAGGCATTCTCATCAAATCTTACATAACTGCCGTCATTTCTGCCTGTCTCTTTTTTGGTTCTTACAATAACAGCCTTCACCACAGTACCCTTCTTGATTTCGCAATTGGGTATTGCCTGATGGACAGAAGCTACAATTATGTCGCCTATATATGCATATCTCCTTCTCGTTCCGCCGAGAACCTTGATGCATTTTATTGACTTCACGCCTGTATTGTCAGCTGTTTTGATTTTTGAGTATTCCTGTATCATCTTGTCCTCACTTTATTTATTCTACTACCTTTGCCTTTTTGACTATGTTTTTAAGAACATATCTCTTGTTCTTTGATATGGGTCTGGTCTCCACGACTTCAACAATATCGCCCTCGGAGGCCTCATTCCTTTCATCGTGAACAGCCAGCTTGCTCCTCTTGGTGATGAATTTCTTGTATACAGGATGCTGCACCTTCTTTGATGTAAGGACAACAATTGTCTTATCCATCTTGTCCGAAAGCACTTCACCGCGGAGTAGTTTTTTCATTTTCATCTTTTAATTCTCCTGTTCTTTTTTTCTGTCATTTACAATTGTCTTGATTCTGGCAATATCCCTTCTGATATTCCTGAACTGTTTTGTATTTGTAATATCAGTTGTTTTGCTTTTTATTCTCAGACTGAACAGTTCTTCTTCAAGCTGATGGAGTCTGCTCTCAATTTCATTACTGTTTAATTCTCTCAAATCCTTCGCTTTCATTGTCTATTCTCCTTCACGTTTAACAAATCTTGTTTTAATGGGCAGTTTATGTGATGCTCTTGTGAATGCCTTGTGAGCTGTAGCTTCGTCAACACCGCCGATTTCAAACATTATTCTGCCCGGTTTGACTACTGCAACCCAGTATTCCGGGGCACCCTTGCCTTTACCCATTCTTGTCTCCGCCGGTTTCTTTGTAACAGGTTTGTCAGGGAACAATCTTATCCAGAGCTTACCGTCTTTGTGTATTATTCTCTGTATTGCTACCCTTGCCGATTCTATCTGTCTGGATGTAATCCAGCATGCATCAACAGCCTGCATACCGAAATCACCGAAATCTATTGTCGTTGCACCTTTGGATACACCTTTTCTCCTACCTCTCTGCTGTTTTCTGTGCTTTACTCTTTTAGGCATTAACATGGCTATCTCCTTCTTCTCTTTTTGCTTGATGAATTATCTTCACGCTCAATACCTGACTGTTCCATATTGCCCTTGAAGACCCATACCTTTACTCCGATAGCTCCGGCTGATGTCCTTGCTATTTCATACCCGTAATCAATATCCGCTTTCAGTGTCTGAAGAGGTATCTGACCTTCCTTATACCACTCTGTCCTGGCAATTTCAGCTCCATTGAGCCTGCCGCTGCACATAATCTTTATACCCTTTGCTCCGATCTTCATTGCATTCTGTATAGCTCTTTTCATTGCCCTCTTGTAATTGATTCTCTTCTCTATCTGACTGGTTATATTCTCAGCAACCAGCTGGGCTTCAACAGCGGGGTTTCTGACCTCAACAATATTGATGTTGATGTCTTCTTTCTTTGTTATATATTTGATCTCCTCTTTGAGGGCATCCACCTTTGAGCCCTTTTCACCGATTATAACACCGGGACGGGAGGAATGGACCACTATCTTTATTTTTTTGGGCTTTCTTTCAATAATTATCCTTGAAATACCGGAAACCTGACCGGTTGTTTCAATTCTCTTTCTTATATAATCCCTGATAAGTTTATCTTCTTTAATAAGAGCAGGATAGTTCTTGAGATCAAACCACCTTGATCTCCAGTCCTTTGTAATTCCCACTCTGAATCCGTAAGGATGTACCTTCTGTCCCAAATGTAACCTCCGTTATTTTTTGGTTTCCACCACAACAGTTATGTGGCTCATTCTTTTTCTGATTAGAAATGCCCTGCCCCTTGCTCTGGGCTGATTTCTCTTCATAACAGGGCCCTTGTTCACTCTGATATCCTTGATAAAGAGATCCTCTTCATCAATTTCACTGTCCGAAAATTTATTGATTGCATTTGCTGCTGCTGAATGAACGAGTTTATACATGATCCTTGCGGACTTCTTTGGTGTAAACTGAAGAACATAAAGTGCTTCCTGTACATTCATTCCTTTTACAAGATTGCTGACCAGTCTTGCTTTCTTTGGTGCAATGCGTTTATATTTTGCATGAGCTACTGCTTCCATTTCTTCTCCTTTATAGCTTTACTTTGCCTTCTTTCCTGTCACCTGAATGCATCCTGAATATTCTTGTCGGGGCAAATTCACCGAGGCGGTGTCCAACCATATTTTCCGTTATATAAACAGGCACAAACTTCCTACCATTATGAACAGCCACTGTCTGACCGACAAAATCAGGTGATATCATTGATGCCCTGTCATAGGTCTTCACTACCTTCTTCTCTCCTGATTCATTCATCTGATTGATACGTTTTTCAAGCCTCTCGTTTATATACGGGCCTTTTTTTAATGACCTAGTCAATTGTCCTCCTATTTTCTTTTAGAAACAATGTATTTGTTTGAATACTTATTCTTCTTTCTTGTCTTATAACCCTTTGCCGGGAGCCCGTTCTTGTTACAGGGATGCCTGCCTCCGGAAGAACGGCCTTCTCCGCCGCCCATAGGATGATCAACCGGATTCTTGGCAACACCGCGGACACGCGGTTTGATGCCCATGTTTCTCTTTCTTCCGGCTTTGCCGAGAACCTTCCCCATATTCTCCGTATTGCTTACCCTGCCTATGGTGGCATAATTCTCCTTATGTACCAGTCTGACCTCGCCTGAGGGCATCTTGATATGGCAGAATTTGCCTTCACGGGCAATAATCTGGGCTGCTGAGCCGGCTGAGCGTATCATCTGCCCGCCTTTGCCTCTGGTCAGCTCCACATTATGTATATCAACACCGAGAGGGATCTTCTTCAGTGGTAGAGCATTGCCCAGTTTTGCCGGGGACTCATCGCCTGCCATAATCTCCGCACCCACTGTCATATTGTTGGGAGCAATGATATATCTCTTCTCTCCGTCAGCATAGGCAATAAGGGCAATCAATGCACTCCTGTTGGGATCATATTCTATTGACTTGACCTTTCCCGGGATACCTGCCTTGTCTCTCTTGAAATCAATTATCCTGTATCTTCTCTTTGAGCCTCCGCCCTTCCTCTTTGCCGTGTATCTGCCCTGATTGTTCCTGCCGCCTGACTTCTTCAGTGAGCGAGTTAGGCTCTTCTCAGGCTTATCCTTTGAGATATTGTCATGTTTTACAGATTTGCGGAATCTCTGTCCGGGTGTCATTGCTTTATGTTTTTTAATAGCCATAATTTACTCCGTTTATACTCCTTCAAAGATATCTATTCTCTGATCTTCCTTTATTTTTACATATGCCTTCTTCCTGTTCGGCCGTCTTCCGGGGATCCATCTTGTTCTCTTGACCTTTCCGATGAGATTGGCTGTTCTGACACTGACAACATCAACATCAAATAATTTCTGTACTGCCTGTTTGATCTCCGTCTTATTGGCTTTCGGGGCAACCTCAAAAACATAAGTGCTTTTGAGTTCCTTCTCAAAATTTGATTTCTCCGTAATAATCGGGCCCAGTATAATTCTCTTTAAATCCTTCATTTTCCAAACACCTCTTTAATTTTTTCCAGTCCTTCCTCTGATATAATAAGATAATCAGCATTCATTACAGTATATGCATTGAGCTCATGGGCGAATACACTGAGTGCATTCTTGACATTCCGTATGGATTTGAATTCATTGATTCTTAATTTATCAAATACAAAGAGCTTTTTGCTGTCAGGATCTATCTCCATTGCCTTGAGCAATGCTGCCACTGTCTTTGTCTTGGGCTGTTCCATCTCATAATCACCCAATACGAATATCCTGTCTTCCTTTGCTTTCAGGCTGAGTGCGGATATCAATGCATTCCTCTTTACCTTCTTGTTTATTCTTCTGTTGTATGTCTTGGGTTTGGGGCCGAATGTTACTCCGCCGCCTACCCAGAGCGGTGATCTGATTGAGCCTGCTCTTGCCCTGCCGAGACCTTTCTGTCTCCACGGCTTCTTGCCTCCGCCTCTCTTCTCTGCGCGGGTTCTTGTTGATGCTGTTCCCTGCCTTTTATTGTTCAGTATGGCTGTAACAGCATCATATATATTATGCTCATTCACTTCACTCTCAAATAGTTCTGCAGGCAGTGTAATTGTCTTGATAACATCTGCGTCTTTCAGTGAATAAATCTTAGCATCCATCTTGCTTCCTCCTTACTTCTGCCTAATTAAAAGCAATGCTTTCTTATGACCCGGTACAGGACCCTTTACAGCAATAATATTATTGTCCCGGTCAATCTTCACTATCTTGAGATTTCTTGTTGTGTGGGTCTCATGCCCCATATGTCCGGGGCTCTTTTTGCCGGGCAGCACTCTTCCGGGATCTGTTCCCGGGCCGGCTGATCCGGGCTTCCTGTGAATCTTGTGTGCACCGTGTGATGCCGGGCCTCCTTTGAAACCCCACCTTTTCATGACGCCTGCAAATCCTTTGCCCTTGCTCATACCTGTAATATCAACAATACTGCCTTCCTCAAATACGGAAACATCAATACTGTCACCTATATTGTATTCTTCAGCTTCATTATCGGAATCCAGTCTTATCTCCCTCAGTATTCTCGCAGGTTCAATACCGGCTTTCTTGAACTGGCCTGCCAGGGGTCTGTTGACCCTGCTCTCTTTCTGCTTCTCGTAGCCGAGCTGAATTGCACTGTACTTATGCTTGCCCTGTGTCTTCTTATCCGTCACAGTACATGGCCCTGCAGAGATCAGTGTAACAGGCACCGAGTTACCGTTCTCATCGTAAATTCTCGTCATTCCGACTTTTCTTCCAATTAGACCTTTCATCTTGTATGCCTCTTTTTTATTTTCAGTTAGCTATTATCTTTACATCAACACCTGCAGGCAGATCCAGTTTTGTCAATGAATCCATTGTCTGCTGTGTGGATTTTGTCACTAATATCAGTCTCTTGTGTATCCTGAGCTCAAATTGTTCTCTTGATTTCTTGTTTACATTGGTAGCTCTGTTTACAGTGTAGATTGACTGTTTCGTCGGCAGTGGTATCGGTCCGCTGACCTCTGAGCCCGCCCGCCTGACGGATTTGACAATCTCCCTTGCAGACTGATCCAACAGTGCATAATCATAGGACTTTAATTTGATCTTCAAGTCATAATTTTTTCTGCCCATTTAAATCTCCACCTTATTCCATTATTTCAAGCACAGTTCCGGCACCGACTGTCCTGCCGCCTTCCCTGATTGCAAACTTGAGATTCTTTTCCATTGCTATCGGCTCTATCAGCTCCACATTGAGCTCTACCGTGTCTCCGGGCTTCACAAACTCTATGCCTTCTCCAAGCTCTATTGATCCTGTTACATCCGTTGTCCTGAAATAGAACTGAGGCCTGTATCCGTCTTTGAATGATGTATGCCTGCCGCCCTCTTCCTTGGACAATACATATACATTGCACTTGAACTTTGTATGCGGGGTTATTGATCCCGGTTTCGCCAGCACCATGCCTCTTGTTATCTCGTCCTTGCTTATGCCTCTTAAAAGAACGCCTACATTGTCGCCTGCCTCTGCATAGTCCAGTATCTTCTTGAACATCTCAAGAGATGTCGCCACTGTCTTCTTGTGCGCTCCAAGGCCTATGATCTCCACATCGTCTCCTGAATTGATCTGGCCTCTCTC
>JAWOBN010000044.1:0-42211 GCA_046484245.1 bacterium | reverse complement strand
GAGAGAGGCCAGATCAATTCAGGAGACGATGTGGAGATCATAGGCCTTGGAGCGCACAAGAAGACAGTGGCGACATCTCTTGAGATGTTCAAGAAGATACTGGACTATGCAGAGGCAGGCGACAATGTAGGCGTTCTTTTAAGAGGCATAAGCAAGGACGAGATAACAAGAGGCATGGTGCTGGCGAAACCTGGATCAATAACCCCGCATACAAAGTTCAAGTGCAATGTATATGTATTGTCCAAGGAAGAGGGCGGCAGGCATACATCATTCAAAGACGGATACAGGCCTCAGTTCTATTTCAGGACAACGGATGTAACAGGATCAATAGAGCTTGGAGAAGGCATAGAGTTTGTGAAGCCCGGAGACACGGTGGAGCTCAATGTGGAGCTGATAGAGCCGATAGCAATGGAAAAGAATCTCAAGTTTGCAATCAGGGAAGGCGGCAGGACAGTCGGTGCCGGAACTGTGCTTGAAATAATGGAATAAGGATTAAAAATGAGAGAAAAGATCAAACTCGCATGTAGTGAATGCAAACGGATTAATTATTCAACAAAGAAGAATAAGAGGAATACTCCTGATAAGATTGAACTGAAGAAATACTGTCCTTTCTGCAGGAAACACACACTGCATAAGGAAAAGAAATAAATTAAATAGGCCAGTAGCTCTAATTGGCTAGAGCGCCGGTCTCCAAAACCGGATGTTCGGGGTTCGAGTCCCTGCTGGCCTGTTTTCAAATTAAGGAGAAAACATGTGGCAAAAACTTAAAAACTATCTCGTAGATGTCAAGTTTGAGATAAAGAAACTTGTGATACCCGATAAGAAGAGTCTATGGGGTTCTACCTTTGTTGTGATACTTGTATCCATAGCACTGTCTGTTCTGATTGGTCTTTTTGATTTCATTATATCAAAGGGCTTAATCATGATAACGAGGTAATGGCATGGAAACAAAGTGGTTTTTACTACAAGTATATACAGGTTATGAGAAGAAAGCCAAGAAGCTTATTGAAGCTGAGGCAAAGATCAACAATCTCAGTGACAGGATTGAGAATATTTTCATACCTTCAGAGTATGTCGGCCGCATAAGAAAAGGCAAGAAGGTTGTTGTTGAAAAGAGCATTTATCCCGGTTATGTTTTCATAGAGATGGAGGATAGCCCGGAGATGACACAGTTTATTGCTGCAGTTTCAGCTGCCTCAACATTCATATCAGGCAGAAGAAAACCCGTTGCACTCAAGAAGAGTGAGGAGAAAATGGTCTATGAACTCCTTGAGAACAAGGATAATATCAGGGAAGTCATGGAGATACCGTTCAAGGAAGGCGACAATGTCAAGATAACAGCAGGACCATTCAGGGACTTCACCGGTGTAGTGGAGGAGATTTACGAGGAAAGAGAGAAAATGAAGATAACAGTGACAATATTCGGAAGATCAACGCCTGTTGAAATATCATTCACACAGGCAGAACTTATAGGTAATTAACCCACAAGGGGGAGATAAATGGCGAAGAAAGTCAAAAGCACAATCAAACTGCACATTCCGGCCGGACAGGCAACACCGGCACCTCCGGTAGGTCCCATCCTTTCCCAGCATGGTATCAATATCATGCAGTTCTGCAAAAGATTCAATGCAGATACAGAGAAAGACAAGGGAATCCTGACACCGGTTGTTATCAGTGTGTATATGGACAGCTCCTTTTCCTTTATCACTAAGACCCCGCCTGCTTCAACTTTAATTAAGATGGCAGCCGGACTGGAGAAGGGCTCAGGTGTCCCGAATCAGGATAAGGTCGGAAAGATAAAAAAGGAAGATGTCAAGAAGATTGCAGAACAGAAGATGGAAGACCTCAATGCAAAAGACCTTGAAGGTGCTATGAGAATGATAGAGGGCACTGCCCGAAGCATGGGCATAGTGGTGGAGGAATAATATGAAAGGAAGCAAGAGATACAAGGAAATAAGGAATAAGGTTGACAAGACCAAGGATTATCCTGTAGCTGAGGCTGTCAAAATGATGAAAGAACTGGCAACAGCAAAGTTTGATGAATCAGTTGAGATAGCAATAAATCTCGGAGTTGACCCGAAGAAGAGTGACCAGAATGTCAGAGGGGCGACAACACTGCCTCACGGAACAGGGAAGTCCCCCAAGGTGCTTGTCTTTGCGGCAGGCGACAAGGCAGAGGAAGCAAAAGAGGCAGGAGCTGACTTCATAGGTGATGAGGAAATGGCTCAGAAGATACAGGACGGATTCCTTGAATTTGATTCAGTCATTACCACGCCTGACCAGATGAAGATAGTGGGCAAGCTCGGCAAGGTCCTGGGACCCAGAGGATTGATGCCCAGCCCCAAGACAGGCACTGTGACAAATGACATTAAATCCGTTGTTGAGGAGACAAAGAAAGGCAGAGTCAATTACAGGATTGACAAGACAGCCAATATTCATTCTCTGGTCGGCAAAATATCTTTTGATGAAAATCAATTAGTGGAAAATATCAAATATTTCATATCAGAAATCAAACGCGCAAAACCACAGGCAGCCAAAGGCGTTTATATTAAAAACGTCACAGTATCAACTACAATGGGGCCGGGTATTCCCATTGATCTTTCTGAAATAGGAAAAGCTAAATAAGGAGACAAAATGGGCAATCCTAAAATCATTGAAAAGAAAAAGAAAATCGTAGAAGAGATTGCTCAAAAGTTTGAGAAGGCACAGGGTATTTATTTCACGGACTTCAAGGGCATGAATGTAGCCCAGGTCAATGAAATGAGACGTGCATTTGACGAGCAGGATGTTGAGTACAAGGTCTATAAGAACTCTTATATCTCATTTGCTGTCAAGGGCACATCAATGGAAGATGAACTCGGTGAGAAATTCATCGGAAATACGTCAGTAGCTCTTTCATATGAAGACCCCGTATCACCTGCAAGAGTCATCAAGGATATCAGCAAGAAATACAAGAAACCGAGAATCAAATCGGCATTTCTTGAAGGCAGATTCTTTGATGAGGAGAGCATTAAAAAGGTCGCTGACCTGCCCACACGGGAAGTGCTGCTCTCTCAGGCAGTTGCAGGAATACAGGCGCCGATTTCAAGCTTTGTATATACCCTCGGCGGTATATTGAGCAATTTTGTCTATACGGTTGAAGCAGTCAAGAACAAAAAAGAAGAAAATAAATAAGGGGGCATTAAATGTCTGAAGCAAAAGATAAAATCATGGAACTTATAGAGAATATGACAGTCATGGAACTGGCAGAACTCGTTGAGGAACTCAAAGAGAAGTTTGATGTGCAGGCAGCAGCACCGGTAGCAGCAGTAGCAGCACCGGGCGCAGCAGCTGATGAAGAAGAAGAAAAAACAACAGCAACACTGATTCTTGAATCAGCAGGTGATAAGAAACTGCAGGTCATCAAGGCAGTCAAGAAGATCATGGATATTGGTCTTAAAGAGGCAAAGGGCATTGTTGACGAAGCACCGAAGGAACTCAAGAAAGACATACAGATGGAAGAAGCCGAAAAGATCAAAGAAGAACTTGAGGCAGCCGGCGCAATTGTCACTCTTAAGTAAATCAGAAAGGGGCACTGCCATGTGCCCCTTCCCAAAAATTAAAAGGGGTAGAAGTTAATGGAAAGAAAAAATTTCTCTCGTCTAAATACAATCATTGATATGCCCGATCTTCTCTCAGTTCAGAAGGAGTCATACGATAAGCTCCTCCAGGCATCTGTTGAACATGAAAAGAGGGAGCGCATTGGTCTTCAGAAGATATTTGACGACACATTCCCGATTGAAGATGTGCACGGCAGATTTATACTGGATTTTGTCAGATATGAGATAGAAGAACCCCTCTATTCATTTGAAGAATCCAAATACAAGGGCATAACATATGCCGCTCCGCTGAAGATCACACTCAAGCTTATTTTCAAGAATATTGATGAAGAGACGGATGAACCGCTTGATTCAATAAAGGATATTATTGAACAGGATGTCTATCTCTGTAATGTCCCCCTGATGGGCGACAATAAAGCCTTTCTCATTAATGGTGTAGAGAGGGTTATAATAAATCAGATACACCGTTCACCCGGTGTATTCTTCACAGAGACAACAAGCAGTTCCGGTAAACAGAAATACATTGCCCAGCTGCTGCCCAATAAAGGCGCCTGGCTGGAATTCAATGTGGACCATAATAATGTGATGCATGCCAATCTTGACAGAAGAAGGAATTTTGCCGCAACAATACTTTTAAGAGCATTCGGGCATGACACAAATGAGAAGATATTTGACCTGTTCTTTGACAGGGAAACAGTGAAGTTCTCACAGAAGGATGCAAAGAACAAGAATAATCCGCTCATCAAGAAGATGCTTGCAAGTGATATCATTGACAAGGAAACAGGTGAGATAATTTATGAAGCAGGCACAAAGGTCAATAATGCAATGCTTGACCATCTCCTCAGCTTTGAGATCAATGAGATTGAACTGGTAAAAGCTGATGATGAAGAAACGGATATTATATTCAAGACACTCAAGAAGGACAACACGGATTCCTATGAGGAAGCAATAGAAAGGATATACACCCTTGTAAGGGGTACAACACCGGCAACAACAGAGATTGCCGAAAAGTTCTTTGAGAATGTCTATTTCAATGTTAAACGCTATGAAATCGGCAAGGTGGGAAGATTCAAACTCAACAAGCGCCTTGGTCATAATGTGGATGAAAATGAAGAGGGACTTGTCCCCGAGGATATTATTGAGACACTGAGGAAACTGATGCATCTATCACTGGATAATTCGGAGGATGATTTTGATGATATTGATCATCTGGGCAACAGACGTCTCAGACGTGTCGGTGAACTGCTTGAGAACACCCTTAATCATGCACTTTCAAAGATGGTCAAATCCATTAAAGAGAGAATGATGCTCAAGGATATCTCATCACTCACACCAAAAGATCTCATTAATGCAAGGCTCATATCCTCAATGATAATGAGTTTTTTCTCAACCAGTCAGTTGTCCCAGTTCATGGAGCAGACAAACCCGCTTGCAGAACTCACGCATAAGAGAAGGATGTCTGCACTCGGTCCGGGCGGTCTTACAAGAGAAACAGCAGGGTTTGAGGTAAGGGATGTCCATCATTCCCATTACGGGAGGATATGTCCCATTGAGACACCTGAGGGCCCCAATATCGGGCTTATCACATCGCTTTCAACCTATGCGAGAATCAATGAATACGGATTTATTGAATCACCGTACAGGAAAGCGGAGAAGGGCAAGGTCACGGACAGCATAGAATATCTGACAGCTGATGAAGAGGATAAATACACAATAGCACAGGCAAATGCGAGAATTGACGACAAAGGGAAATTCCTTGACAAGTATGTATTGTGCAGAAGAAAGGGTGAATACCCCATGGTCCCCAAGAATGAGGTTGATTATATGGATGTATCGCCTGCACAGCTTGTTTCACCATCTGCCTCACTCATACCATTCCTTGAGCATGATGATGCAAACAGAGCATTGATGGGCTCAAATATGCAGCGTCAGGCAGTACCTCTATTAAGACCCACAGCACCTGTTGTGGGAACGGGAATGGAAGAGAAAGCTGCCAGGGACACAGGCAGTGTTGTACTGGCGGAGAATGACGGTACTGTAGAGGAAGTGACAGGTGATTATATCAAGGTCAAGGCACCGGGCAAACACAGTGAGAATATATTTGAAGAGGATGCCGGTTATGACCTGTATCATCTCAAGTCATTTGAAAGGACCAATCAGGACACAACTGTCATACAAAAGCCCATTGTATCTGTCGGTGACAAGATCAAAGCAGGAGATATTATTGCAGACGGACATGCTTGCGATAATGGTGAACTGGCTCTAGGGCAGAATATGCTCGTTGCCCTTATGCCGTGGCGCGGATATAATTTTGAAGATGCAATAGTGATTTCCGAAAGGGTGCTTCATGAAGATACACTGACATCCATACATATAAATGAGCAGGAAGTGGATCTCAGGGAAACAGAACTCGGACCGGAAGAATTCACCAGGGAATTGCCCAATGTGCCTGAAGAGGCATTAGCTGATCTTGATGAGAACGGCATAATAAGGATAGGCGCAAAGGTCAAACCGGGTGACATACTGGTAGGAAAGGTAACACCAAAGGGTGAAGTGGAACTGACTCCCGAGGAAAAACTCCTCAAGGCGATATTCGGCGAGAAGGCATCGGATGTGAGGGATACCTCTCTGAGAGTGCCTCCCGGAACAACCGGAGTGGTTCTTGATGTGCGGGTTCTGTCAAAGGAATCAACACGTAAGGAAAATGTTGAAAAAGAAATAGTCAAGCAGATTGAAGAGAAGGTCAAGCACATTGAGAAGAAGCGTCTTGATATGCTTGTTGACATACTGAAAGGCAAAAAGGCAAAAGACAGTGTCTATGATATTTACAGCAGGGTTGTTGTCAGAAAGAACACTCGCTTCAACAGGGAAGTGCTGGAGAAAGTGGACTATAATACAGTCCTTATTGAGAAGAGTGCATTCGGTGATGATTATGACAAGGTAAAATCCATTGTGAGGGATTCCAACAAGGCAGTATCAAAGATCAGGGGCAAGATAGGAGAGGTCTCCATGTCCCAGGTCCACGGTGATGAACTCCCCAATGGCGTACTGAAGAAGGTCAAGGTCTTTATTGCCCAGAAACGCAATGTGCAGGTGGGAGACAAATTATCCGGCAGACACGGCAATAAAGGTGTTATATCAACTGTTGTGCCTGTTGAGGATATGCCCTATATGGAAGACGGCACACCTGTGGACATTGTGCTCAATCCGCTGGGTGTTCCCTCGCGAATGAATGTGGGACAGGTCCTGGAGACACTGCTGGCATTTGCAGGCATCAAGCTCGGCATGAAATATGCCACACCTGTATTTGACGGCTGTACAATTGACAATATCAAGGAATATCTTGAAGAGGCAGGCCTCAATCCCAATGGTAAAACACCGCTGTATGACGGAATGACAGGCGAGAAATTTGACGAGGATGTCACAGTAGGCTATATGTATATAATGAAGCTCTCTCATATGATTGAGGACAAGATACATGCAAGGGCGACAGGCCCCTATTCACTTATTTCCCAGCAGCCCCTGGGCGGCAAGGCGCAATTCGGCGGACAGAGATTCGGCGAAATGGAGGTCTGGGCACTGATGGCATATGGTGCTGCTCATACACTGCAGGAAATACTCACAGTTAAATCGGATGATGTAAGAGGCAGGTCAGATCTCTATGAATCCATTATTAAAGGTAAAAACCCGCCTGATCCGGGATTGCCCGCAGCATTCAATGTGCTGATAAAGGAACTG
The DNA here is from genome assembly GCA_046484245.1 of bacterium. Classification (GTDB taxonomy): domain Bacteria; phylum Hydrothermota; class 32-111; order 32-111; family 32-111; genus JAXHVG01. The sequence continues at coordinate 34,874 of JAWOBN010000044.1, read as the reverse complement.
AACGGACTGTGTCTTGATGTTGAACTGGGTTCAGAGGAAGAGGAGAATAATGACAGTACAGGAGGTAAATAAATGCCCGTACCGAAGAAGAAAAAAAGAAGAATAATCCGCAAACCTGCTGATTTTGATTTTATAAAGCTGCGCCTCGCTTCCCCTGATAGGATTGAGGACTGGTCATACGGTGAAGTGAAGAAGGCAGAGACAATAAATTACAGAACCCAAAAGCCGGAGAGAGACGGTCTTTTCTGCGAGAAGATATTCGGTCCTGTCAAGGATTACGAATGTAATTGCGGAAAATACAAGCATGCCCGGTACAGGGGTATTGTCTGCGAAAGATGCGGTGTTGAGGTGACAAGGTCCAAGGTAAGACGCGAAAGAATGGGGCATATTGACCTTGCTGTTCCTGTAGCCCATATATGGTTCTACAAGGCAGCTCCCACAAAGATAGGGACACTGCTCTCAATCAAAACATCAATTATAGAGAAGATACTGTATTACAATGCTTATGTGGTCATTGATTCAGGCAACACACCCCTGCAGCACGGAGAGGTCCTCACGGAAGATGAGTACGATGAATACTATTCCCAGTACGGTGAGGATTTTGAATGCAAGATGGGTGCTGGAGCTATCTATGACCTGCTCAAGGCAATTGACCTGGACGAGCTGTCAATGGAACTGAGGATGGAGCTTCAGCATCAGACAAGCAAGGAAGCCAAAAAGAGGATAATCAAGAGGCTCAGGCTTGTTGAATCATTCCGGAAGTCAGACAACAGACCCGAGTGGATGGTTCTGTACAAACTGCCTGTAATACCTCCTGATCTGAGACCCCTCGTGGCACTTGACGGCGGCAGATTTGCCACAAGCGACCTCAATGACCTGTACAGAAGGGTTATTGCCCGTAATAACAGATTGAAGAATCTCATACAGATAGGTGCACCGGAAATAATACTGCGCAATGAAAAGAGAATGCTGCAGGAATCCGTTGACGCACTCCTTGACAATGCAAGAAGGGCAAGGCCCATTAAGGGCAGGGGCAACAGACCCCTCAAGAGTCTTACTGATTCACTGAAGGGCAAGAACGGGAGATTCAGGCAGAATCTGCTGGGCAAGAGAGTTGATTATTCCGGCAGAAGCGTTATTGTGGTGGGCCCGGAGCTCAAGCTGCATCAATGCGGATTGCCCAAGAAAATGGCTCTTGAATTATTCAAGCCCTTTATTATCCAGAAACTGGAAGAGAAATCCATTGCCAATGGTGTGAAGAATGCCAAGAAGATAATTGATGAGGAATCCAATGAAGTGTGGAAGATACTGGAAGGCATAACAAAGAATCATCCTGTACTTCTCAACAGGGCTCCTACCCTGCACAGACTCGGCATACAGGCATTTCAGCCTGTTCTTGTTGAGGGTAAGGCTATTGAGCTTCATCCTCTTGTCTGTCATGCATTCAATGCTGACTTTGACGGTGACCAGATGGCAGTCCATATCCCGCTTTCATATGAGGCGAGGATTGAGGCACAGGTGCTGATGATATCATCCAATAATATTCTTTCCCCCGCACACGGCAAACCCCTTGCAGCACCATCACAGGATATGGTTATAGGCGCATACTATATGACAAAGGAAAGAAAGGGACTGAGGGGTGAAGGAAAGATATTTGACAGTGAAGATGAGGTGAGATATCTCTTTGACAAGAACATGGTGGACCTCCATGCAAAGATCAAATACAAGTTCAATGATGAATATATTGATACAACAGTAGGAAGAGTGCTCTTCAACAGCCTCATACCCGAAGAGATAAGATTTGTCAACAAGCCAATGGGCAAGAAAGACCTCTCTAATCTTATTTTTGAACTATACAAGAAAACAGGCAATAAGGAGACAGTGTTTTTCCTTGATAAATTCAAGGAGACAGGATTTTATTTTGCCACAAAGAGCGGACTCACATTCGGTATTGACGATATGCTTATACCGGAGGACAAGGGTGAGCTGATTGAGGAGGCACAGAAGGATGTTGACAAGATAAACAGGGAGCATACAAGAGGCGGAACAACAACAGAGAAGGAAAGATACAGGAAGGTTGTTGACAGATGGCTCAATACAAGAAATCAGCTCGTAAAGAAGATGAAGATACAGCTTTCAAATGACAGGGAAGGCTTCAATCCGATATTCATGATGGCAGGTTCAGGTGCCAGGGGCAACTGGGATCAGGTATCACAGCTTGTCGGAATGAGAGGACTGATGCAGAGACCCCAGAAAAAGGTTACAGGTGAGGAGATCATTGAATCACCCATCAAATCCAATTTCAAAGAGGGACTTACAGTACTGGAATACTTTATATCCACACATGGTGCCAGAAAGGGACTCACTGATACTGCGCTCAAGACAGCAGAAGCCGGTTATCTCACAAGACGGCTGGTTGATGTGGCACAGGATATAATAGTGACAGAGCATGACTGCGGTACAATACTCGGTGTGGAGATGGAGCCGATTATTGAGAAAGGCGAGATCGTCACCCCGCTTTCAGCGAGGATTGAAGGCAGATACGCACTGGAGGATATTATCAGTGATGTATCAGGAGAAGTGATTGTGCATGAGGGTGAGGAGATAACAGAGGAAGCTGCCTATGAAATAGAGAAGAACACAGGCATAAACAGGGTGAAGATACGCTCAGTACTGACATGCGAAGCTGAACACGGTATATGCCAGAAGTGTTACGGTATGAATCTCGCAATAGGCAAACTTGTTGAAATAGGTGAATCTGTCGGTGTTATGGCAGCACAGTCAATAGGAGAACCCGGAACACAGCTCACATTGAAGACATTCCACTCAGGCGGAACTGCATCAGGTGAAGGCAAAGAGAATCTGATGAAATCCAAGATAGCGGGTAAGGTGAAATTCAGGAGTATGGAGACAGCAGAGGATTCAGAGGGCAATACAATAAATACAAGCAATAATGCGCAGATACTTATAAAGGGTCAGGACAAACAGGCAAAGGAGAGCACACTCAATGTACCCATTGGCGCGCAGATACTTGTTGAGAACAAGAGCGAGATTGAGAAAGACTCCCCTCTCTTCAAATGGGATCCGTATTATAAGCCTGTACATGCAAAGGTTGAGGGATATGTCAGATATTCCAATATTATTGACGGCCAGACAGTGAAACGGGAATACTCCGGTGATGAGATATCCACACTTGTTATTCAGAACAAGGACAAGACACTGCATCCTGTGCTGAAGATAGTTGACAAGAATGAGAAGGAGATAAACAAGCATCCTGTGGCAGTGGGCTCATACATCACTGTGAAGAACGGTCAGAAGGTATATCCCGGCACAATAATAGCCAAGAAACCGAGCACTCAGATGAAAGGCGGCGATATTACAGGCGGTCTTCCCAGGGTTGTTGAACTCTTTGAAGCGCGTGTACCCAAAGACAAAGCCATTATAACTGAAGTCGGCGGTACAGTGGAGATAGGAAAAGTCAAGAGGGGTGAGAGGATTATACATATCCACACTCCCAATAATAAGGAATATCAGTATTCAATACCCTACGGCAAGCACATACTTGTTTACAATGGCGAGGTTGTTGAACCGGGCAATAAGCTCTGTGACGGTGCTATTGACCCTCATAATCTGATGAAGATCAAGACAGTGGGCGAGGTTGCGTCATTCCTCCTCAATCAGATACAGGAAGTTTACAGGACACAGGGTGTTGAGATCAATGACAAGCATATTGCCCTTATCATAAGACAGATGATCAAATATGTGAAGATAACCGATTCAGGAGAAACTGAATTCATACAGGGTGAGATAATAGAGAGAGACGAGGTGGACAAGGTCAATAATCATGCGAGAATGGAAGGCAGGAAACCGGCTCTCTATCAGAGGCTGCTTATGGGCATAGCCAAATCATCACTCAACACAAAGTCATTCATATCTGCTGCATCATTCCAGGAGACGACAAAAGTATTGACAGAAGCGGCTATTGAGGGTAAAATCGATTATTTGAAAGGTCTCAAGGAAAATGTTATAATGGGGAATCTCCTTCCTGCAGGCACAGGTGTCAAGAAATACAGGAAGATAGAGGATGAACCGATTGCAGTGAATGAAGAAGAAGTTGAAGAAGCAGAAGAACCGGAAGAACTGAAAACAAAATAAGGAGAATGGCGTATGCCGACAATAAATCAGTTGATAAGGAAAGGAAGAAAGAAGGTAAAGAAGAAGAATAAAGCACCGGCTCTGAAGAATTGTCCCCAGAAGAGGGGTATATGCACCAGGGTCTATACAACAACACCGAAAAAACCCAATTCAGCACTGAGAAAGGTAGCAAGGGTGCGTCTCTCAAACGGTTTTGAGGTTACTGCCTATATACCCGGAGAAGGGCACAATCTTCAGGAGCATTCTGTTGTCCTGATAAGGGGCGGCAGGGTCAAGGATCTCCCCGGAGTGCGATATCATATTGTAAGGGGTGTGTATGATTCAGCAGGTGTTGAAGATAGAAGGAAGAGTCGTTCACATTACGGAACAAAGAAACCCAAAAACTAAGGAATGGAGAATATATGCCAAGGCGTAAACGTGTTTTTAAGAAAGAGACATATCTGGATCCCAAGTACAAGAGTGAAGCTGCCGGGAAACTGATCAATTATCTGATGCAGGCAGGCAAGAAATCACTCAGTCTGCGGATATTCTATGATGCACTTGAGATTGTCAGGAAGAAGACAAAGGAAGACGGCATCAAGGTCTTTGAGAGGGCAGTGAATAATGTAAAGCCCATTGTTGAGGTAAGACCCCGCAGAATAGGCGGAGCGACCTATCAGGTGCCAATGGAGGTAAGACCGGAGAGGAAGCTGGCATTGGCAATAAGATGGATGCTCAGTGCAGCCAAGTCACGCGGTGATCATACAATGGCAGAGAGACTCGCATCAGAGTTTATTGCTGCATACAATAAAGAGAATTCCGCTGCTATAAAGAAAAGAGAGGACACACACAGGATGGCGGAAGCTAACAAAGCATATGCGAATTTCCGCTGGTAATATTTGAGCCCGTCATCAGACGGGCTTTTTTTTGAATTATGAAATACCTTAGAAACATCGGATTTATAGCGCACATAGATGCCGGGAAAACCACAACCACTGAGAGAATACTGTACTATACAGGCAAGGTGCACCGTATAGGTGAGGTGGATGACGGCTCTGCAACAATGGACTGGATGAGCCAGGAGAGAGAGAGGGGTATTACAATAATTTCAGCATCCACTTCAGTAAACTGGAGAGAGCACAAGATAAATATCATTGACACTCCCGGCCACATTGATTTCACTGCAGAGGTTGAGAGGGCTCTCAGGGTGCTTGATGGCTCCATTGTCATTTTCAGCGGTGTTGAGGGTGTTGAACCCCAGTCAGAGACAGTGTGGAAACAGTCAAATAAATACTCACTCCCCAAAATAGCGTATATAAACAAGATGGACAGGGCCGGCGCTGATTTCTACAGGGTGCTTGAAACAATGCGCAAGACATTCAAGGTGCCGATTGTACCCCTTCAGATACCCATAGGCAGGGAGGACCGGTTCACCGGTCTTATTGATCTGATAGAAGAGAAGGCATACCTCTGGACAAATGACAAGGACCATAAATTTGATATTGTTGATATTCCCGGCGAACTGAAGGAGAAAGCAGCATTATACAGGAAGGAGATGATAGAGGAAATCGCCAATTATGATAATGATATACTCAATAGTGTTCTTTCCGAGGAGAATATTGAAAGTGACAGGATAAGGGATGCAGTGAGGAGACAGACACTTAATTACTCTATTGTGCCTGTTCTGTGCGGGTCATCAAAGAATAATACGGGTATTCAGCCCCTGCTTGACGCAATTGTGGATTATCTCCCGTCACCACTGGATATACCGCCTGTTAAGGGCATACACCCGCAATCACATGACATATTGACCAGGGTCTCTGATGTCAATGATCATTTCTGCGGTTTTGTCTTCAAGATTGATCTGGACAAACACTTCGGTAAACTCGTGTATATGCGCATATATTCAGGCAGAATGAAAACCAAGGATACTGTATATGATGCTGCCTATGATTATAAGACAAGGATAAACAAAATATTCACAATGCATTCCAACAGGCGTGTTGAGGTGGATGAGATCACAGCAGGGGAAATATGCGCTGTGGCAGGCCTTAAGAAATCGCTTACAGGAAGTACAATAACAAGCCCCAAGCATCCCATAATACTGGAAAAACCGGTATTCCCCGAACCTGTTGTCTCTGTTGCAATAGAGCCGCGCAACAGAAAGGATGAAGAAAAACTCAATGATATACTTGAGCAGTTTCAGGATGCTGACCCCACTTTCAGGGTATATGAGAATGAGGATACGGGGCAGAAACTCATTTCAGGAATGGGTGAGCTCCATATTGAGGTTATTGTGGAAAAACTCAAGAGGGAATTCAATCTTGACCCGCGCATAGGAAAACCGATTGTCTCATACAGGGAGACAATTGCAGAAAGTGCGGAGGTGGAGTATGAGTTTGACAAGATACTGGGGCAGAAGAGAATGTATGCAAAACTCAGACTGCGCATTGAAAAGTCCGATGAGCCCTATGAATTTGAGAGCAGACTGGATAAGAATACACTGCCCAATGAATTCTTTGAAGCTGCAAAGAACGGACTCCGTTCTGCTGTTAATAACGGCATGATAGCAGGATTCCCTGTTATCAATGTAAAGGTGATCCTTCTGGACGGGGATTATGATGACCAGGCATCCAATGAGAATGCATTCATGTTTGCTGCAAGTCAGGCACTGAAGAAAGCAATAGATAAAGCCGGGCCTGTGCTTCTTGAACCTATTATGAAACTTGATGTAAATGTGCCTGAAGATTATGTGGGCACAGTTATCAATGATCTCAATATCAAATATGCAGAGATAAAGGGATTTGAGAATATGGATGACAGGCAGGTTATTCATGCTGATGTGCCGCTCTCTGCAATGTTCGGATACTCCAATCAACTCCGGACAATGACTCAGGGGAGAGGTGTTTTTACAATGGAGTTCAGGGAATTCAGAAAGATACCTGATGATAAACTGCCATCTGTAAAAGAAAAACTCGGTATATACTGATGCAAAATTTGCATTAAGCACAAGGAAAAAATTTCCCGACAGGCAAACTTTGCATAAAAACACCTGTTTTTATCATAACAGGTGCAATTATTTCACTTTAATGAAATCAATTGACAAATCCCTGAAATATTATAAGATTACATACTATGGAGAATCTTAAGAATTACAGGATAAAAGGCATTATAGCCCACGGCGGCATGTCAACCATATACAGGGGTGAGCAGATATCACTGGAGAGGGATGTTGTTATCAAGAAACTCCATCCCCATCTTGCCGCTGACAGTAATTTTGTTGAGAGATTCAAGCGTGAGGCAGCTATTCTGGCAAATCTGCAGCATAAGAATATTGTCAATATCATTGACTTCTTTGAGGAGAATAAGAGCCAGTATATTGTTCTGGAGTATATAAAGGGCATGACACTGGACAGTCTTATTGAGGAGAGAGGCAGTATCCCGTATTCAACAGCCCTGTACATACTGCAGGAAGTGACAAGGGGCCTCAAATACATTCACTCAAACAGTATACTGCACAGGGATCTCAAGCCGGATAATATAATGATATCAGCCGATGGCGAGATAAAGATAACGGATTTCGGTCTTGCATACAGAAATGAGAATATGAAGATAACCAATCCCGGCACATATCTCGGCACACCGGCGTATTTCCCGCCCGAACAGCTCACAGGAAAACCCCTCACGCCTGCTTCGGATATATTCTCTCTGGGTGTCTCCTTTGTTGAAATGCTCACAGGGGAAAATCCCTTCCGCGGCAAGGAGGAATTTGAGACAATAAACAATATTCTCTATCATAAATCAGTGGAGATAAATATTACAGGTGAGGGCAGGGATAATGACATTGTCAGACTGATACATATGATGCTTGAGAAAGACCCGGATAAACGCATATCCGACTGTGACAAAGTGCTCAGTATGATCAAATCACTGGATTCAATGGGTGATTTCAAGGAATTCAATGCATATATTGAAGGCAGAGAGATTGCATCAGATGAAGAGGCAATTGAGTTTGATGTGCATATTGTCAAGAGAACAGAACCATTCAAGGTCATTGCATTGCTGATACTGATAATTATTTTCCTGGGAATATCCATTGCACAGATATACTTTTACTTCGGCAGCAGGGAGCCGGAACGCATATACATATCCAGTGACAATGACAGACAGACACTGCGCATAATAACCGAACCGCCGGGTATCAATGTATCACTGAATGATTCAATTGTGCTGCGCTCTCCTGCTTTAGCTGCACTGAGTCCGGGCAAATACCGGATTTCAGTGGATAATGTGCAATATGAACCTTATGATACAGTAATAAATTTCACGGGGCCTGATACTGTGAATATCAGCCTGAAAGAGCTCATAGTAACGCAGGATTACGGGTATCTGTCACTCAATATTAATCCCTGGGCTGATCTCTATATAAATAATGTGTTCATAGACAGGACACCCCTGCAGGAACCTGTCAGGCTGGAAACAGGAAGGCATGTAATTGAATTGAGGCATCCCAACAGGGTGCGTTTTATTGACACTATTGAAGTGGTGAAGGATTCTATTGTTGAATTGAATAGAAATCTTGACAAGGCATACGGATATCTGAGGATTATTGTAAGACCGTGGGCTGATGTCTATATAGATGATTCACTTTATGGCATAACCCCGATGGCTGATTCCATAAAACTCCTTACAGGCCCTCATGCAGTGAAACTTGTCAACCCGCAGCTGGGAGAGATAGAGGATGAGATAAATATTGTTCACGAGGAGGTATTACGAAAGGTCTATTCTTACTGATAACAATACTCTTTACTGTCGCAGTAATGGCGTATTCCATAAATGATGTGATTATTGCCTATGAGACAGGTGATTATTCACGTGCAGTGATGATGGGAGATGATATAATTGACAAAATGGGTGAAGATATGTCTGACACTGATATGATAAACCTGCGCACATATCTGGCTTTTGCCCATGTTGCACTGGGCAATACAAAAGCAGCACAGGATAATTTTGAGAAAATACTGACAATCAACCGTGATTATTCACTCAATGAGGAATTCGTCTCACCCAAGATCATTGATGTATTCAAGCAGGCGAAGAACAGGGTCAATCTGTTTATCACTGACCAGCCGGATTATTATAAATACTCCTCGCCAATGACAAGGGTGCCGTTTTCAAAAGCCAATTTACTGGTCAAATCAATTGTTGTGCCGGGATGGGGGCAGATTGACAAGAATCATACTGCCAAGGGCATTATCACAGGTTCGGTATTCATGGCAGGAGCAGTATCAGCCATTGTCAGTTTTATTGCAATGGATAATGCAAGAGACAGATATCTCAATGCCGATTCTCCTGAAGCGGCTGAGCAGCTGTACAATACCTACAATAATTATTCAAAACTCAACAGGATTTCCCTTGACATAATGCTCGGTGCATATGTATTCAATATCCTGGATGTATTATGGGTAGATTAACACTGTTTATTCTCATTATACTGCTTACATTACCGTCATGTTATATAGATATGCCCCATGAGAGCAAGACAGACCCCTTGAATCCCTTTGGAGAGGGGCAGGTTGTCTTTCAGGTAAATGACAAGAGGGGCAGGGGCTTAGACAATGTACTCATATCTGCCGGTCCGGATACACTGTTGACAGACAGTTCGGGACTGGCAGGTCCCCATGAGGCATTAAAGGGCTCACTCAGTATTGCAATTGACAAAACCCATTACAGTGCAGTCCGCATTGACACTGTCATTGAGACAGGTGATTCAATATATGTGGAGAGAACACTCAATTTCAAACCCTCAATATTGGAATACCTTGTTACAACATCTGTTGTCAAGACAATGTCACTGACTGACTCAATGGACAGATTTGTCACTGTCAATGCGCTCATAATGGAGCGTGACGGCAGTAAAGACATTGTCCGTTCGGATGCATCACTCCCCCTAACGGATATACGCATTGACTGCATCAGTGACAGTGGGGGCATGCTCAATTATTCAGGCAGTATTGAGGAGGATACACTATCATTCAATATATTTGACCTTACGGGAAGTATTGTCTCACTGTATATTGAGGACAGTGAGGGGGAATGGGACTCTCTGTCAAACAGGACAGTATCAAGATTTGTAGAAAGCATCATTGATATTGTCAGGCCTGAGACAGGAACGGATTTCAATCCGCCTGACACAGTAAAGTGGCTGCTTGATGAACCGGATTACTCAACATATATATCACTGATAATTGAAGACAGGGATTCACAAATTGTCTTCAGATGTGATTCCCTCTCATCATCAAAGAGGCAGTTTGCAATTGATTCACTGTTCAGAAGCGGCAGATATTTGCTGAAGATGCGGCTTTATGACATATACGGCAATTATTCACAGAACAGCGCAATATTCACAGTCAAATAGCGAGGAGCTGAAATGAATCAGAAATTACCTGAACATCTTGATGTACTTCAATCACTTTATAAGGCAAGTGAAATAATAAACTCAACAGTGGATTATTCAACACTGCTTGAGAAAGTCATGGATACTGCAATCAAGACAGTCAATGCAGAGAGGGGTTTTCTCATGCTGAAGGATATGAAGACCCATGAGATGAAGGTGGAGGTCGCCAGGAATCTCAATGAGGAGAATATCATAGGTTCAAAGGAGATCTCCATGACCCCTGTCTATAAAGCAATAGAGACAGGCGAGTCAATTCTCACATCAGATGCAAAGAAGGACCCGCGTCTCAAGGAGTCAAAGTCCATTGTGATGTACAATCTTCTCTCCATTCTTGTTGTGCCGATAACGAGGAAGGACAATATCATAGGTGTTATCTATCTGGATTCACTCACCAACCGCAATGTTTTTGACGAGAAATCAAGGGAATTCATGACAGCATTCGCCAATCTGGCAGCACTCAGTATAGAGAATGCGAGACTTGCCAATTCATTGACAATTGAGAATAAGACATTGAAGAGGGAGATGTCATACATATACAATTTTGAGCATATACTGGGCACTTCACCTGCAATAAGGGAGGTGCTTGATATACTGAAGAAGGTCATCAACACTGATGTGCCCATATTGCTTGAAGGGGAGAGCGGGACAGGCAAGGGGCTTATTGCCAGGACAATACATTTCAATTCACAGAGGAAGGACAATAAATTCATCTCCCAGTACTGCGGCGCATTGCCCGAGACATTGCTGGAAAGTGAACTCTTCGGATATAAGAAGGGTGCTTTCACAGGAGCCAATGCAAACAAGATGGGTCTCTTTGAGGCAGCTGACGGCGGGACATTTTTTCTTGATGAGGTGGGGGACCTTACACTGACCATACAGACAAAACTGCTCAGGGTCCTGCAGGAGCATAAAATAAGACGCATAGGTGATACTGAGGACAGAATTGTTGATGTGAGGATAATCTCAGCCACCAATAAGCTGCTTGCCGATGAGGTGAAAGAGGGTACCTTCCGGGAGGACCTGTACTACAGGCTCAAGGTTGTGAGGATAACAATACCGCCTCTCAGGGAGAGAAAGGAGGATATACCTGTTCTTGTCAAATCACTGCTTGCCAATAAAGAGATAAATCAGAAGGGTTTAGAAGGTGTGAGCAAGGATGCAATGAGAACCCTTATGAATTATGACTGGCCCGGCAATATAAGGGAACTTGAAAATGTTATTCAGCATGCTATAGTAATGTCAGAAACCAAGAGAATTGAACTCAGTGATCTCCCGTCGGAGATATCCAATGAGAGAGTGATAAGGAAGGATGATCTTTCAAAAAGCCTTAAAGATATTGAGAAAGACCATATACTGAATGTGCTTGAGAATACTGAGTATTCAAGAAAAGAAGCTGCGGATATTCTCGGTATTTCACTGAGAACACTGCAGTATAAATTGAAGAAATACAATGTTAATGATAAATCAAAATAAAAATGAAAAAGGAGGAAATTGATGAAACTGGTTGAATGCGTACCTAATTTTTCCGAAGGCAAGGATATGAGTATCATTAATTCAATTACCTCAAAGATTGAGGATGTGGACGGAGTCAAACTGCTTGATGTTGACCCCGGGGCTGATACAAACAGGACTGTCGTAACATTTGTAGGAACACCGGATGAAGTCGTGGAAGCGGCATTCTCGGCAATTGAAGAGGCATCCGGACTGATAGACATGAGAAAACACAGCGGAGCGCATCCGAGAATGGGCGCAACAGATGTATGCCCTTTTGTACCTGTGCAGGATATCACAGTAGAAGAGTGCAATGAACTTGTTCACAGGCTGGCAAAAAGGGTCGGTGAGGAACTGGACATACCTGTCTATCTCTATGAGCATTCTGCAACAGCTGAGGACAGGAGGAATCTTGCTACTATCAGAAAGGGCCAGTATGAGGCATTTGAGGAGAAGATAAAGGATGAACACTGGAAACCCGATTACGGCACGGCTCAGTTCAATGCAAGGAGCGGTGTAACTGCAATAGGGGTGAGGGATTTCCTTGTAGCATATAATGTCAATATCAATTCCCAGGACAGGAAGAAAGCCCATGATATTGCACTTGATATCAGAGAACGAGGCAGGGCAAAGAGGGATGAGAATCACAAGATAATCAGGGATGAGAACGGCAAGGCTCTCCGTGTAGCCGGACGGCTCAAGGCATGCAAGGCAATCGGGTGGTATATTGATGATTACGGTGTTGCACAGATTTCAATGAATCTGACCAATACCTCAATCACCATGCCCCATGAGGCATTTGAAGTATGCAGGGAAGAGGCAAACAAGAGGGGGCTCAGGGTAACAGGCAGTGAGCTTGTAGGCCTCATTCCAAAGAAAGCCCTCATTGATGCGGGCAGATACTATCTTGAGAAACAGGGAAAATCAACAGGTATTCCCGAAAAGGATATTATTCACATTGCAATAAAATCAATGGGCCTGGATGAACTCGGTGAATTTGACCCGCAGAAGAAGATCATTGAATATGCCTATGATGACAATGCCTGCTCAAAACTCATTTCACTGTCACTGAAGGATTTTGCAGATGAGCTTTCAACAGATTCACCTGCACCCGGAGGCGGCAGTGTCGCTGCTCTTTCAGGAGCACTCGCAGGAGCACTCACCGCAATGGTGTCCAATCTGACACACGGCAAGAGAGAATATGCCGAGTATGATGAGGCAATGGTCAGAATCGGTGACAAGGCGCAGGCTGTAAAGAGCCGTCTTATTGAGATCATTGATGAGGACACGGATGCATTCAATGAATTGATGAGCGCCTTCAGGATGAAGAAGAAGACGGATGCCCAGAAACAGGCGAGAAAAGAGGCAGTAGAAAATGCCACCAAGAAGGCTACAGGTGTGCCCTTTGAGGCAATGGAGACCATACGGGATCTGCTTGACGTACTGGAAGAGGTTGAAGAGAAAGGCAATCCCAATTCAGTATCCGATGCAGGTGTTGCAGCACTCAATGCAGTGGCCTGCTGTGAGGGTGCATATATGAATGTGCTTATCAATCTTCAGGATATTGAAGATGAAGCATTTGTCAGTGACACTAAGGAAAAATCCGCGGATATCCTGAAAGAAGTTAAGGAGAGATGCAATAAATTGACGGAGAATGTCTATAAGAAGATCATCTGACAGGTACAGCAATAATCCGGTCTTTCTGCTGCTCGTATATTCTTGCGGGTATGCCTGACCGCGACCGGATATATATATTGCCGATACTGATAAATCCGGCAGGGAGACTCTTTGAAGAAATGAGCTCCCTGTCTTTTCTTATCTGCGAATAATCCTCTATGCTTCTGTAAACGGGAATTATCAGTGAAATGATTATTGCAGTGAGTGCTACTATTGCAATGGACTCAATCCTGCCCGTACCTTTTACAGCTGAGCGGCGGGCAATCAATATGAGCAGCAGTGTCAGTGCTGAAAGTACCGGAAGCAGAGCAGGTGAAAAGAGCACAATGCCTATAAGGGAAACAGCCGATATTGCAATGAATATATTGAGTCTTGCCCTGCTTATGAAAATATTATTGTCAGTGAACATGAGGAATACAGGCATCAGTGTTCCGGCTGTAATAAGCAGGAGCAGGTGAATCTGAAGAAAAGTGTCCAGACGGGGGGCATCTGCCGGTTTTGTCAAAAGGAATATCACAATGAAAACAACTGCGGGAATGAGTGTTGTTGTGAAGAATGATTCCTTCTTGAACTCTGTCAGTATCTCCCTGTGCCTCTTTGCAATAACTGCTGTAAAATACAGGGGTATGGCTGAGGCAATTGACATGAGCACAGCAGCAGGAAAACAGCCGCGCATTATTATACCGGCAAGTGCAAGTCCCATTGCAGCAATTAATGTTATATATACGAGTACATTCCTCTTTGCAAAAATAATCCCCGTTGCAATGAGTATCAATGCAGGAAGGAAATACCCCGTTCTTTCTATGGAAAGTGTCAGAAGTGTGAAATAGACAGTAATGAGAAGACCTAATATCACACCTGTTTTCCAGCATCTGGTGAAATTTATCAGTATCTGTTTCTCAAATACAATGAATATGATTGAGGAGAGCAATGTGAAGCGTATTGCATTGATGAGAAAAACATTGAGTTCTCCTGCAAGAAGGAAATGGGACTTGAAAGAGAATAGTGCTGAGAAAATAATCACTAGATAAATGATGTATTTTTTGAAATTCATATTAATCCTTTTTCATCCTATTGTAATTGGTGTCTGATATTTGTCAAGAAAAAAGGGAGGACCGGCTGGAAGCCAAGTCAATGGTTAATGGTTGATGGTTGATGGTTGATGGTCATGTGACAAGTGGCCATGAATGAAAAGATATAAAATGAATTCACTTATCATCTTTCGCTATTCACCAGTCACCAGCATACCAGTCACAAGTCACTACCTCAATATGCGTTCTACACGCTCTACTCGTTCTCCTCGTTCTACATCACAACGCACCACGCATTACGGAAACCGCAACACGCATTATGCAGAACACTAATAAAGGTTCTTGATTAAAGAAAACAGAAAATATATAATAGATAATTGATAGAAACAATGCGTCTTAATATTTAGAAGGGATACAGAATGAAAGTGTTATCAATACTCTTAACAGTTTTTTTATTGATGGTATCAGGATGTTCGGATATATGGAATAATGCCAATGCCCCTTCAGGAATACCTGATGGATTAATACCCAAAGGTACAAATGACAAGGGGTATAGAGAATATATAAATGAGAAAGACAGCACTGTACTCGTGTACATACCATCAGGCAGTTTTATAATGGGATCTGATGATGAATATAATGACAACAAATTACATACAGTGTATCTGGACGGATATTATATCAGCAAATATGAAACAAACAATAAACAGTATAAACAGTTCTGCGATGCAACAGGCAGGGATTATCCCCAAGACCCCGGATTTGACAATATGAACAATTACTTTAGTGCTTACCCCGATTACCCTGTAGTTAATGTAACCTGGGAAGACGCGAATGCATACTGTGAGTGGGCAGGACTCAAATTGCCCACAGAAGCCCAGTGGGCCAAGGGAGCTCGAGGAACAGACGGCAGAAAATATCCCTGGGGAGACCATGACGCGCATTATAATGGCAGTTATTATGCAAACTGTCACTCCGGTGATAATGATGCAGACGGGTACAGATATGCAAGCCCGGTGGGCAGTTATGAGAATGGTCAAAGTCCCTATGGATTAATGGATATGACCTGCAATGTATATGAATGGTGTGCTGACTGGTATGACAGTGATTATTACAGTTGGAGTCCTGACAGCAATCCTATGGGCCCTGAGGAAGGGACACACCGGGTGATCCGCGGCGCTTCCTGGGATACTGAGCCGGAAGAGTGTTCTGTCCGCTTTGCGTACGGCATAATAGGATACTGTGAAGACCTTGGTTTCCGCCCTGCTTTGTATTGATTGACAATTGGTTTTATGAGCGCGGAGAAATAAGTCCGTACAAAGTACGTACAACGTAATATCGTAATGCGTTTTGCGTGATGTGTTCTCTGCTCTCCGTATTCTCTTGGCCATGATTTGATGTCCTCATTTTATTATCCTCCTTGCTTGTCATTCAAACATTGTACAATCTCCCATGACCTCTTATCACATGTATCGAGTCACACGTGTCACACGAGTCACACGTAAGTCCCGTTGTACTTTGTACGATTTTACTTCTCCCCGCTCTTATCCTTCTTTTACCTTTTACCTTTTACCTTTTACCTTCTTCTCACTCAGCATTCAAACATTGTACGTCAGTGGCATTTTTCCTGTTGACAATAATATATATATATTATAAGATTATATTTCAAAAATCAGGCAGGAGAGATTATGTATGACAAACTGATATTTGAAATGGGAAATGGGCAGAAGAACACTGTTTCACTGCCTGAAAATGATTTTCCTGTTGATAATATTAACATCCCTCAGAAGTATTTAAGGTCAAGTTCACCGGCACTGCCGGAAGTTGCCGAAATTGATGTGATGAGGCATTTTGTCAATCTTTCAGGCAAGAATCACCATATATTGAAAGACATATACCCGCTCGGCTCATGCACAATGAAATACAATCCCATTGTCAATGAAGAGATTGCAGCAAAACCCGAATTCCTCGGTCTGCATCCCTATCAGGACATTGAGGACTGTCAGGGCATAATGAGTATTATATATGAATTGCAGGAGATGCTCAGAATAATTGCGGGATTTGACAGCATATCACTCACACCTGTTGCAGGAGCCCACTCGGAATTTGCCGGCATGATGATAATCAGGGAGTATCACAGTCATAGGGGCAATGATAAAAAGAAAAATATTCTGATTCCCGATTCAGCACACGGCACCAATCCGGCATCATGCACACTCTCGGGATTCAATACTGTTGAGATCAAATCCGGTGAGGATGGTGAAATTGATATTGAAGACCTCAGGTCAAAGACAGATAGTGCAACAGCGGGAATCATGATAACAAACCCCAATACACTGGGTATATTTGAGAGCAGATTTGATGAGATTGCGGAGATCATACACAGTGTTGACGGTCTCATATACATGGACGGAGCCAATCTCAATGCACTGATGGGCATAGTCAAACCGGGCAATATAGGATGTGATATACTGCACTTCAATCTCCATAAGACATTCTCCACACCGCACGGCGGCGGCGGTCCCGGAAGCGGCGGTGTTGCTGTAAACAAAAAACTCAGTGATTATTTACCTCCATTTGTTGTAAATAAGAAAGACGGTCAGTTTGTGTTTGAAAGACCGGATAAGACAATGGGGGCAATGCACATGTATATGGGCAATATCAATGTAATGATAAAGGCATGGGCATATATAAAGGCAATGGGTGAGGATGGACTGAAATACGCCTCGGAGATGGCTGTTATTAATGCCAATTATATCAAGTCCGCTCTGAAGGATATCTATGAACTGCCATTCAAGACCCAGACAATGCATGAATTTGTACTGAGCGGAAGCAGGCATAAGAAAGAGTATGGAATAAGAACACTGGATATTGCCAAGAGAATGCTTGACAAAGGCATACATGCACCCACTGTATATTTCCCCCTTATTGTTTCAGAGGCATTGATGATAGAACCCACTGAAACGGAATCAATTGAAACACTGGATAGATTCATTGAGATCATGAAAGAGATAGACAAAGAGGCAAAGGAAAGCCCCGGGGATTTGAAAAAAGCTCCGGTGACAACACCTGTGGGCCGTCTCAATGAACTCAAGGCAATGAAGAATCTGGATGTGAATTATTATAAGAGGGACAGTAATGTTTGACAATCACAACAATCCTGTAAGTCCGGAGGAAATACCCGAAGAGAGAAAGACGGAGATCATAAACAAGATTGCAGACGGTATTGTCAAGCGCCGTCTTGCAGCACCTGCCATTATGTTCCTTGAATCAGTCAAACCGATGAATTATCTCGGTTCACAGCTGATGATATTCTTTGAACCCATTGTGCTTGCCATATTCAATATCTCCCAGTACAGGGAGGTTGCTGTGATACTGGAGGAGCGTGACTCTATTGAGAAAGTGCTGGAGGCAATAGAGCGTATTGATGCTGAGGAGCACAGGAAGAAGAAAGAGGAAAAAGAAGAAGATAATAATAATAAAGATAAAGAAAAAACTGAAAAGCATCTGAAGGAGGATCAATGAAAGATAAAGATAAGATTCTGAGAATCCTTGCTACTGATTGCGGAAGCACTACAACAAAGGCAATACTCATTGAAAAGGTTGATGAGGAGTACCGCCTTATTGTCAGGGGTGAAGCCCCGACAACAGTGGAAGCACCGTACGAGGATGTCACAAAGGGTGTCCTCAATGCAATCAAAGAGGTTGAGGAATTGTCCGAGACAATTGTCCTTGACGGCGAGAATATAATCAAGAGAGGGGATACGTCCGAGGAGAAGGGTGTTGATTTATATATATCAACATCATCTGCAGGAGGCGGTCTTCAGATGATGGTTGCCGGTGTTGTTGACAGAATGAGTGCAGAATCAGCTGCAAGAGCAGCACTCGGTGCAGGTGCCATTGTCATGGATGTCATTGCATCCAATGACAAACGCCAGGACTATGAAAGAATAAAGAGAATACGTACATTAAGGCCGGATATGGTGCTCCTGTCAGGAGGAACTGACGGCGGGACAAAGACACATGTTGTACAGCTTGCAGAGATCATTGAAGCAGCTGACCCCAAGCCGAGATTCGGTTCAACCTATAATTTGCCGGTAATTTATGCAGGCAATAAGGATGCAAGGGACAATGTCAAGGAGTCACTGGAGGAACAGACAGATCTCTATATTGTTGATAATTTGAGGCCGACACTGGAAACAGAGAATCTCGGGCCTGCAAGAGACAAAATACATGATCTCTTCATGGAGCATGTGATGGCACAGGCACCGGGATACAAGAAGCTCATGGAAATGACAGATGTGCCGATTATGCCGACACCCGGTGCAGTGGGTCTTCTGATAGAGACCATAGCAAAGAGGGACAATATTGAAGTGCTCGGTGTGGATATCGGCGGAGCAACAACAGATGTATTCTCCGTATTCCAGGAGAAGTTCAACAGGACAGTGTCAGCCAATCTCGGTATGAGCTATTCCATATCCAATGTTGTCAAGGAAACAGGTCTTGCAAATATAATGAGATGGGTCCCGTTCAAGATGGATGAGAAGGACCTGAGAAACAGAATAAGAAATAAGATGATAAGGCCCACCACAATACCTTCAACTGTTGAAGAATTGCAGATTGAGCAGGCAATAGCCAGGGAAGCACTGCGTCTGGCACTTGAGCATCACAAGGCAATGGCAGTGAGCCTTAAAGGCGTTCAGAAGGAAAGAACAATATCTGATGCATTTGAACAGACAGGTTCTGAGGGGTCACTTGTAAATATGGAGACACTGGACATTGTTGTCGGTTCAGGCGGAGTCCTCTCCCATGCACCCAGAAGGGTGCAGTCGGCAATGATGATGGTTGATGCATTCCTCCCGGAGGGTATTACAATGCTTACTGTGGACTCCATATTCATGATGCCGCAGCTCGGTGTGCTTTCAACAGTTCATGAATCAGCAGCCACAGAGGTCTTTGAAAAGGACTGCCTCATAAGACTCGGTTCATGCGTGGCTCCTGTAGGCAAAGGCAAAGAGGGCAGAGAGGCAATAAATGTCAAGATAGGAGAGAATGAACACTCTGTTGACTTCGGCAATGTCGGAAGAATTGACCTGAAGACAGGAGAGAAGGCAAATGCAGTCATCAAACCTGCAAAGGGTCTGGACCTCGGCAATGGAAACGGCAAAGAGGTTGAAGTTGAACTGGAAGGCGGTATTGCCGGAGTGATACTTGACTGCAGAGGCAGGAGACCGTTCAATCTGCCGTCTGATGACAGCAAGAGAATAGATAAACTGGTTCAGTGGTATAAAGCATTAAATCTTTATCCTGAAAAGTAATGGAGGATATATATGGCACATTCATATACACCGGGACTTAAAGTAACTCAGAAGGCAATGGTGAGGAAGGACAGACGCCTGCCCCTCAAGGGTGATGTACTTGTTGAGAAAGGGGATATCCTCAAAGCAGAACAGGTAGTGGCAAGGACAGAATTGCCCGGAGATGTTGAGAGGCTTAATTTTGCAGGCAAGATAGGCGCTACAGCAAAGGAATGCAAGAATTTCCTCACAGTTGAAGAGGGTGAAGAAGTCAAGAAAGGGCAGATTATCGGAGAATCACCCGGATTCTTCGGTCTGTTCAAGACACAGATCAAATCCCCTATTGACGGGACTATGGAATCACTCTCAGAGATAACAGGCATGATGACACTTCGTCATCCGCCCAAACCTGTTGAGGTTAATGCTTATATTAACGGCAGGGTAGTAGAGATGATTGAAGACGAGGGTGTGACAGTGGAGAGCCCTGCAACATTCATACAGGGTATTTTCGGAATAGGCGGAGAAGAACAGGGTGAGATAGTTGTTGTTGCTGATTCCCATGATTATGTACTGAAAGAAGATGATATCACGGATGAACTGAAAGACAAGATAATCATAGGCGGATCACTCATCACAGCTCCTGTTTTGAAGAAATGCGTTGAAGTCCGGGCCAAGGGTGTTATTGTCGGCGGTATAGATGACAAGGATCTCAAGGATTTCCTCGGCGAGGAGATAGGTGTTGCTATTACAGGCAATGAGGAAAAAGGGATTACACTGATAATCACAGAGGGCTTCGGAGAGATGCACATGGCTGCCAAGACATTTGAGATACTCAAAGAACACAATGGCCGCATTGCTTCAATAAACGGTGCAACGCAGATAAGGGCAGGTGTTTTAAGACCTGAACTCATTGTGACGCATGATGATGAGATTGACAGTGCGGATTTTGAGAAGACACATGAATCCAAACTCGGCATGGACATTGGTTCTGTTGTGAGGGTAATAAGAGAACCCAATTTCGGCAGAATAGGCAAGGTCTCTGCACTCCCGGCTCAGCTTGAAAAGATTGAAACAGAAGCCAAGGTGAGAGTTCTTGAAGTTGAATTTGAAGAAGGCAAGAAAGTGCTGCTTCCCAGAGCAAATGTTGAATTAATTGAAGAATAAGGGGAAAAAATGAAAAGTAAATTAATTTTAATCATTCTTTTACTGACGTTTTCACTGTTCATCTCTGCTCAGAATGATTCCGACAGTATCAAAACAGAGTTTGATTTCTGCAGTATTGAATCTGTCAATGTCAGGGACTGTGAAAATGATGACGGTACTGCCCTTATTGTTGAGTGGCAGTTGAGGGAGAATGCAAGCCGCTTTGACGGCACATATTCCCTCTACAGGGTCAATCAGCTGACCGGCGATACAACAATTGTCAAACCCGGTATTGTGAGTGAGACAATGTTTACAGATGAGCTATTGTCCAGAAAGGGTGAGTATTCGTATTTTATTGTTAATGTAAATGAGGACGGCATAGAATCAACTCAACCTGTTACCTCAATGCCCGTTTCTCCTCAAGCAAACTGGTTCAAGAAGGACAAGACAATACTCCTTCTGATGATAATTGCTTATATGGGGCTTATCATATTCTTTGTACAGGCAGTAAGAAGGGGCAGGGAATTCTTCCTCAGGAAGATATCCGGTCTTGATGCACTGGATGAAGCTGTAGGAAGAGCAACTGAAATGGGCAAACCGATACTGTATGTTCCGGGACTTTCCACAATGTCTGATATTGCAACAATTGCATCACTCAATATACTGGGGCCTGTTGCCAAGAAGGTCGCTGAATATGAGTCACGCATCATTGTACCCAACAGGGACCCCATTGTCATGACAGTTGCCAAAGAGGTTGTCAAAGAGGCATATACAGAAGCAGGCAGGCCTGATGCCTATGATGAGAATGATGTATTCTTCCTTACCAGTTCGCAATTCGGTTATGCTGCTGCAGTAAACGGCATAATGGTAAGGGAAAAACCTGCAACGAATCTCTTCCTCGGCATGTTCTGGGCTGAATCACTGATTCTCTCCGAGACAGGCAATACAACAGGAGCAATACAGATAGCAGGCACAGATGCAGTAACACAGCTGCCGTTCTTCATTACATCCTGCGACTATACAATAATAGGTGAGGAACTCTATGCAGCAAGTGCATATCTTTCAGGTGAACCTGTGCTTATGGGCTCAATAAAGGCGCAGGATTATCTCAAGGCATTCCTACTGTTATTCCTATTGGTGTTCTTTGTTGTATTTATTATATACGGCATAATGGGTCAGGATGTGAAGTTCCTGGAAACAATTATGGAATATTTAAGATTTATATTCAATACATAGGAGAGACATATGTTTTTAAGACGACAATTACCATTATTCATAGCAGGGCTCATGGGCATAGGCATGATAATACAGTTCTTTGTCCCTCATCCCTTTTCAAAGAATGTCTATACCACTATTCTTGACTGGATGATGATTGTCACTGCATTTACAATGCTTATTGCAGTGCAGTCAACAATATCAATGCATTTCACCAAGATCAAGAGAAAGAGTGACGACTGGCAGTTCTCCATTATTGTGCTGGCAGCACTGTTCATCACAACATTCCTCGGTGTTTTCGGGGGCGCATATACACCAACAAACCTGCTTCTCAAGATGTTCCCCAATCTCACTGCTGACTCAGAGACACCCCTGATGTTTCTGTACATATATCTGCAGGCGCCGATGCAGGCAACAATATTCTCACTCCTTGCATTCTACATGGCGTCAGCAGCATTCAGGGCTTTCAGGGCAAGGAGTATTGATGCAACACTGCTTCTTGTTACTGCAAGCATAGTAACACTGGGCAGGGTGCCCATAGGCCAGTTCATGTACTCCAATATGCCCGAGGTGGTGGAATGGATTCTGAGTTATCCCAATATGGCTGCACAGAGAGGCATTCAGATAGGCATACAGCTCGGCATCATAGCCACATCCCTCAAGATCATACTGGGCATTGAAAGACGTTATCTGGGAGGTGGACAATGATGAGAATAGTTGATTTTCTTGATAATCTGGATAAGAGGATAATATATCTCATTGTGGCAATTGTGGTTATTGTGCCGTTTTTAACACCAATAGGATGCCCTATGAAAGTTACCACCCCTGTGCGCAATATATACAATTTTGTTGAGGACTCCATACCGGAAAACGGCACTATGCTTATAAGTGTGGATTATGACCCGTCAACAATGCCGGAACTGCACCCAATGGGCAAGGCGCTTGTCACGCATGCATTTGCCAATGACCTGAGGGTATTCATGCTCGGTCTGTATCCGCAGGGAACAGGTCTTGCACAGGATATCATTGCCACTACTGTCAAGGAATGGAATAATGACAATCCGGACAATATAAAGGAGATAGGCAAAGACATCACTCTTTTCCCCTATGTACCGGGAGTATCTGCAGTAATACTCAAAATGGGTGAGGATATAAGAGGCACATTCAATACAGATGCATACGGTAATGATCTGGATGAAGTGCCTATAATGGCAGGTGTCAATAATTACAGTGATATTGACTATCTTGTTGACCTTGCAGGCAGTTCCATAATACTGTCATGGATCATATATGCAAACGGCAGATATGATCAGAAAATGGCAATAGGCACAACTGCTGTCAGTATGGCAGAATACTACATCTACATGAATTCCGGCCAGGCAAACGGCATGCTCGGAGGCCTCAAGGGTGCAGCTGAATACGAGCAGCTGCTCAAGCTCAATGAAAAGTCAAAGAGCAGGAATGACGGGCTAGTAGGCATGGACGCACAGTCATCAGCCCATCTCACATACATCATATTCATTCTGCTTGGCAATATAATCTATTTCATTAAGAAAAAACAGGAGAAATAATATGTCTATATCAACAAATATATGGGTATGGATTGCAGCATTATTAACACTTGCAATATATTCATTCCTCTATAAAGACAATGTGTTCTATAAGATTGCAGAGAAGATACTTGTTGGTGTTTCAATAGGCTATCTCCTCTCCGTTTACTGGCATAATACAATCATTGCCAAGGTGTGGAACCCGCTTGTGCAGGATAAGAACTTTCTTGTGATAATCCCGCTTATACTGGGACTTCTGATGTTCTCCCGCCTCTTCAGGGGCAGGGCATACATATCAAGGATTCCCATTGCATTTGTCGTGGGAACTGGCACAGGCATGGCAGTGCCCTCATCATTTGAGAATCTCTTCAAACAGGTTCAGGGTACAATGCCTACTGTGTTCTCAGTGGGCAATATTGTAATTCTCATAGGCGTTATCACGACACTGGTGTATTTCTTCTTCTCCCTTGAACATAAGGGATTCATAGGCAAGGTCTCCAGGGTTGGCATAACATTCATAATGATTGGATTCGGAGCAGCATTCGGTGCAACCATTATGGCGAGGATATCACTCTTCATTGGAAGAATACAATTCCTGCTGAGTGACTGGCTCGGAGTAATACAATAATTAGGAGGTAAAGTGAAAAAGCTTTGCTACTTGCTTCTGATAATGCTTCTTCTTATAGCCGCATTCCCGGCACTGCACGGACAGACCGGGACAATGCCGCTTGACCCTGATACTGCCGGCAGTGACACAATACACACGGATATTGTCCTGCTTGCAGAGGATACACCCAATGATGCAGGCAGTGCAATAACTGTAAGATGGGAGTGCAATGAGAATCTGCCGTCAGGCCTCATTACAATAATGAGAATTGACGGTGAAGAGGAGAGTATTGTTGCAGAGGACCTCATGCTTACCAAGGAACAGGTCCGAGATACAGATGTGGTGGATGGTAAGGAGTATTCATATTACGGTATAATAACAAGTCCCGGCAATAAATATTACAGGACAAAGGACAGTAATCCGGCAAAATCCGAGGCGCAGTGGTTCAATACAGACAGGGCAGATTCATTTATTGCAGTAGTATTTATCACACTTGTCTTTGTCTGGTTTATTCAGCAGGCAAAGAAGGGGAAAAAACTCTACATAAGGAAGATAAGCGGGCTGGATGCCATTGAGGAGGCAGTGGGCCGCTCCACTGAAATGGGCAAGCCCATAATGTATATACTGGGCATAGGATATGTGACGGATATTCCCACAATAGCCGGTCTCACTATTTTAAGCAGGGTTGCCAAGAAGGCTGCTGAGTATGATACGAGGGTCCTTGTGCCGTGCTATGACCCTGTTGTAATGACTACAGCACAGGAAGTGGTGAAGGAGTCATTCACAGAGGCGGGCAGACCGGATGCGTATCAGAAGGAAGACACCATGTATATTACACAGGATCAGTTCGGGTATGCTGCAGGTGTTGACGGAATGATGATGAGGGAGAAACCCGGAGCAGTATTCCTTCAGGGGCTCTTCTTTGCTGAATCACTGATACTTGCTGAAACAGGCCACTCCATAGGCGCTATTCAGATTGCAGGCACCACTGAAACAGCGCAGCTTCCGTTCTTTGTTGCAGCATGTGATTACACACTTATAGGAGAGGAAATGATGGCAGCCTCTGTTTACATGGACAAAAACCCCCTGATGCTCGGCTCTATTGTAGCTGAGGACATGGTCAAGGTCCTTATCATAATTATTCTCTTCATAGGCCTGCTTCTGGGCATACTGGGACCGGGAATGGGCATTGATATATTCAATAACTGGTTTGAATGGCTCATCAGGATAATTTAGGAGGAGAAATGATAAAAGGCAAAGGCATACCACTGACAATCACATTCCTTACAGGTGTGATAATAATTGTAACCTTCTTTATACCCCATTCACCATTCGGAGAATTTGAGCAGACAGCCCTGAGATGGTATTCAATTATAGCCGGATTTACAATGCTGCTTGGAGTGGATTCACTCCTCAGGTCCCACATTAAAAAGCTGAAGAGAAAGGAGAATAACTGGGAATATTCAATTGTTGTATTCATTGCATTTGCTGTCATAGTAACTACAGGAATTGTCGGCACTGTCAGGACAGGCAATGCATTCAATACAAATACGAGTTTCATGTACATCTACAATCATATGATAATCCCCCTTCAGTCAACAATGTTCTCGCTGCTTGCATTCTTCATAGCATCAGCTGCATACAGGGCATTCAGGGCGCGCAATACAGACGCCACACTGCTTCTTATCACTGCAATAATTGTAATGCTCGGCAGGGTTCCCATTTCGGACAGATTTATTCCTGCTGTGCCTGCTCTCACTGAATGGATAATGTCTGTTCCGCAGATGGCTGCAAAACGCGGTATTATCATAGGAATAGCACTCGGGGCAGTTGGTGTTTCACTGAGGATAATCCTGGGCATTGAGAGAAGTTATCTTTCTTAAGGAGTATTTATATGAATAATATTATAAAGAAATTAACAGCAATTGACAGGCGGTATCTCTTTGTTATCATAGCACTCGTTGTAGCATTGCCCCTGTTGTTCAGGCCCCAGTTCCCCGTAGTTCCCAAACAGCCGGTAATTGATGCATATAAAGCAGTGGATTCTTTATCTGCAGGCGATAATGTGATGATCTCAGTTGACTATGATGCAGCATCAATGCCTGAGCTTCAGCCATTTCTTGAGGCATTGCTGAGACACTGTTTCAAGAAGGAGCTCAATCCCATTATGCTTGTACAGTGGCAATTGGGCGCACCCCTCGGCACCAGGGCAATGGAGAAGATAGCAGCTGAATTTGATGTTGAATACGGTGTTGATTATATCAATCTCGGGTACAGGCCCGGTTATACTGCCCAGATTGTAGGTATTGGCAAGGAGATAAGGGATTATTTTATAACTGACTATAAGGGAGACCCCATTGACTCCTTCCCTGTGATGAATGACATACACAATTATGATGATATAGACATACTGGTGGGGCTGGAGGCAGGTGCAACAGGCAATATCTGGGTGCAGTATGCAGGAGCCAGGTATAATCAGAGAATAATACTGGCACTTACAGCAGTCTCAGCTCCTGATGCATATTTCTTCTATCAGTCAGGACAGATAGAGGGGCTTGTCGGGGGCATGAAGGGCTCAGCTGACTATGAAACCCTCATAGACCACCCTGATGTGGCTGTCGCAGGCATGGCGGCACAGTCATTCGTGCATATTCTGATAATTGTATTTATTATACTGGGTAATATTGCTTATTTCTTTGAGAAGAGAGATAAAGGCAAAACATTAGGAGGCAAATAATGGGACCAACATTAGGTGTCTGGCTGGCAGCAGCACTGACGCTCTGCATATACTCTTTCCTGTACAAGGACAATCCTTTCTATAAATTTGCAGAGTCTCTCTATGTGGGTATTTCTGCAGGATACTGGCTTGTCTATACATATGCCTATGTAATAGAGCCGATGCTCATAGAACCGATAAAGACCAATCAGGAGTTTGTGCTTATTGTCCCGGCTTTCTTCGGCATTATAATGCTCTCCAGATGGTTCCCCAAGATAGCCTGGCTCTCCAGGTGGTCCATTGCATTCACTGTCGGCATTGGCGCAGGACTCGGTGTGACCGGTTATATACAGGGGTTCCTCATTCCCCAGGTCAGGGCAACAATACTGCCCCTTACGGGAATGAATATGCTCACACTGAATAATCTGATAATAATAATAGGCGTCATCACCACACTGGTCTATTTCTATTTCTCCAAGGAGCATAAGGGTATGCTCAAGGTCGGTTCCCGGATAGGCATAACATTCATTATGATTGCCTTCGGCGCATCATTCGGATATACTGTGATGGCGAGGATATCACTCCTCATAGGGAGATTCTATTTTCTCATATATGACTGGATAGTCCCCATTTTCTCAAAGGGATAGGATGACAGAAGCGTATTTTCTGCCGTTTATGAATATGGATGTCTATTCCAATATGGCTGTTGATGAATTCATGTACAGATACACGGATAATCCGAGCCTCAGATTCTACAGTTTCAATGAACTGTCACTGACAATAGGTTATAATCAGAAATATTCAAGGAGCTGTGACATAGGTTATATTGAAAACAATAATATTCCTGTTGCCAGAAGAATAACAGGGGGCAGGACTGTCCCGCACTGCGGGGACCTGACATATTCATTCTCTTCAAACTACCCGAATTTTAATGAGAGCATTGAGGAAAACTCCCTGAAGGCGCGGTACCGGAAACTGGCAGAGGGCTTTATCAAGGGCTTTGAGAGTGCCGGCATTGATGTTGAGGTCAATGAGGGTGAGAGTGAAAAACCGTATGGTGCAAATTGTTTTGACTCCGCCTCTCTATATGAGTTATCCCTCAAAGGGAGAAAGATCCTGGGCAGTGCCCAGACATTCATGCAGGACAGATTTCTCCAGCAGGGGTCAATACTTGTCAATGACTGCCCTGCTGCAGGCGCAGTGTTCGGCAATAGAATAGAATTATATAATATTGAAAAAATTACCGATATACCTTATAATATAGAAGAATTATCCGATAATTTCTACCGGGCATTCCGGGAATCATTCACATATGACTGGAAGGAATTTGACTTTGATTTCTCGGATAAAAGGTATCTTGAATTGATTGATAAATATAAGAGTAATGAACACCTCAGGAGGAGATAGATGGATTTGGATGCAAATCTGGGAGTTTTTTCTGCAGTTGAAATAATCAATCTTATTGCATCAGGCGCCCGCACGGGCTCACTCACATTTGTTTCTCATAATGATGACAAGGGTGTGATTTATTTTGATGAAGGGGTTCCCGTGCATGCTGAATACAAGAAGACATCCGGCATAGAAGCCATCTATAATCTTGCTGTAGTAGGACGCGGAACCATAAGCTACAGTAATGGCGATACAATCAGGGAACATACAATAGAGGCTGAAGAAACTGCCGGGCTGATACATAATATTGAGAAGAGAAAGATTGAATTTGATAAGATAATGAGCAGCCTTCCTCCATTTGATGCGGTACTGGAAAAGAGAGCTGAAGGTGTCAAAGAGGATGTTGCTCTGAGGAAGACGGACTGGACAATTATCAGGCTGGTTAATGGCAAGCGCGATATCAATCAGATTATTAAAGACAGCAATCTGCCGATTCTTGTGGCTTGTCAGTCACTGGAATGGCTGCTTGAGAAGGGGCTGATATTTGACAAGACAGTTTCCGAAAGACTCATAAATGACCTGGAAAGGGCATTGAACAATATTCTGGATGTGTTTTCTGTGAAGGGGACCAATTCAAAGGACTGGTATGAATTCCTAAAGAGCACACTTGACTCATCCGATTATGAAACTGTGTCCGGCATGATAGAGTTCACTGATGACAGGATATCAGTGAGCAGTGATGCAGCCAAAATACTGACAAAAGAGAATATTGATAAAATCAAGGATGTTCTGTATAATAATTCAAAGGATAAAGCGAAACAGGAACTTGGCAATATGATTGCAGGCAAAAAGTACAAGGAACTCATGAGAATAGAAGGGGAGAGTAAATGAACTTTACGGAGATGATTGATTCCATAAAAGAGGGCACGGATCTGAAGAATGCAGTGCTTCTCAATAAGGAAGACGGCGAAGTTGTTGAGAAATTCGGCGAGACCAATGCATTGCTCAATGATACCGGAGCATTCCTCGGTTCTGCAGGCGAGATAATACGGGAGAAGACTGCTATTGATAAACTCAATTACATTACTGTGAAGACCGAACCATTCATCATAATAATCAATACTGACAGCAATTTCCTCGCATTGGAATTTGAATCCTATACCAAACCGTCTGATGTTTTTGCAAAATATGCAGACCTGGCCGGGGCAGTTGAAGAGACACCTGAAGACAGTGGAGAATCCGAGAGTGATATTGATGACCTGATGGAAGCAGCAGAAAGTATTGAGGAAGAAGAGGAAACACTCTCTGAAGCTGAAAAGCAGATGTTCAATAATAAGATAACACAGATCAATTTCCTTGTTGAGGAATTCTCAGCTGACGGCAATAAGGGGAAATGGATTGCAGACATCAAATCAAGTCTTGATTCTCTTGACAAGATATGCAATTGCATTGAATTTGACGGAGATGATAACCTGAAACTGAAGGATGTCATCAAAGAGGATATCTCGCGCAGGGAAATACAGGAAGATTCCAAAGCAATTATTGATTCACTCTGCAAATCAGCAGTAAAGGAATTCGGTCCGAAAACAGCCAAGGAAAAGGTTCAGAGTGTGATTGCCAAATTAAATAAAATCAGGGGATAATTTATGGTGAATCTGGAAGCATTACAAAGCAGATACAGTGCCGACTATGTGTTCTACAATGAAGGTGAATTGACTCAGGCAAGCGGTGACAATGCACCTGAGAGCAAAACAATAAAGCAGATGATAGTTGTATTGAAACAGTCAATAGATGCAGCAGAGATTGATATGCCTCAATACATTGAATTTGCATCTGACAATTCCAAGATTGTCTTTGTCTTTACTGAAACAGGCATTTACGGTCTGAATGTACCAATTGATACTGCTGAGATTGCAATTATTGAGGAGAAGAAGGAAGAGGAGAAGAAAGAAGAGGAGAAGCAGCCGGAAGCCGCTGAGAGGAAGAAGATAAAGATAAAGAGCAAGAAGGAAGAGGAAGCAGCAGCAGACGAGCCTGCAGAGAAACCGTCAGCCGGTTATGTGCTTGACAGCAGCACAGTAGGTAATATTGAAAAAATAGCAGAGGAGTATCTGGAGGATTTTGCCGGTGATATTCTGTCTAATCTCATGGACCAGGTCAAGATTGATAAAGACAATCCTACTGCAGATAAGATAGATGAATTACTGAAAAAACTCAATAAATCATCATCACTTATAATCGGTCCATCCCATGCAGAGGAAATGATAGATAAAATTAAATCCGGAATATCAGGATAATGGAGGCAGTATGTTGAAAATGTTAGTTGTTGCTGAATTGTTTCAGCAAAGCGGAATACCGCAGTATGTGAATAACTGGAAATTCATATCCAGTATATTTACAATAGCAGGAGCAATTATTCTCTGGCTTGCTCTTGTTTTCTTTGCAATAATTGCCAAGAGATATGAACAGGTGCTGATGAAGAAGACAAACTGGCAGTTCATAATGATAGCCCCGTCCGGAATTCTCATCTATGCTGTGATTCAGGCATATTCTCTTCTCATTGTGGGTAATCTCAAGATGACTGATGCTCAGACATGGGCAGGTTATATATTCTTTGCATTATCCGGACTGCTCTCACTTATTGGCGCATACAGGTTCTACAATGTAGTGAAACCCCATAAGGGAGGTGGAAAATGAGAATAATATTTCCGGCAGAGATCATCTTTATAATAGGCATAATACTGTTTGCCATGTCCCTCTTCATAGCAGGATGGATAATCAGGCGTCTTCTTCGCATAATAAAGCATAAGGGTATATGGGTATTGCCGATAATCGGGAGCATACTGATGCTCATAGGAGCAGTCATTCATATATTCAAGCTTGCAAAATATTTCCCTGCACTGGCAACAAGTACACCTTATGAAATACTGCCTCTCATTGCTACAACAATGAAGGTCGGCACAATGGAGTCACTGATGATTCTCACTGCAGGCATATTCACCATACTGGCATCACTGATTTATTTCAGGTGGACAAGCACCTAAAGTATTGACAATGACGATTAATTGCTTATAATTAAATAGATAATTTGACAAAAGAATATTGGATTAAATTAAAAACAGGAGGACGATGTGTTAGATTTTTTCCAAAGAGGCGGTTGGGCCATGTGGTTCCTGCTCAGTGCAGCAATTGTTGCTTTAATTTTCATAGTAGAAAGGATAATAACATTCCTGATTCTCAAGAGAAACCCCGCAGCATTTGCAGACAGGCTGCATGAAATCATTGAGACAGAGGGAATTGAACCTGCAGTGGAATACTGTGCGGAATCATCCAGCCCCATTGCGAGAATAATGGAAGCAGTACTGGTTGAATTCCAGTATGTCGGCAAGGACAAAGACCTTCTGGAAGAGGCAATAGCCAAAGCAGGAGTCAAGGAACTGGCATTCCTTGACAGAGGCATGGCTCCTCTGGCAGCTGTTGTTCAGCTTGCTCCCATGATGGGATTTTTGGGCACTGTAGCAGGCATGGTCGCTGCATTTGATGCAATTGCACTTGCAGGCACTGTTGAACCGAAGCTTGTTGCAAGCGGTATCTCACAGGCGCTAATCACAACAATGACCGGTCTTGCAATAGCAATACCGACAGCAGCAGCACATGTGCTTTTCAGCACACTGATCAATAATTACACGAGATCCATGGAAGAGGCTTCTAATTCAATAATTGAACTGCTCCTTCAGATGGAAGTAGTTGAGGAATAATACGGAGTTATAATATGAAACGTAAAAAGATGCAGGCATCTACAGATATACCGACAACATCAATGGGTGACATTGTGTTTCTCCTGCTTATCTTTTTCCTTGTAACTACTGTATTCAACAATGAAATGGGTCTGCAGATAATTCTGCCTGAGGAATCAAAAGAGGAAGTGAAGGTCAAGAGCAAGGATATTGTCAAGGTCAGAATTGACAAAATGGGCAATGTCAATATGCATTATTATGTTGATGGTGAAGAGATTACAGTGCCTGTTGACTGGCAGGATGTTTCCGACAAGACCATTGAGATCCTCAATCAGGATGAAGAGAATAAACTGATATTTTCAATAATCCCCACCCGTTCAGCCAAGTATGAATATATGGTCAGGACATTTGACCAGCTTAAGATTGCCTTTGAAGAAACGGGGGAGAAGGAAAGAATCAGCCTTTCTCCTGCAGAAGATGATGAAGAATAGGAGGAATAATGCATTTTGAAAAGATTGAAAAGGAACAACCGAAAATAACGGACTCCTCCATATCGGATATTGTGTTTCTTCTTCTCATATTCTTTATGGTCTCAACAGTATTCAAATCCGAACAGGGTTTGAAGGTTGAATTGCCGTCAGCATATGCAGCGAAAAAGATATCCTTGAAGCATATATCGCATATCTGGGTCGGATACAGGGGAGACAAGGGTGTTGTCAGTATTGATGACAAAATTGTCCCCATTGGCAATGTCAAAGCAATTATGCAGACAAAGAAGAGAATAGACCCCAATATGATTGTTTCTATGATGTCAGACAAGGAGACACCGTACTGGATATCCAATGACATATTCGGGCAGCTCATAAAGGCGAATGCCCTGAGGGTTTCGCTTGCAGCCCGCACGATAAGCGATGTGAGGTGAGGAGATATTATGAATGAGAAAAAAGAGCACAAGAAGAAGAAAGATATCAAGAGGAAGTACCCTTTGTTTTTGAAGATATCCATACTGTTCTCACTGGTGCTTTTCATAGTGTTGTTCCAGACAGTTCCCAAATTTGAGCCGCGTCCTTACAAGATGTCCGGACCTGCCAAAGAGACAGAGATGGAGAAACTGCCTGATGAAATGATGAAACAGCCTGAAGAGCCCAAGGAGATCAAGAAACCCCAATTGCCGAAGAAGGTTACAGAGGCGGAATCAGAAGAAGAGGTTACAGAGGATGTGGATTTTGAGACAACATTTGATGATCCTTCATTGACAGAAGAACAGGGCGAGATATACCGTGTATATGAGGATGCCCCGCAGGTTGTTCAGATGGTGGATCCGGCTTATCCCGAGACAGCCAAGCAGCTAGGTATTGAAGGCACTGTATTCCTTGAACTTGTTGTTGAAAAAGACGGTTCTGTGTCCAATGTCAAGGTTGTCAGGGGAGTGCACCCGCTCTTGGATGATGCAGCGCGCAGTGCTGCCTATCAGATGAGGTTTACACCTGCAATGTCAAGGGATATTGCTGTAAGGGCTTATGTTACATTCCCTGTGAACTTCACTCTTGAAGATTGATATCTGATTTAAGAAGGAAAAATGAATAGAGAGGCATCAGAGATGATGCCTCTTTTTTTTATTCTCTGGTAATTAAACGGATAGTATTTTGGCTAACTGGGATTTCTTTCTGGCAGCTTTATTCTTCTTGATTATATCACGGGCGCATGCCTTATCAATGATCTTATAACCCTCTTTGAGCAGATTCTTCTTTTCCTCTTCACTCTCTGCTTTCTCAGCACGCTTGAAAACATTCTTTAATTTTGTCTTATGTACCTTATTCCTGATCCGTCTCTTTTCATTCTTGACAATAGATTTCTTAAAAGCTTTATGTGTAGGCAAATATACCTCCTGTAATTAATTTAACTTAAATATAATATACAAAATACCCGATATGTCAAGCCCTTAGGCGAATTATGTGAACTTGTCATATAATTTTACCGTCAGCCGCCGGCCGATGGCTGACGGCAGCCTCCGGGTCTTGTCGTTGCGAGGAGCAAAGCGACGCGGCAATCTCCTTATTGGCCCACGTTCCGACGTTGCGAGTTCGGCCTGCTTGAAAAGCATCCGCGAAGCAATCTCTGTGGCTGCTATTCACAATCCTTACGCATTACGCACCACGCATAACGCATTACGATTAGGTCTGCTAATCATTCCGTTTTCTTGCAACTGGATATAGGGTTCAAATTGTTGAACCCCTACTGATATAGAACGAGTAGAGCGAATAGAGCGTGTAGAATGTATAGTGAGATATTGGCTTGTGACTGGTATGCTGGTGACTGGTGAATAAGCATGTGGGGCAATAAGTGAATTCCTCTGATTTCAGTTCTTTCATGGTTTCTCATCACTGTATTGGACGGGAGATCGCTTGACACCTCCGGCTGCTGTTTTTG
>JAWOBN010000003.1:0-3260 GCA_046484245.1 bacterium | reverse complement strand
CTTTCCCACAATGAGAAATTCATTCGTCTTGTTAATGCTGTGCAGGACAAAGGCAGCCGGGTTGAGCTGATCGGATTTGACAACGTGGACGCCATGTTGAAGCGCCAGGCCTCAAGCATTCTGCCTGCTTCATCAAGCCCCAGTACAGGATCAGGTACTGCCTTGGAGTTTGTAGGAAATACAGGACCTATGCCTATATAGTCCGGTCTCTCCTTCAGGGCATTCCGGAGCTGCTTCAGATTGTGCGTGGATTTTCCCACAAGTTTACTGCCCATGACAGACCGGCATTCACTTACATCAATGTCTGACTGACCGACATGGACACCATCTGCATCTGACAGGACAGCTATGTCAATTCTGTCATTGACAAAAAACAGTGTATCTGTTTCAGCTGTTATCTCTCTCATTCTCCTTGCTGTTTCAAGCAGTTGTCTGTCATTCATTGTCTTGTCACGGAGCTGGACTGCACCGACACTATTCTTCACAGCAATCTCTGTAAGTTTTTCATATCCTTTTCTCGGTGAAGTCATCACCAGATACAGCCCGATACTCTCAGGAAATGTTAAATGAGCCTTTCTTAATGCTGTTGTCATGTCCTTTTCTATATCATAGAGCTTGAATCTTATCTCTTTTGCCCTGCATGTGAAATCAGGAGATATATATAGCCCGAATTCCTCAAGCACCCTGGCTGCCTCCTGGCTTCTCCCGAATGCACTGCCTATTATTTCCTTGAGATTTTTCTTCTGCTTGTCATAATCACTATTCCTGCCAATATCATTACTGCTGTCTCTGGCTTCAATAATACCGGGAGCCAATGCCTTCAAGTCTCCATATGAATGTCTCAGAGTCTTTATGTCTTCGGCAATCTGCCTGTTATTAAGTTCAAATCTGGCTGTTTCCTCTATTACTCTGAGGCCCTCTCTCAAACGATTGAGATTGGCATCTATTATTCTGTTGATAATGCCTCCTTGATCATTTCATAGACCTTCTGTCCCGAAAGAAGCATTCCTCCGAATATGGGTCCCATTCTGAATCCGCCGTAGACACCATTTGCCGCCATGCCTGATACATAGAAATTACTGAACACCTCAGAGGTGTTCTTCACTGTCTCCTTCTCTCCCTTCTCTGCATTCATGGGTTTTTCCCCTTCAAATCTGCCTGAAGGCGTGTTGAGTGTTACCCCTGCCTTCTTGACCAATGTATTGGTCAGTTCAGCAGGATGGCCTGTGGCATCAAGAACCTTTTTGGCTCCTATTGTAAGCGGATCAACATGAAGATTCATATACTCTACAGGTGTCCAGTTTATCACTATACCGCTTACCCCCCTCTCATATAAAACTACATCCACCACCTTGATGAGGTTGAATATCCTTGCACCTGATGAAACAGCTGAATTAATAAGGGCTGAAGTTGATTCAACAGAATCAGCAGTAAAGTATCCTTTTTCTCTTTCCCTGTAATTTATTCCGAATTCATCAAGTATGTGTACTGCCTCTTTCTGAACAACTATTTCATTGAACATCATGCCGCCGCCCCACATTCCGCCTCCGGGAGCGAGTTTGGCCTCAAAGACAGCAGTATTGAATCCGTCTGATGCAAGTTTGGATGCTGCTACAAGTCCAGAGGGTCCTCCGCCTACAATAGCTACATCCAGATCCCTGCATGCCATCAGCTTCTCATGATAACTCTTCAGTATGTGAGTTGTCACTTCAATATCATTTATCATCTTTACCTCCTAAAATAAAAAAGTCAGGTTGATAACCTGACGCAAATATCTTCCTACGGCAGCATTACCTGCATCAGGTTATAAGGGTCAGCGGATTTGCCGCTTTCTCAGCCTTCAGGCTCCCCTGTTATGTATATATAATTAAATCACTTTCAGTGATTATGTCAATAGCAGTTTCAGTAAATTAAACACCCAAATCATTATCTCTTGACTTACAAATGATAATTGTATACAATTGAATTAATTATAAGGAGGTTGAAATGAAGTATTGTGTATTGGTTTCACTAATTATATTCATTGCAGCAACAGGATGCAGTTTAACAGATGCTAATGTAACAGATAAGACATCATTAAAAAGCGACTCAACACAAATCTACAATATATCAAAAGACGAACATGATGCCACTTTAGATTTGCTGAGCAATTGGAATGGTGCAGCAATGAGGGAAGTGTGGGCAGATGGGCATTATGCTTATCTTGCAGGTTATGGTAGTTATATATACATTGTAGATGTGAAGCATGGTGACAATCCGGAATTAGCAAGTTCATTGTATCTTGGGACCTACGGAGATCCCATAGATATAATTACCCAGGGACATTATGCATATGTTGCTACAAGAAACGGTGTTTGTATTGTTGATATAACTGATAAATCCAATCCGTATTTTGTATCATATACCTCAACACCGGGAACAGCACGGAGAATGGAGATTCAGGGAGAACAACTATTTCTAGCTGATGGTTACAATGGTATAATAATCTTTGATGTGACAGACAAATCTTCCCCGAGTGTAATTGCAACATCACAGGCTCCCATAGAAGCAAGAAAGGTTTTTTACAGAGATGGATTCGTCTATGTTGCTGATGTGGATTATGGATTAAGAATTTTCAGTTTCAATGGCAATGAATTGACATTAGTATCAAGCCTTGCAACAGACGGTGGCCCTGATGATGTTTATGTTCACGATAATTATGCGTATCTTGCAGATAGATACAATGGAGTGTTGATGATTGATATAAGGGATAAGGCAAATCCCTCTATTCAGGCACATCTAGTAACAGGCGGAATGACTGGTCGCTTGTTTGTCAGAGGAAGCAGACTCTATTGTGTTGATCGTGATGGTGTTTATATAATGAATATATTGAAGAAGCAAGATCTAGAAATTGTTAGCTCAATGAAGACACCTGATCAATCTATAGGCATTCATCTACAGGCAAATCGTCTTTTCGTTGCAGGAGATATAGATGGATTATTTATCTATAGGATAGATGAATCAGGTAATCATGACGGAAAACCAGAACTAAACAGCGGAGCCTGATCTAAATTATTTTTCTAATTTCTCGAGCAATTCATTGACTGCGCGCTTGAGCTGTGAGTCCTGATTGTCTTTCACATCCTCCGGCGGATTATCAACAAATATATCCGTAAAAAAACCTCGTTCTCCACCTTCATGGAACCGGCCGAATAATATGAAAGCGAGGCGTTGTCATACATGAAATTCCCTTCATTGACCACGAACAATCCGGTTTGTCC
>JAWOBN010000117.1:0-15979 GCA_046484245.1 bacterium | reverse complement strand
CTATACAGGCACATCAGAGCAGGTAAGACATAAACTCGGTTCAAACATCAATATCAGTAAATCATATTTTAATATACAAGCAAATGCCGATTATGCTGTCAGTGAGTACTATAAGACACTGGAATACAAGGTGGGAGTGAGTATAAGGTTTTAGTGGCTGGTGGCTGGTATACAAGGTCAAGAGTTGATGGTTGATGGTCAATGGTTTTGTGAATAGCCGGCCAAATAAGACAGTTGCTTGTGACTGGTATGCTGGTGAAAAGAGTTGCAGGTTTTCAGGTTGCAGGGATTTGATTGTATTAGCAGGGGAGAAGTAAGACCGGATAACGGAAAACGGAAAACGAGGACCGGCCGGAGCCGGGTTGATGGTTGAGAGTTAATGGTTGAGGGTCAAAATACAGTTTCAAGTTTGCAAGTTTCAAGTTCCAAGGATAGAAGAAGGTAAAAGATTAAAGGTAAAAGGTAAAAGAAAGACCGGCCGGAGCCGGGTTGAGACAATAGTGGCTGGTGGCTTGTTGCTGGTGACTGGTAAAAAGAGTTCCAAGTTTCAAGATTCAAGAAATCGGAATGAATAGCGGATAAGGAGATTGCCGCGACCCGGAGGTCTCGCAACGACGGATTCAATTGACAGGGATTGAGCATTGATTATAATATCTATATGAAAAGATTTATGCTCCTCTTAATCCCCATTTTGCTTATAAGCAGTGAACTCACAGTAAACTCAGTTCTGTCACTGGGCAATCCTGCTGCAATTCTCTCCGGTACAGACATACTGCACAGAGCAGGTTTGTCGCAGGCAGGTGTGCCTGACAGTGTTTTCAGTAATGAATATGACCATGTATCCCGTCTGCATTCAGGCAGTATTGCATGTGCAGAAGGCAGACAGATAGACCTTATTACAGGCAGT
This sequence comes from bacterium, assembly GCA_046484245.1. Taxonomy (GTDB): domain Bacteria; phylum Hydrothermota; class 32-111; order 32-111; family 32-111; genus JAXHVG01. Next base: position 15,072 of record JAWOBN010000117.1, on the reverse strand, counting down.
AATGGTTACAGCATTATTCAGTCATTGACACTGCCCTATGAGATCACTGCCCTCAGCTCGGACTCCGGCCTGCTCTTTGCATCCAGTCCGTACAAGACAGATATTTTCAGATATGATTCATTGCTCACCCATATATCCGGTACATATGTGAAGGGCACCCGTTTTCTCATAGGCGGCCAATATCATGCTGCAATTGACAGTAGGGCTGTTATTGCCTTTGATATTGACAGCAGTTCTGCCCGTATTACAGATACTTTAATAACAAGCACAGGATCTGATATATTCATCAATAAATATCATATGATATGCATTATAAGCGGAGATACCATAAGGACATATGTCTCAGGACCAGCCGGCATAGATATCTATTCACTCAAGAGAACAGATGGGGAATTTGAACTGGTTGCATTTACTCAAGACCAGCTGTATCTCAGGAAAAATGCCTTTATATACAGATACACCAATCCATTTGTTGACAGTTTTGCTCTTGCTGATTCATTTGAGTTTACAGGACCGGTTATTGACATTGATTATTCCGGTGACCGTGATTACACTGTGCTTTCCAATACGCATATTCACTCATTGTCTCAGGCAGTGAGGGATTCTATCCGTATCAACAGGAATATAAGCGGACTGCTCCCCTCCGGGCAAAACCACTATGTATTTGCAGAGAGTATTGAAGCATTCAGCATGGACAATAATGAGTTCAATTATTATTCACCCGGCAGCGGGCAGGCAAAACAATTCAACAATGCTGTGCTTGCAGGCAGCACTGTATATGTCCCTTCAGGGGATTCACTCTATGCTTATTACCCTGACCATACGCCGCGCTCACTCTCCATGCAGGGTGATTCAACGGTCATATACTCCACTCAGTCCAATGATATAATGAAACATTCGCCTCTGTATGCCTCTGACTCCCTGCTCTTTTCATCACTGTATGATATTCACTCAATACATGCTGCCGATAGCAGTATTTACTGTGCTGCAGGCTATGCAGGCATGAGGGCTTTTACACTGTCAGGGTTTACTCTGGGATATCTCAGCTCCAGTGATTTTATGATGAATCTGGCAGGCATCAGCAGCAGTGTTGTTGCAGGTGATTTCAGAAAATTCTCCATTACCGACACATTATGCTCAAACCCCGAAACAATCAATCTCAAAATTGAGCAATTCTCTTCAGCCGGTGACACACTTTATATACTCACTGACAGCATGCTTCTCTCATTCACCGGTCATCTGGATACAGTGTTTGACAATAGTGCATTTGCGCCATATAAACTATTCTCCCTGTCTCAGGGAGAGGGTGTTCTTGTCAATGAAAATAACATGATAATACTTTTAAGCAGCACACCGTCATTCATAGACAATCCAAGGTCCCTTGACAACACTGCAGTAGAAAATTATAATAAGTGCATATTTGACATATCCGGCAGGCGTATTCATCAGACAGACAGCAGAGCATTGAAACCGGGGATTTACTTTTCACCGGGAGACAATGGTATCCGGAAACTTATAATCTTGAAATGAGGTATGGATGGACAAATTCAGGAAGATTTACTCTTTCATTCTGTTTTCAATTCTTCTCTGGCTGCTTTACAGTGCACTGATATTCCCGGCTGGACTCTATGATTATCTTGCAGGAATAATATTTGCCCCCATAACACTTGTCTTTGCCCTGAAAATAAGCAGTCCCGGTGATATGAGATACATCACACTGCTCAATATTATATGGATTATCGCATATATCCCTTATCTCTTCATGAGAATTGTACAGGCAAATATTGATGTAGCACTGAGGGTCCTGCATCCGAAGCTCCCGATAAAACCGGGATTCATCAAGGTTGACTGCAGCAAAACCCCGGATTCATTCACAAAACTCATGCTTGCAAATTCCATTACACTGACACCCGGCACATTGACCATTGACACAGAGGGCAACAAACTCCTCATACATACAGTTGATACAGGTCAGTATGAAAAGGACGAGGATATCACAGGGGGATTCATGCATTATCTCAAGGGGATGTGATTATGATTATACTGATGATACTGACCGGAATTTTCATAGTGTCGGCAGTTATTCTGACACTTATAAGATTCTTCATGGGCCCCACACTGTATGACAGGATTGCTGCAATAGATGTCATAACACTGATAACACTTGTCCTCATAGTAATACTCTCAATCTATTACAGGAACAGTATATATATGGATGCGGCAATCGTATATGCAGTTCTGTCATTCATAGGTGTTGTCGCATTCGCAAGATTCATGGAGAAGAAGAATGATAAATGAAATTATCGGAATGATACTCATGCTCCTGGGTTCAATGTTCCTCTTTCTGGGGGCACTCGGTTTACTGAGAATGCCGGATATTTACAACAGGCTCCAGGCAGGGACAAAAGCCACAACACTCGGTATTATATTCACAGTACTGGGAGCAGGCCTTTATTATCCCCCTGTGCTTGTGAAAGCCATACTCATTGTTCTCTTTGTACTGATGACCAATCCTGTTTCATCCAGCACACTTGCAAGGAGCGCATATAAGAATGATGTTGAGCAGTATGAAGGCACAGTAGATGACACGGAGGGATTATGATTGAGATAATCATAATGGGAATTCTTTCAGTTGTATCAATAGGCACACTCTGTTTTATATGCATAAACAGGGATCTCATAACAGCAGCAGTGGGGACAACACTGATATCCCTTGCTGCATCTATTATGTTTGTGATTATGAGAGCTCCCGATGTTGCAATGACAGAGGCATCCATAGGAGCAGCTCTCTCAGGTGCAATAATAATAGGGATAATAATAAAAGTGAAAAGGAGAGACAGATGAAGCGTTTTATTGCTGTGACAATATTTGCATTCCTCTCCATACTGCTGATGATATTCATGTTTGAGATAAGTGATTTCTCATATCTCTCTTCGCCCAATGCTTCATTCATCTTAAGCAGGAATCTCGCTGATTACAATGTACCCAATATAGTCACCTCTGTTGTGACCCAGTACAGGGGATATGACACAATAGGGGAGATAACCATACTGTTTCTGGCTGTAACAGGCATATACCTCCTCATATCCACAATGGGACTGAAGAGTACAGGCAAATTGCTTGAACCTGCCGGGAATATAGTGAAATCAGCATCAATAATCCTCTTTCCCGTTATTATGATCTTCGGCATATATATCATTGTCAATGGTCATCTCTCGCCCGGCGGCGGATTTCAGGGCGGTGCAGTAATCGGCTCAGGCATGCTTCTGCTCTTTCTGTCAGACAGGAGAAGGGAAGTGTCCTCCGGATTATCACATGCAGTTGAATCCATGGCTGTTATCATTATTCTGCTCATAGGTCTCATAGGCATTTACACAGCCAATATCTTCCTTATCAATTTAATGGGCACAGGCATGTTCGGTTCAATAATTTCAGGCGGCATTATACCGCTGCTCTATTCACTCATAGGCATCAAGGTAACAGTGGAGTTTTTCCATTTAACAGAGCATATTCTTAGGAGTTAACATGCAGAATACACTCAACATACTGTTTTTGGTCAATGGCATCATTCTGCTGACAGGCGGCATCATGATTGCTCTTATAAGCAGGAATATCATAAAGATGATAATCGGATTTGTCATTGCCCAGACAGGGGTCAATATACTGATTGTCGCATCAGGGTATGTTATTGGAGGCAAAGCCCCTGTGCTCAGCAGGTTTCAGCAGCTGGCAGGCACCCTGACATGTGATCCCATACCTCAGGCACTGGTCCTGACATCAATTGTCATAGGTATTGCCACAACAGCCCTATTCCTCTTCTTTGCATTGCGTTTCTACTCTGACAAAGGCACATTGAACAGGGACCATACGGAGGACAAAGATGATTAATCCTGTTACAATAATAATCCTGACACTGGCTGCAGGTTTCATAGCCCCGCTTGTCTATCATTTTGTCAAGAGAGTATATTTCCTCATTCTATCCCTCATATTTGCCTTCAATATAATGGAGATACTCCTCATAATGCCGGAAATAGTAAATAATCCCATTGTAATGAATATGTCGGGCATAAAGTTCCCCTGGGGTATTACACTTGTCTTCACATTCACGGGAGCATTGATACTGCTCACTGTCAATATGCTTGCCCTTCTGTACTGCGTATATCTGATAAAGAGCAGGGGCATATATGATAATCCCAAGGTTGTAGCAACAGTATTCCCCATAATCATTGCAGGTGTGATGACCATAGTATCGTCAGTTGATATTTTCAATATATTTGTTTTTATTGAACTCGTTACAATTGGCGTTTATATACTGGCAGGGTCCAAGAAACTCATACGCACAGACCTCTCAGTAATCAAATTCATCACAGGTACAACAATAGGCTCATTGCTGATGCTTCTCTCCATTGCATCAATCTATTCTTTGACAGGCACTCTCAATCTTATTGAAATAAACAGTATGATAATTGCCGGCAAATTCAATCTCTTCTATTTTTCCATTGCAGCATTCATCTTTTTATTCGGCATGCTCTTTGAACTCTATATTTTCCCGGCGAATATCTTTGTGACAGACCTCTATGCACATTCCGACACACTATCTGATTCTGTTTACTCCGGCATCATCCAGACAGGCATGCTCTTTGTCTTCGTGAAATTATTCATACTCTTTACATTGACAGGTACAATGAACACCATACTTGTCATACTTGCGTCACTTACAATTATAATATCGGAACTCTCAGCACTCTCCTCATCCAATATCAAGAGGATGCTCGGATTCTCATCCTTTTCTCATTCAGGCATGGTAGTGCTTCTTGTAGTTATCAGCAAGACCGAGCAGGGGACAGGAATGATGCTCAATGCAGCAGTGGTTATGCTTATCATACATGCTCTTTCAAAATTCATCATGTTCTTTGCACTGAGGTCACTCACTGATGAAAATGGGCATGTCAATGCCGGTTTTGCATCCAGGCCATTTGCAGTATTCACATTCACAATAGGTGCTCTGACATTATCAGGCATACCCCCGTTCCCCATGTTCTATGTGAAATTCAGGGTCCTTGCCGAACTGCTCAGAACAGGATATCTGTGGGTGGGGATTATCATACTTTTCGCAGCCTTCATAGAGATACTGTATCTCTTTAAGGTCATAAGGAAGATATTCATAGTCAGGGTTGAATCACCGGGTCCCGAGCATATTACAGCCATACTGCCGGCAGCAGTCATTCTCATAATCACATTTTACTTGACACTCAATCCCTCAATCATAAACAGGGGTACGGTCATGCAGGATTTCCGGTCTGAGATGCACTCTGTGAGAGACAGTGCATCCGGTGCAGGAGAATCCGGTACAGTAGAAGGGGAGCATTATAATGATTAATACACTGTACTTCTATTCAATGATAGTCAGTATCATACTTATTTACATAATTGGCGATGTATCAAGAATACTGAGGAATATACTGGCTATATCGGTTTACCTCTACTCACTGATAAATCTTGTATTCCTCTACAACACATCCTCAATGGTCATACCTGTAATACATTCAATGGATCTCAATATTGCTTTCACTTTCTCATCTGCAGGATACTTTTTCATGATTCTCAATCACATTGCATTCGGTATTATCCTGTTCAACACACTGCACAATATCTCCAAGAGAGACAGCGGCTATATAATGCTTATATTCCTTATATTCTACAGTGTCAATCTCCTTTTCTTCTCAGCCAATCTCTTCACATTCTTCATACTCTGGGAATTCATATCAGTGATGATATTCTTTGCTGTTTCCGTTACATCAGCCAATGCAGGAACAGGTCTTATGTATATTGCAATGAATGCAGGCGGCAGCCTGCTGATGCTTCTGGCAGTTGTCATGCTCTACAGTTATACAGGGACAGTCAATATTGACAAACTTTCACTGATGCATAAGACACTGAGCCCCGACAGGGCAAGAATGATTATCATACTGTTCGGTTCGGCAATGCTCATCAAATCCGTGTTCATAGGACTTCATGTATGGGTCAATGACGCATATGTCAAAGCCAAGACCGTATTTACCGCTTATCTCTCATCAATACTGTCCAAACTGGGGATATTCGGCCTTATTATTCTCCTTTTCAAGATATTCCCGTATTCTTATGTCAATGAATTATTCACATTCTCCAATATACAGTTCTTCAGAATATTCTTTACAATGGGCGGAGCCCTCACTGCACTGATAGGCACAATAATAGCAGTGAAGGAGACGGATATAAAGAAGGTCCTGATATACTCCTCAGTGGCGCAGATGGGTTATATCACCGCATCATTCGGACTGGGTTATGAGTGGGCACTGGTCAGCATATTCGTGCTTATGACAATACATACTCTTGTAAAGACATCACTCTTCACTGATCTGGCATTCATAGAATACAAAACAGATACAACTGAGGGCAGTGAACTCGGAGGACTGATAAAGGTTATACCATTTACCTTCATATCAACACTGATATCCATAATTGCCCTGGCAGGCATAGTCCCGCTGATGGGATTTGCAGGCAAATGGGTCTATTATCAGAATATGTTCGTATCAGGCCATTATCTTGCACTTGCAGTATCATTCCTCGCTTCAACCATTGCTTTCTTATACTGTTATAAAATACTCTCAACTGTATTTCTCGGCATACTCTCACCGGAGAATGCAGGGAAGAAGTATTTTGACAGTCCGTCCGATACCATTATAACGATTGTTAATATGATTTTACCGCTCTCACTCGTAGGACTGGGCATTTACCCTTATCCTTTCTTCAGACTGGTATTCAGGACAGTAAGCGAATTCACGCCATCAGTCAATATGCTGATGAACGGCAATTTCCTTGAATCCACAGCAGGCTACTGGAACCCGCTATGGATAGGTTCTGCTGTAATCGGGCTCTTCATACTGCTGCTCCTGTTCTTTATTCTTGCATTCAGAAAATCAAGAAGGGTATCACAGTACGATATTGCAATGAGTGCGGAGGTCGTTAAACCCGCGATGCCGCTTCACTATGCATCAAATTTCTATGACGGCTTCATAGAGGTTGTCAGGCCTATTGTAAAAAGACACTCGGAGAATTTCTACAGGGGTATTTACTCAGTATTGGTTGATACAGGTTCTCTCCTGAAACGCCTTCATCTCAATACACTCTCATCCAATAATATGATTCTCCTTGCAGGCATTATCATAATAATCATCACAATATGGGGTATTGCATGATAATAATGACCACTATTATCACCATTGTATTCATATATCTCTACGGCGTATTTTTAATGGGTCTGGGAAGAAAGATATCTGCATGGGTTCAGCTGAGGCACGGGCCCACTGTATTCCAGAATTATATTGACATAATCAAACTCGGAGTAAAGAAGACCAATATATCACACGGTGTGATGTTTGATCTGGGACCCGTATTTCTCCTTACAGGCTCAATAGGCACATTGCTCCTCATACCTGTTGTCTCATCAGAGTATTTCATGCATTTCGGATTTGCCGGTGATATTATTGTTGTTATGTACCTAATGGTCTTCGGTTCACTGGGATTTGCCCTTGCAACGAGTCAGGGCTCCAACCCATACGGCATAATGGGCATTTCAAGGGCACTGACACTTCTTGCATCATATGAACTGCCTTTTGTCCTTGCTGTTATCATACTGATGATTGATGCTGACTCCATGTCAATAAGCAGTATCATCAATGCACAGCAGGGCGGACCTGCCAACTGGAATATTGTCAGACACCCCCTGGCTGCAATACCCGCTTTTATTGCACTGCTCGGCATGATGGGCAAACAGCCCTTTGACATAGTTGTCGCACCCCAGGAAATAGCAACAGGCCCCATGGCGGAATTCGGCGGCAAGTATCTTTCTCTTATGATGTCATCACATGCAATTTTCATGATAGCAAAATTCATACTCTATGCAGACCTCTTCCTGGGCGGTGCTTCAAATCCCGTGTCAATGATATTCAAGGTTTTCATCATCTGGCTCTATCCGCTCTTTATAGGTCTCGTATATCCCAGATTCAAGACAGAGGGTGCAGTGCGTTTCTTCTGGGGCATACCGACACTCATAGCATTAACAGGTCTAATAATAAACTGGCTGAGGTAATTTTATGGCAAGCAGGAATATATTCACAATAATAGACAATTGGGCACGCTCACGCTCCATATGGCTTCTGATGTACTGCACAGGATGCGGTGCAATAGAGCTCCCCCCGACAATGACTTCGCGGTTTGACATGGAACGGTTCGGCATTGCACCTGCCGGCACACCCCGCCAGGCTGATGTGCTCCTTATTACAGGCTATCTGTCCATTAAATCACTCAAACGCGTCATAAGGGCTTATGAACAGATGCAGGCACCCAAATATGTCATAGGACTGGGCGCATGCACAATAAACGGGGGTATGTACTGGGATTCGTATAATACAATAAAGATGCTTGACCTCTATATTCCTGTTGATGTCTGGATAGCCGGATGCATGCCCAGGCCGGAGTCCGTCATAGCAGGCCTCAACAAGCTCTCCGATATGATAATGGATGATAAGTGCAATGGATGGGAACAGTACACTAAAAACATAAAATGGTACAGGGCAAATCAGAAGAAGGTCATTAAGAAATGGGATTTGCCTGATTACAATTATTGAGGTAGAATATGAATAACAGTACGTTGAATTATCTGGCAGAAACTATTGAAAGCAGATTCGCAGGTGACAATTACACTGTCAGAGGCGATATACTCTCATTTAATACAGACAGGTCAAAGGTATTCAATGTAATAGATTATCTCTACAATAATGAGGGTTTCAGGCATCTCAGCATGATGTCCTATTCCGACTGGCCTGAGAAGAATATAATTAAACTCTACTATGTCGTCTATTCCTATACCAGCCAGAATACAGTTATTGTCAGCACTGAACTGAACAGGGAGAAACCGGAGATTGTCACAATGAAGGATATATTTGAACAGGCGGAGACATATGAGGTGGAATTCAATGAAATGATGGGCATTGTGTTTGACGGCAACAGCAGAATGGGTGAGGAGTTTATTCTTGAAGGATGGCAGGGTCCCCCGCCAATGCGCAGGGACTTTGACACAGCCCGGTATGCGGATGAGCAGTTCATGTTCAGACCGGGACGCGAGGATGGAGTGGATGTAAGGGAGCATATCAGAGAGATAACAGGTGAAAGAGGGGGCATGGATGAGTAAGGATGTGAAGATATACTTCGGGCCCCAGCACCCGGGCATTACAGGCAATATGATGATGGAGTTTGAGCTCAATGGCGAGACAATAACATATGCAAAAACGCATATAGGCTATCTTCACAGGGGATTTGAGAAACTGATGGAGAGAAGGTCATACCTGCAGAACTTCACAATTGTATGCAGGATCTGCGTGCCTGAACCTGATATCAATGAGGAGGCATACTCCCTTGCTGTTGAATCCCTCGGCAGCTTTGAGGTGCCTGAAAGGGCGCAGTATCTCAGGGTCATTGTTCTTGAACTTGCCCGTCTCATATCATATATCATGTGGTCCGGCGGCCAGGCCGGTTCAATGGGCCTCTATACAATGCCGCAGTGGGCATTTGCAGACAGGGATTATCTCATTGATCTGCTGGAGATGCTCTCGGGAGCACGCATTTACCATATGTATATATGGCCGGGCGGTGTCAGAAGGGACATACCTGCAGGCTGGACAGATAAATTGCTTGAGACACTGAGCTATATTGAAAAGCGGCTGCTTGATTATGATAAACTATTCTTCAACAATGCGCTCTTTATCAAGAGAGCGCGGGGAACAGGCGTGATAAGCCCCGAGCATGCAAGGGAGAGGGGCATTGTGGGCCCTGTCCTGAGGGGATGCGGCATCAAAGAGGATGTGAGGGTCAATACCCCCTATGAGATATACAATAAAATGGATATGGAGATTATTGCTGAAGAGGGCGGAGATGTCTATTCAAGGGCAATGGTGAGAAGAAGGGAGATGGACCAGTCAATCAGCATCATAAGACAGGCAGTAAAGGACATACCTTCGGGGGCATTCTACAAGCGCCCGTTTGAGAATCCGTTCAAATTCAGGGTGAAAGAGGGTATCACATATCAGAAAATTGAATCAGCAAGGGGAGAGTACGGATATTTCATGGAATCGGACGGAACCGAGAAGCCCAGAAGGGTTCATGTGAGAGGTCCCGGATATGTACATGCTTTTACTGTACTGGAGAAGATGCTGATTGGACAGAAATTATCCGATGTTCCCGTCATTATGACAAGTATGGGCATATGCCCGCCGGAAATAGAGAGGTAGATATTTATGGGTTTTAAGGAGATAATCAATCCGCTGCTGCAGATCAAATTCATACTGAGGGAGAAGAATACTGTAAGGGTGCCTTATGAGGAGAAAAAACCTGCTGAGAGGTACAGGGGTTCTCATTTCAATGATATCAATAAGTGCATAGGATGCGGGAATTGTTCAACAATATGCATGAATGAGGCAATAGACATGGTCAAGGTTGACAGCAGTGCAATTGACGATAAGGAACAGGATTCAGGCCTCAGACCGCGTGTGGATTACGGCCGCTGCTGCTACTGCGGATTATGCGTTGATGTCTGCCCCTCAGGTTCACTGCAGTTCTCAAGTGAATATAAACAGATAGAGGAAACCCCGGATAAATTCACATATATACCCGGTATTGAGAGGAAGCATCTTTCAGAGAGCATATCATACACCAAGGATATGGCTGTATCCCTTCAGAACAGAGAGAGAGTGGAAATGCCCCATCTTGATCCTGATGTAAGGACCAATTCATTTGCAGAGGAAGTGCTCGGCTATTCCCGGGAAGAAGCGCGGAAAGAGGCTCAAAGATGCATGGAATGCGGCATATGCATTGTCGGATGCCCTGCTCATATGCATATACCCGAATATATAAATAAAATTGAGAATGATGATATTGCCGGCTCCCTGCAGCTTATGCTGGACAATAACCCGCTTGCTGAGATATGCGGAAAGGTATGCACAAGACATTGTGAGGACCTCTGTGTTGCTTCATCCGACGGCACACCCCTTGCCATACGCTGGCTCAAGAGATATGCTGCTGAACAGATTGAAGAGTACCAAGACGCTCTTGATATAAAGCCCGGTGAGGGCAGAGAGGGTTCTGTAGGCATAATAGGAGCAGGCCCTGCGGGGATCACTGCAGCATACTATCTGTCAATGAGGGGATTTGACACAATACTCTATGAGAAACATGACCGTATAGGCGGAATGACATATCTCGGTATTCCGAGATACAGACTGCCCCTTGATTCACTTGAACGCCAGCATAAGCTTCTTGAACAGGCAGGTGTGTCAATTAAGCTCAATACCGAGATAGGGAGTGACATTGATTTCAGCACTCTGAAAGAGAAACACGACGCATTGTTCATAGGCATAGGATATCACAAATCCAGGGAACTCTCTGTTGAGGGCAATGACCTTCCCGGTGTCATGCAGGCAGCTGAATTCCTGCAGCGCATCAATACAGGCGAGACAGTTGATGTGGGCAAGAAGGTCATAGTGATAGGCGGAGGCAATGTGGCAATTGATGCAGCCCGTGTATCCAGGCGTCTGGGTGCAGAGGTGGAGATATATTACAGAAGAAGAAAGATAGATATGCCTGCTGACATGGAGGAGATCACTGCAGCAGAAGCAGAGCATATCAAGATAATCCAGCAGAATATACCGCTCAGATTTGAATACGGGGACAAGGATAAATCATTCAAGTATTACTGTGCTCCTGCAAAAATGGTTGAAGAGCCGGGCAAGAGCAGACCCAATCCTGTCATGATAGAGGGTGAGGTGTTCTGCATTGAGGATATTGACACTGTTATAATTGCCATTGGGCAGAATGCAGAATCTGACTTTATCAGTGATTATGATATATTCGGTGAGAGGGGCAATATACCTGTTGATGACAATGGGATGACCCGGGAAGAAGGCGTTTTTGCAGGCGGTGATACTGTCAACAGCAAGAATGATGTGATATCAGCTGTAGCTGACGCACTGAAGGCAGTAAGAGGAATCAGCTCATATCTGGAGAATAATGCCGAAGAACAAGAATAATATATCAGAATCAACACTGCAGAGAGTATCCGATTACCTCTGTGTCCTCAATTATCTCAAGGACCAGGGTGTTGAAACAATATCCTCCCGCATACTGTCCAAAATGATGAGTATAAATGATTCTCAGATAAGGAAGGACCTGTCGTATTTCGGTTCATTCGGCAAAAAGGGTGTGGGGTACAATGTCAATGAATTCATCAAGGCAATAGAGGATATAATGAATCTCACAACTGTACACAGGGTATGCATCATCGGCATGGGCCGGCTGGGAACTGCACTGATAAAGTACAAAAGAATGCAGCAGACACCATTCAGTATTGTTGCAGGTTTTGACAATGACCCCAAGAAAATAGGAACAGCAGTAAACAATATTGAAATATACGATATAGACAAAATAAAGGATATAAGCAGCAGACTGAAGTGTGAAATAGCAATACTCACAGTGCCCTCATATGTTGTGCATGAAATATATGCGAAGATCTCAGGCACATCCATTAAGGCATTGCTCAATTTCACTCCGATTATTCTGACAGGAGGCAATGGCCTGCTTGTGAGGAATATGGATTTTGTATCGGAACTGAAGATCATTTCATATTATCTGAAGGAGAAAAAATGATTATAAGTGTGAATGGCTTTACGCCGCAGAAACCATTTTACATGTCCCGGGACGTGACTCTCATAGGTGATGTAAGATTCGGAGAGAAATGTTCTGTATGGTTCAAGACAGTGCTGAGAGGGGATATAAAACAGGTCCAGGCAGGTGATTACACAAATATACAGGATATGTCAGTAGCCCATGTAACTGAGGAACTGCCGATGATACTGGGTAATTATGTTACAGTGGGGCATGGCGTTATTATGCACGGATGCACTGTCAATGACTGCACATTGCTGGGTATGGGGTCAACAATACTGGACAATGCAGTGATAGGCAGGGGATGCATTATTGCAGCCGGAACAGTGATAAAGGAGAACAGTGTCATACCCGATTTTTCGCTTGTTGCAGGTGTGCCGGGTGAAATAAAGAAGACAATGAATCCGGATGTGATTGAAACATTGAAAGAACATGCAATGAGTTATGTCAAATACGCGGAGGATATGAAGAATGCAGAGATCATTGATTAGAACAGCCCTTGTTCTGCTTCTTGTAATGCTTGCAGGCTGTTCTGTATTCAGAAAGGAGAACAAATACAAATCGGAATTTGACAATCTCACTGCACAGAGAAGGGAATTGAGGTCAATATATGATAAGGAAAGGGTGACACGCCTTGATATTGCGCATCTTACAGGAATTTTCCTTCCCCTTGAAGACAATGCCGGTATATCAGACATACCCTTTGACCTGAGAATGCACCTCTATCCCGGTCTTGCATACACTGCTGTAAGAAGGGGCATGATGAAGGTCTTTCCCGACAGCTCATTCAAGCCCGGAGAATATGTCAAGAGATATCAGCTTGCTATATTCTTCACCAGATACATACTATCAGCTGACCCGTTCTTTGATGCAGCTGCCCCTGACATTGAAATGAAGGATGTCAGCAGGGGATTTTTTGCCTACAAACCCATTCTCACTGTAGTGGAGAGGGACCTCATTGAAACGGATAATGGAAATTTCTACCCCTTCGGTTATATTTCAGGCAGCCAGGCAGTTGAATACTTCTACAGATTGTCAAGATTCTATTCGGATAGATGACATTAAAGATATCCCGCATAGGGAATAATTCCATATTCAAGAAATACGGTATTTCAGAGGGTGACAGTATTATTGCTGTCAACAAGAGACCCATAATGAATTATGAGGGTATTGTAACAGAAAGCAGCAATGATCATATGGATATAAAGATAAGAAGAAGAGACGGCATTGTTATTGAAAAGAGGGTTATGCGCAATGCATATCATAAAATTGACATTGAATTTGAAGAAAAGCCCATGATGAAATGTGTCAATAACTGCATGTTCTGCTTCATAGACCAGAATCCCCGGGGACTGAGGGATTCAATCTACATAAAGGATGATGATTACAGATTGTCCCTTCAATACGGCAATTACATCACACTCTCCAATCTCACCCCGGAGATGATAGAGGATATTATAAGCCATTCAATGAGCCCGCTCTATGTTTCCCTCCATTCTGTTGAAGATGAGCTGAGAACCCGGATTTTCGGGAGGCCCAATCCCCTCAGCACATTGGAGATGCTTATTGAAGCAGGCATTGAGATACATGCCCAGATTGTACTGATGCGCAATGTCAATGACAGTGTTCATCTTGTAAGAAGCATGGAATATGCAAGAGAGAAGGGGCTGCTCTCAACAGGCATTGTGCCTGCGGGCCTTACAAAATACAGGGAGAATCTGCCGGTTATTGAATCATTTGACAGGGATTATTTCAATGAGCTGATTGAGAGCATTGAGTCCTGGAAAGCATCTGCCGGTTTTGACAGGATATACATTGCTGATGAGATATATCTTGCCTCAGACAAAAAGCTCCCGCCTGACAGTTATTACAATGATTATCCCCAGACAGATAATGGAATAGGCATGGTGAGACTGTTCACGGACACAATTGCCGGAATGGGTAAAAATAAGCTGCCCGAGAGGTACGCAGTACTGACAGGCATGCTGTTCGGTCATTATCTAAGAGAGAACAGTGTTATTGACGGCCATATTATACGCGCAGAGAATGTATTCTTCGCCGGCAATGTCAATGTGACCGGACTCCTGACAGGCAGTGATATCATCAATGCACTTGCAAATTATCCTGATAGAGATATATTGATTACATCGGATATATTCAATGAAGGCGGTCTCACTCTTGATAATATGACATTGAGTGAGATTAACAGGCAAACAGGCAGGCATATTACCTGTCTTGACGATGCCCGGGCAATGGAGGAGTATCTCATATGACAGTAGTAGCAATAATAGGCAAACCCAATACAGGGAAATCAAC
>JAWOBN010000098.1:0-63314 GCA_046484245.1 bacterium | reverse complement strand
CTTTATATATGGAGCCCACATATCTGTAGCCACCGCTTCTATCCGGTTCTTTATCTTGGCCGGCATCTTCCTGAAAAATTTATATAAACTTGCTATACTTCTGCCTTTCCCCATCCAGATCACTCTGCCTGTTTCAAAATTGATTATTACTGTTACATATCTCCGCCCCTTTCTTAAACATATCTCATCTATAGCCAGCACTCTCAGATCACTATAGTCCGTTTCAGGATACTCTTTCTCAAGGTATCTCTTGTCTATCTCTTTTACTGTTTTCCAGTCCAGACCATTATCCTCCGCTACTTCTGCTATTGTTAACTTCTTACATAAATCAAATATATATCTCTCATATCTTTTCGTCATTCTCATGTAAAGACCGGTATAATCCTGTTTCTCAACCCTGACTGTACCGCAGTTAGGACAATATATCTTTCTGTAGTTTGCATCTAACCACACTTCTTTGTCTGTAATACTCAGGTCTCTTATCTTGCGGTGCGTGTTTGAGTGTACATCCTTTGTTTTGCTTCCACAGTGACTGCATTCAGGATTATACCTTAAATCTGGATCTACTTTTACTATCGCTTTATCAGCGAAAACTTCCATCCCTGTAATTTTTACTTTACAAAACCTGAAAAATGGTGTTATAATAAGACTGTTCGTACGGGGCATCTTTTACCTCCTTTTTTTTATTGATTTATTAAAAGGGTATCAGATGCCTCTTTTTTTTGCAATACTCTCTCTTTTTACCAACTCTTTTGGAGAAGAACCAATATTTCAATGACTGTCCCCGGGATTTGGAGGGTGGTTTTGACAAAATGGGGGGAAAGGGCAGGTGTTGAAATTAAGATTGAAGTATCTGTTATTGACAGCAATAATGAGAATGTGATAAGATTGCTGCAGGAGAAAAGGGATTACGCAAACCATATTGAGGTTGACCTGATTTATGATTATGTTAAAATAATTGAACAAATTAAAAAGGAGTTATTATGATAGATAATTTAAATGATATGCTCAGTTCAAATATCTTGAACATGAAGCGTTCAGTTATCAGGGAATTACTCAAATTAACTCAGAAACCAGAAATCATATCATTTGCAGGAGGCCTGCCCTCACCGCAATCCTTTCCTGTTGATATGATAAAGGAGATAACCTGTGAAGTCCTGGACAAGAAGGGTGCAAAGGCACTTCAATACGGTTCAACAGAAGGCATACCGGAAATGGTGGATGCCCTGAAAGAATTGATGAAAGAGACGGACGGCATTGAATTGAAGAATGAGAATATCATTCCCACGACAGCTTCACAGCAGGGACTGGATATTGTAGGCAAGGTCTTCATTGACAAAGGTGACACAGTAATAGTGGAGAGCCCGACCTATGTCGGAGCAATAGGAGCATTCAACAGTTATCAGGCAAATATGGTGGATGTTGAGATGGACTTTGAGGGCATGAGAATGGATAAGCTTGAAGAGACCATTGAAGATCTCAAGAAGAAATCAATAAAACCCAAATTCATCTATGTTATTCCGGATTTTCATAATCCTGCAGGTGTGACAATGCCTCTGGAGAGAAGGAAAAAACTTCTGGAGATAGCTGAAAGAGAAAATATTGTTATTATTGAAGACAGTCCGTACAGGATGATAAGATACAGGGGTGAGACAATACCTTCATTGTTTAAACTTGACGGCGGCAAGAGGGTTGTTTCTCTGTTTACATTCTCCAAGATTCTGGTGCCCGGATTCCGTCTGGGATGGGCAATCGGACCTGAAGAGATCATAGATAAGTTTGTTGTTGCAAAGCAGGCAAAGGACCTCTGCACACCCCCGTTCAATCAGTATATAACAGCAGAATTCCTCAAGAGGGGACTTCTCAAGGAAACAGTGAAGAATACCATTGAGATATACAGAGAGAAGAATGAATTAATGCTGCAGCTGCTTGAGGAGAAAATGCCCAAGGACAAGGGTGTCAAATGGACAAAACCCGAAGGAGGTCTCTTCTTATGGGTGACAATGCCTGATGATATTGACTGTGATGAGATGTTCAAAAGGGCAATTGAGGAGAATGTGGCATATGTTGTCGGCTCTGCATTCTATGTAGGCGGAAAGAAGAAGAACTCATTCCGTCTCAATTTCTCATATCCCTCAAAGGAAGATATCGGAAAGGGTGTTGACAGACTGGTGAAAGTTGTCAATGAGACATTAAGCTGATTTATATCACTCAATACAAGGTTTGAAGAAAAGGGTCTTGAAAGAGACCCTTTTCTTATTGAAATACACTTAAGACACACTATAATTGATAAAAAGGAGTGTCTATGTACAGAGATTATTTCGGAATTGACAACAGTATAATATATCTTGATACTGCATCAACCGGTATTGTATCAATAAACGGAGCGAGGGCAGCAGAGAGCATACTGGAGATAATGATGCTGCGAGGCAATCTGATTTATGATGAGTACAATTCACTTCTCAGAGAAACCCGTATCAATGCCGCCGAGTTACTCAATGCAGGTGAGAATAATATAGGCATTATTCCCAATACAACAGCCGGTGTGAATATTGTCAAGCATACTTTTCCCGATATCAGACATGTCATAATTTACGGAAGCGGATTCCCCTGTACAGAGGTCCCGTTTCTCTTTGACAAGAAATACAGGATGGAGATTCAGTCAGCTGATATGGATGTATTGAAAAAGAATCTGAAGGATTTTCACAGGGCAACTGTCTTTATTGACCTGGTGCATTTTCTCACAGGCGAGAAGCAATCACTGCCCGAGATATGCAGGCTTGTGCATAAATATGACGGTATTGTGGCTGTAGATGCAATTCAGGCAATGGGGTCAATCCCGGTGGATATCAGTAAAAGTGAAGTGGATTTTCTCTTTGCAGGTTCAAGCAAATGGCTTATGGGTCCTCAGGGTTCGGGGATTATCTATATTGCCGATGATCATTTGAGGAAGACAGGGGAGAAATGCGCAGGATGGCTGTCACTGGACTACAGTGATTTTGAGACATTCAAGCAACTGCCTGACCCCCGCAATGAAGCATCCGTTGTTGAAAGCGGGACACGGAATCTTATGGGTATTGCAATGATGAATGAGAATATCAAACTCCTCCTGGAGATAGGCATTGACAGTGTCTATGAATATAATATGGCCAATGCCGGAATTCTGCTGGCACAACTTGAAATGATGGGGGAAGTATCACAGAGCATTAGGGATTTTGAGACACCTATACTGTCACTCAAATGCAGGAATTCAAAGAAACTGCTTCATTATCTCTCTGACAGGG
Source organism: bacterium (assembly GCA_046484245.1). GTDB lineage: Bacteria > Hydrothermota > 32-111 > 32-111 > 32-111 > JAXHVG01. The sequence goes on along the minus strand of JAWOBN010000098.1, from coordinate 60,030 downwards.
ATATTATTGTCTCATACAGGAATGATTCAATAAGATTTTCCAATCATATTTACAATACAAAAGAAGACATGGAAGCAGCAGTGAAGCTGCTGAAGGAATACAGGATTTGAAAGAAAGCAGCAGGCGAATTGTCATACTGGACAATCTGAGAAGCGGTTACAATACAGGCAGTATCTACAGAACTGCCTGTTCATTCTCATTCACTGATGTACTTCATGTAGGTACAACGCCTAATACAGAGAATGCTTCATTCAAGAAAGCGTCGCGGGGTTGTGAGGATTATCTCTCATCAGGGCGTTTTGACTGTATGAGGGATGCTCTCAAGTCACTGCCTGAAAGCATACATCTCTATGCTCTTGAGATATGCAGCAGATCCATTCCCCTCAGCAGAGTGAAGATACCCCGGTCATTTGCAGTAATAGTAGGCAATGAGGCTCTGGGTGTATCTGAGCATGCATTGTCTGCCTCAGATTCAGTAATTGAAATAGAGACAACAGGGAGAAAGCACTCCCTCAATGTAGCATCATCATTTGCAATATTCGCATATAATGCCGGCAGACATGTTGACAGTGATTGAAGGCATATTAAAAGCAGAGTACTGTATTGACTGCAGGCAGTGTATATGATAGAAATTGTCTATGAATAATATAGTTATACTGATTTCAGGCAGCGGCACCAATATGGAGTCACTTATTACAAAGAGCAGGGCTCATGATCTGGATGTCCGGTTCACTGTTATATGTGATAATCCTGCTGCTTCAGGTATTTCAAGGGCAAGAAAACTCGGTGTAGAGACAATTGTAGCTGACAGATTCTCCAAGAGCCCCTATATGAACAGTGAAGATGAGAGGATTCTTATGGATTTGCTCGCCCGCATCAAACCGGACTTTATCCTGCTTGCAGGATTCATGCGCATTGTCAGTACAGGTATTATTGAACATTATAAGCACCGCATTGTAAATATTCACCCCTCACTGCTCCCCTCATTCAAGGGCAGGGATGCCCAGAAACAGGCATTTGATTATGGTGTCAAGGTTTCAGGATGTACTGTTCATTTTATTGACAGTGGTGTGGACACAGGACCTGTCATAATGCAGGAGTGTGTTGATATATCGGGTATCTTGTCTCATGAAGAGGTCAGGGAGAAAATACTGGAGAGGGAACATGCCCTCTATTTCAAAGCACTCAGACTGCTTTTAAGCGGTAATTACACCATTGAGGGCAGAAGGGTGATAATAGATGATTAGAAAATTCCTACTGTTTATTGCAGTGCCCTTTATGATGTTTTTCTCATTTGCCCCTTTTAATCTGGGTTTTTTATTTATATTTGCATATTCTCTTATACTGATACTGACATACAATTTAAAAAGAAAAAGGAGAATTCTCCATGTATTCATTGTATTCCTGATATTCTGGTTCATCACACTACATTGGTTTCTCATAATACAGGTTCAATTCACATTTCTGCAGAGGATTCTCATTTTCTTCGGACTGATTCTCCTGTCAGGCGCTTTGTCGCTTTTATGGACATTGCCTTTCATTATCACAGACCCCAAATCACGCAGCATTTATCTGCTTCCATTCATATTTGCATCAGTTGAGTTTTTATCCTCTATTGAGAATAATACCGCCTTTCTCTGGCTATCCCCTTCATACTCTCTGATAAATTATAAAGCATTGATACAGTCGGCAGATATAGGGGGCATGTATCTCATCTCTGCTTTTGTGCTGATGGTATCCGTCCTGCTCTTCAGGATAGTTGTATCACGGGGGAAGAGACAACGATTGATTCTGATTACTTTAACAGTATTCATTGTAATGGGCAATCTGGCATACGGACTGAATGCCTTAAGCAAACAGTACTGTGACGAGTTTATTGATGTGTCTGTTGTACAGCCCAATATACCGGGTTTTGCCAAGGAGCATTACCATGAATTTACGGATATGCGCACCAATATGATCATTGATTATCTGGAAAAACTCAGGGATATTGACCAGGACCTTATTGTATTCCCCGAAACAGCTTCACCTGTCTATATCCAGAGGGAGTCACAATTCAAAAAATATATCAGATCATTTGCTGATTCCAATAATAAGAATATTCTGATGGGCTCACTGCGTCTTGAATACAATAAGGAGAAGAAGCATTTCAATTACTATAATTCAGCTTATCTCATTGAGAGCAATGGCGGGATGGAACAGTATTATGATAAGATAAGACCTCTCGGATTTGCTGAACGCCTTCCATTTGACGATAAGTTTCTCTTTCTCAAGAAAATTCCTCTGGGACAGAGCGACTTTTCTCCCGGCAGCAGATACACCCAGTTTGATACAGGTCAGTTCAGTTTCGCAACATATATATGTTTTGAATCAATGTTTGCCACAATACCTGCAAGATTTGCCGGCGAGGGAGCAGTACTCCTTGTCAATATATCAGAGGATATATGGTTTGTGGGCGGAATCGGACCATATCAGCATTTTTCTGCAGGCATTATGCGTTCTATTGAGAACAGGCGTTATATTGTCAGAGCTTCCAATCCGGGAATCAGTGCTGTAATTGACCCTGCAGGGAGAATTGTTGAAAGCCTGGATATGAACAGCTCAGGAATAATCAATGCCGAAGTCGGACTCAATGACAATTTGACATTCTTTACAAGATTTGATAATATAATCCCCAAGATACTGATTTTAATGCTAATAGTTTTTTATTTAATAAAAATAATCAGGAGAAAGTATGGAAACAAGAGTAAGAATAGCGCCTAGTCCCACAGGCTATCTGCATGTAGGGACAGCGAGGACTGCACTGTATAATTATCTCTTTGCAAAAAAACACAGCGGGAAATTCATACTGAGAATAGAGGATACCGACAGGGAGAGAAGCAGTGATGAGATGACAGAGATAATAAAAGAGGGCCTTAAATGGCTCGGGATTGACTGGGATGAGGGACCTTTTTTCCAGTCTGAGTATTTTGAGCATTACAGGGAATTTATACCCCAAATGGAGAAAACCGGTCAGGTCTATAAATGCTTCTGCTCAAAAGAAGAGCTCAATGAGAGAAGACAGGAGGCAATGAATAATAAGAAGGCGTGGCGTTATGACAGGAAATGCCTTGAACTCTCTGATGAAGAGGTGAAGAAAAGAGTAGAGCGCGGTGATGAATTTGTCTATAGAATAAGGATACCTGAGGGGAAGACCTCTTTTGAGGATATGGTGCACGGCACAATAGAAAAGGATAACAGTGAAATTGATGACTTCATTCTTTTCAGAAGCGACGGTTCACCTGTATATAATCTTGCGGTTGTGATTGATGATGCAAGGATGAATATCACGCATGTAATACGCGGTGATGACCATATCTCCAATACATTCAAGCAGATTCATATTTATAAGCTGATCGGCAAGGATATTCCCCAATTCGGACATCTCCCGCTTATACTTGATGAACAGAAGCACAAGCTCTCCAAGAGAAGCGGCACTGTTTCTGTTCTGGCTTTCAGAGACATGGGAATACTGCCTGAGGCATTTGTCAATTTCATTGCACTGATAGGCTGGAATCCCGGAGGAGAAGAGGAATATTTCACAATGGAAGAGCTGGTTGAGAAATTCTCCATTGACAGGGTAACAGGCAAGGGCGGTGTTTTTGACATAAAGAAACTGGAATGGATGAATGCGAGATACATTACACAGTGCAGTAATGAAAGATTGTATGGACTGCTCAAACCTATATATGCAGAAAACAGTATCAATCTGGATGATTATGACAGGCAATATATATACAAGATATTTGACTCAGTGAAAGAGAAGGCAAGATATGTTAATGAATTTCCGTCACTCACTGATTTCTATTTTGCTGATATTGATAAGTATGAAGAGAAGGGCGTGAAGAAATACATTAATCCTGAAAGGATTGAGCACCTCAAGGTTCTAAAGAGCAGAATGGAATCAATGGAGGATTACACGGAAGAGTCAATTGAGAATATTTACAGGGCTTATGCAGAAGAGCAGAACCTCAAGGCAGCAGATGTCATACATCCCACACGCCTTGCCCTGACAGGCAGGACAGTGGGACCGTCTCTCTTTGAACTTATGGAGATACTGGGCAGTAAAACAGTTCGTGACCGCTTGACAAAATTCACTGAATCTGATATATTATAGCACTTAAATGGCGGTATCGTCTATCGGTATAGGACACATGGTTCTCATCCATGAAAGCGGGGTTCGATTCCCCGTACCGCTATTTTAAACTGGGGAGTCGTCCAATGGCAGGACACATGACTCTGGATCATGGTATCGGGGTTCGAATCCCTGCTCCCCAGCCAAAATTGTAAACCGCTCAAATTGAGCGGTTTTTTCAATTTTGAGGGGAGCGGATTCGAACAGTGAGCGTAGCGAGCAGTAATCCGCAGGATTAACCCGCAGGGGTTCTCAATGCACGGCACATATTTCTTAACAAGAAGCATTGCCAGGCTTTGCCTTCAATCCCTGGAAATCGGATTCGAACAGTGAGCGAAGCGAGCAGAAATCCGCAGGATTATCCCGCAGGGGTTCTCAATGCACAGAACATATTTCTTAACAAGAAGCATTGCCAGGCTTTGCCTTCAATCCCTGCTCCCCAGCCAAAATACCGTTCGATTCGTGTGAACACAAGAACGAGTAGAACGCATAGAATACCGTGCGATTCGTGCGTTTCGTGTGATGCGTGTGATTCGACAATACCAATATGAACAGATAAGATTAGAAGTAAGTAAGGGCAATTTTGAGGGGGAGCGGATTAAAGCAGTGAGCGAAGGATAACAGACTCGAGACACGAGTCACGGGACACGAGTCTGAATGCTGTGCAGGAAGAACAGGATTGTGAATAGCTTGCCTAATCGTAATGCGTGTTGCGTTAAGATCGTAGGGGTTCAACATTTTGAACCCTATACAGGGGGGCAAACCGCCCGGACAAGAGTAAAGAACAGGATGTATGTAGGGGAGTGGTCAGTGACCCTCCCGGCCAGGAAGGGATGACTATCAACCATCAACCTGCGACCATTGACCTGTTTTGGTTATTCTACTTGAAGAAATCCTTCAGTATTAAGAACTGCTCTCTCATTGAATCCACGGCTTCAGCAAAATGATCTCTGGCTTCTTCCCATTCATCCTCTGATGCATCCATCAGTTCATCGTATTTCTTCTGAAGCGCATCCCTTTTTGCCTTGAGTTCACTGATTTTTTCCTCGTATTTGACCTTACTCTCTGCACTGACCCTGTCTTTTTTCGCCTCAAGTTCCTCAATCCTGTCAAAGAGTTCATCAATATTGTTCTTTGCTTTTATTCTGTATTCTTCACGGTTCATAACAGCCCTCCTGATATTAAATACTATACAATTTACTATATAGATTCTATTGTAATATAAATCTAATGTCAATAGATTAGAGCTTTGCTCCGGGGACGGTCCTTCGATTTGTTGATTTTTCCCCTGAAAGCCTATGGATTGGTAATAATTCCTCTTGATTATGACCATCACAGGTAATCTGATGATTCGTTGGCAGGTAAATGCTTTTATAATACTATTTACAATCAACTATGAAGAAGAGCCTGTCCAAAAGGAATCGCCGAAAAAGCAATTGCAAATTAAGTAATACAATAGCTTATAATTAATTATGGGCATTTGGAGAGAAGAATCAACAAATCGAAGGACCGTCCCCCAAAAAGAAGGTTTTATTCAACAAATTCCAGGAGAGTATTGACAAATTTGCCTGGGATCTCTTCATGGGGGATATGCCCGCATGAATCAAATACAATGAGCTTATGATTGGGCAGATAGCCTGCATATTCAATAACCTTTGATGGTTCAATAATTGAATCATACTGAGCTGTGATAACCAGTACATCCTTTTCAATATTACGCAGGTCACCGGTATCCCATTGGGGCATATTGCCCAGCATAAGGTAATACAGTCCCTCCTGCCAATGGGGTTCATTCAGTGGGGCTTTGTATGCTTCTATAATGTCTTCGGACAATTTATCTTTATCAAACCATGATTTCTCAATGATTCTCTCGCCATTCTCTGCAATATCCGACACTTTATCTATGATAAGTGGTTTGAATATGGACCACCTGCCTGTTTTACGCAATAATGGGTTGATTCTCCTGCCTGTAAAGGAGGGATTGATAAGTATTATCTTGTCAGTGTAACAGGGGTATTTGGCTGTAAAGATCAGTGCAATGAACCCGCCTGCAGAATGGCCTGCAATATGTGCTTTGTCAATATCATAGTAATCCAGAATGGATTTGAGCAGTCCTGCCTGATAAGAATAATCATAGGGATTATTCTCCCATGTAATATCAAGGGGTCTCCCGGAAAAACCGAAGCCAGGCCTGTCATAGAGCAGTATTCTGTAATTATCAAGACTGTCTATGATGCTGTTGAATGAATATGTGCTTGCACCAAAGCCATGAAGCATTACAATTGTTTCTGTCTTATTCTCATTGAAAATGCGTGTATGGAGGGTATGCCCGTTGATCTCAATGAAATTACTTGTTTCAAATGGTAAGGGGCTTCCGTAAACAGGATTCAGTGCAGCTGTAAGAATAATAATAATTATTGGAATACTGCATAAATATTTCTTGTTTATTATTTTCATTATTTTATTAATGTTTTCAGACATTTGCAGCCCTTTAGAGATGACAGGCAATTATATAAGAAATATTATTCGTCAGTCAGTTCTCTTAATGTATTTATCAATGTATTCTCCGGTGTATCGGAAAGGGAGCTTATGGTCAGAGTGTTTTCACTGTTATCAGTATAATAATCAGTTGAGCTTCCCAGCATGCCTGTGATGAACACACCGGCTGATACTGAGATAATGACAGCTATTGTCACTGCAAAACCGAATGCATAATGCTTGAGAAATGAAGGTCTGCTTTGAACAGATGCAACAATTCTCTCTGTGAAGAAACTATCCGTACTGATATCTTCAATTGAATCCAAATCACCGTATATTGAACTGATCTCACTGTAAAGAGCATTACACGCAGAGCAGGAATTGAGATGCTCTGCGATTTTTTCGCCTTCAGTGTCAGAACATTCATTATCCAGATATCTGTAAATATCAATTTTATTAAGATGATTCATAATAATTCTCCTCGGGATTTCCTCAATGTCTCCCTGGCTCTGTATAGAAGATTCTCAACAGCCTTCAGGCTGGTTCCCATTATTTCTGCAATCTCACTGTATGAATAACCCTCAAAATGCTTCAGAATAAGAGCCATTCCCTGTCTTTCAGGCAAAACGGCTATCTCCTGCTTCAACTTCTCAATCCTGCGCTTATTGGTTCTTTTGGCAGTTTCATCTTGTGCTATGAATTTCGGGTTTATCAGGTCTATGTCTGCATTATTGTGTTTGCTGATTTTGCTCTTGAAATTAATGGCTGTATTATAGGCAATCCGGAATATCCATGTTGAGAGTGAAGAGTCATGCCTGAAGGTGTCTGCATATTTCCATACTTTTAAAAATATCTCCTGTGAAAGGTCCTGGGCAAGGTCATATTCATTGGTGAATTTATAAGCAGTATTCATGATCCTGTCCCTGTATCTGTCAACAAGAATGCTGAATGCATTATCCTCACCTTCTGCAGTAAGAGCAATAAGTTTTTCATCACTGAGATTATCCATAATAATGAGGAGGGGGGCCGGCCCCCTCTGTTTATTTCCTCTGTTTCATATTATCCATTCTCGGTTTCATGCAATGCCTCATGTTCATCATCTCCTTGACCTGATCTTCAGTCAGTACCTCAATGGTCTTGATCTTCTTCTCAAATCTCTTGTCCTGTATCCTGTCTCTTATTGATTCCATCTTCTTCATTTTAGCAATAATCTGTGCTTTATTCAACTGGTCTTTGGCAATAAGGTGCTTCATCTCCAGGCTTTCATTCTGCATTTCATTCCTCAGTTTAATCAAGTCCTTCTCAATTGCATATCTGATATCCGATATTTTCTCTACCTGACTGTCAGTCAATTCAAGAATCTCCTTGAGATGCTCTATATTGTTCTGCTGCATGGGCATCTGTTGTGCGGAATGCTTATTATTGCAATCCATCCGGGGTTTATTGTTCGAGCCGGACTTTTCTGCAAATACATTCACTGCAAGTAAAAGTATCAGCATTGAAACAGCTATACTTGTGATAAGTTTCTTCATCTTGTCCTCCTATTTGGAACTACGGGTTTACAATGATTTCCTCTGGGACTGAGCATTTCAAGCAATAGATTGAACTGCTCATCACTCATTATTTTCTTCAATTGCTTAAGGCGCAACACTGTGTTTGTCTCAATATCCGACTGAATGGCGGAGATGTCATCAATCAATGTTCTGATTCTGCTTGAATCAATATCTTCCTGCTTCATCTCCTCAATCAGCTGTACTCTCTTCTCTCTCATTATATCCATTGCCTCTCTATTATGGTCCAGTATATCCTCTTTCAATCTGCTGACCTTTATTCTCTGCTCATCACTCAGATTGAGACTGCTCCAGTCTCTCGGCTGCATGACAGGAGGATTCTCAGAACGGAAATCATGCACAATGAGTGTTGTGATGATGCCGATATTGAGACCTATGGATATGATAAGCAAGATTATAATTATTTTTTCTTTCATTCTGCCTCCAATTTAACTGTTTAGACAGAGAATTTGAGGAAATCCCTTGCAAAAAAATATAAACTGTTATATTCTCCATGAAAAGGAGTTTGTATGAATCATATATTATTGACATTGTTCATCTTACAGGTGAATTCCGGGCAACTCGCGGATTTAACAGCATGATTCATCCTCTGAGAGTCAATGTACGCCCCTCCGTCTTTCCTCATAAGAAAAAGTCACTGAATATAATTATTATGTAATATTTGTTTTCTTAATAAAAAAGCATTGAGCATAGCGATTGATGTAATGACGGAGAGGCTCACACATTCTCATCAGCACCGAATTATCGGTTATGCACGGGTTGGCAGAGGTGCTTTCTGAGAACTGTCCTCGCCTCATTATTATTATGAGGAAACATAGGTCTTTCAAGTACTTTATTTTTGAGGAATAACGCCCCTCTTGTAAAACAGGCATGATTTAATATAATGAATATATGGAAATAAGGTCACTCAAATCCAAACGGTATCTCTTCTATCTGCTTTTCATTATACTGATATTGGCTGATATCATCACATCAGTGTATTTCATCAATATACTTGAATCAGGGATTCATCTGCTCAATAATAATCAATACAAGGTGATTGATAATCTTAATATTATGATTGAAAGAGACAGGCATCAGTACAGCAGTTCTGATGAATTGATAAGAACCCGGAGGCACAGTATCGGCACATTCCTCAAAAAATCAGGTGCAGACCGTTTTGTCTTTGTCAACAAGGATCTTGAACAGCTCTATAAATACCCCGAGCAGCTTGATATAACACCCGGAATAGGATTCTACCTCCATTATATTGCAGAGGATAATACTGCAAGGAGAGTGTATTACGGTAATTATGATATGTACACAGGGAGGGTTGATATAGACAGTACTGACGCCCTTGTATATGCAGTGCTCTTTCATACGGATTTCCGTCTCCTGACAGGCAGGATAAGATTGTATTTCTATTTTAAATTCCTGCTTATTATTCTCATTGTCATAATAGGATTATTCCTCGTAAAATCAATGGAAGGCCCGCTGAGGAAAATAGCAGAAACAGCCGCAAAACTCAACATAGATTTAGACAGTGACAATACGGATGATATTGTCGGGGTCTTCGGTGATTCTGTTGAGGAGTTGGTTGAATTGAACAGAATACAGAGGACTGATGCGGGTAGAATGAAAGAGAAGATTGAGAATATGAGAAAGCGGATGATTCAGATGGAGGGCATTTCGCAATTGGGGGAAATGTCTGCAGGTATAGCCCATCAGATGAATAATTACATTGCATCAATAAAGGGGCTCACTGAAATCATGGAGAAGAAGGGAACAGAAAATGTGCTCCCCGCATTGAAGGATGAGGTCACCCGACTTGAGGAATTTACAGAGAGATTCATAAGATTCACCCGCGCACCGCATATTGAAAAGAGCAGGGTCAATCTCTCAGATATAATAGTGGAGATGCTCAATTATTATGACCTGAGATCTTCTTCCGGTATACTCAATGATGTTTATGTAAAAACAGACAGTGTGCTTCTCAGGGAAATACTCGGGAATATCTTTGACAATATAAAAACATATACTGAAAGTGAAGAGATAGGCATAAGCATATCGCGGCTTCCTCAATATATTAAACTGCAGATAACAGACAGGGGGCCAGGCTTTCCCCAATCTGTGGTTGAAGAACCCCATAAGCCCAAACCGGAGCATGCTGCTGGATTCGGACTGGGTATTCCCACCATTATGAAATTCTCTTCAATACTTGGCCATCAAATTGAATTGAGCAATACAGCCCAAGGCAGTAAAATAACAATTAGGTTTGATACATATGAATAGACCGTCCATTCTGCTTGTAGAGGATAATATATCTTTCCGTTTGTTTCTGAGGGAGTCTCTCTCGGAATTTGCAGATATAACTGAAGCAGGCACAATCAAAGAGGCGGAGTCAGCACTGCGCAGATCTGACCATGACATTGTTATTCTTGATATAAAACTGCCGGACGGTTCCGGAATGGAGCTGATAGCAACAGCAGGGAAACTGCACCCGCGCTCAAGGATCATTATGCTTACAGGTCACGGGGATATCCCGACAGCAATAGATGCAGTGAAGAGAGGGGCATCGGATTTCTGGACAAAACCCATTGAATACACTGAACTTGTCAGAAAGATACAACGTATTATTCACGGACTGCAGAGACGCGGAGGTATTGATGATATTATTGCCGGCAATTCGGAGAATATGAGTAAAGTGAGAGTGCAGATTAAAGATACTGCTGATACTGATGTCAATGTCATGATACGGGGTGAAGCGGGGACAGGCAGGGAGCTTACTGCAAAAACAATACATTCACTCTCATCAAGGGACAAATTCACTATCATTGATTTTTCCACATTGACGGAGAGTCTCTTTGAAAGTGAATTATTCGGTTGTGTGAAAGGAGCCTACTCCGGGGCAGACAGGCCAAGGAAGGGGAGGATTGAGGCAGCTGAAGGCGGTACTGTGCTGCTTACAGGTCTGGAGAGCATCAATCTGGAAAAGCAGGCGAAGATACTGCGCTTTATTGACAGGAAGGAAATCATGCCTGTCGGTTCAGGCAAGACCAAATTGATTGATGTGAGGATTATCTCATCACTCAGTGATAATATTGCGGGTCTGCTTGAATCAAATCAATTCAGGAAAGACCTTTACTACAGGCTCAATGTATATCCGATATTCATTGAACCCCTGAGGGAGAGACGTGAGGACATTGTTCCCATTGCACGGAATATACTGAATAAACTCAATGCATCACTGCCCGGCTCACTGCTGGAAAAATTGAAATACTATGACTGGCCCGGGAATGTGAGGGAGATGGAGAATCTGCTGAAGAGATATGCATTGACAGGTGATGCCGGCATAATAGAATCCCTGCAGGACAGGAATACAGGCAGCAGCGGTCTGAAGGAAAAGGTCTCCATGATAAAGAGCAGGACAGAAAAGGAAGAGATTATCAAGACATTGAAGATTACTGATGGAAATAAAACAAAAGCAGCAAAGATTCTGAAGATATCCTACAGGTCTCTGCTTGACAAGATAAAGGAGTATAACATTGAATAGGTATTGTTTAAGAGATATATACTATATTGACAGCAGATATGATTCCCTGATGGGGCCTGCGGACATATACATAGACAAAACTATTTCCTTTAAAGGCAATGGCGGCAGTTATGAGGACATTGACGGCAGGGGCATGGTCCTTATGCCCGGGTTTGTCCAGCTTCATGTGCATCTCTGCCAGCATCTCTATAAGGGTATGGCAGAGGATATGCCTCTCTTTGACTGGCTGGAAAAACACATACTGCCCTATGAGATGAACCTGACAAGGGAACATTTGGCAGTATCAGCAAGAAGTGCATTATTTGAAATGATAAGCAGCGGCACTACGGCATTCCTTGATATGGGTACATTTGATAATCAGGATATTCTCTTTGAGGAGATTGAAAGAAGCGGTATCACGGGATTTACGGGGAATGTGCTAATGGACAGAAAGATAGGTGAGTTTTACAATGACCTGAGTGATTATGTGAAATACTCCGGGGATATGATAGCTATGAGCAGGGATTACAAGAATGCCGGTTATGTGTTATGCCCGCGTTTTCTTCCCGGCATTACACGTGAGGGTGCTGAGGAGATAAGAAAATTATCTGAGGAGTACAATCTGATAATACATACGCATGCATCCGAGACAGCCACGGAAGTTGAATTCTCCAGAGACCTTTATGGAATGGGGAATATTGAAGCAATGCAGGAAATGGGTGTTCTCGGTCCCAATACAGTGATTGCTCATGTTATTCATATTACTGAAAAGGAGCAGGATATCCTCAGGGATACACACACCAATATTGTTCATTGTCCGTCAGCCAATATGAAACTCGGTTCAGGTATTGCAGAGATTGATAAAATGACGGGTATGGGAATAAATACAGGGCTCGGTTCTGACGGAGCCCCGTGCAATAACAATAATTCACAGATCATGGAGATGCGGCTGGCAGGCCTGCTGCAGAAGGTCAGGTACGGCTCTGATAAGATGAATGCCCGTGAGATATTCAAGATGGCAACAGTCAATGGAGCCAAGGCACTGGGCCTTGAGTCAGTAGGCCTTATTGAAGAGGGTTATTGGGCTGATGTCCTGATGATGGATATGACCGGAATACACCTGTCTGACATGAGGGTCAATCCGTTTGCATCTGTTATATACTCTTCATATCCGGAGGATATCAAATGGGTTTTTGCAAAAGGCATGCCGCTTAAATCAAATGGCAGTATTACTGTCTATAATGAGAATGAACTCTTTGAAGAGAGGCAAAAAGCATTAAAAGACCTTTTCCCTGACAGGCTTTGACTTTTTTGTCAGCCCGAAGTCCACAGTATAATCAGCTTTTTTATCCTTTACTGAAACATAGTTGATGATTCCCGGTATGGAGAATTGATATCCTTCCGGAAGTCGCGGCACTTCAACAATATAATTGCCGGGGGCAAGATTGGAGAATATATAGTAACCATTATTATCTGTATATGTATATCTGTCAGTATTCCTCAATTTGACATAAATCCTGGGTATGCCCGGTTCTTCAGGTTCTCTTATGCCATTTGCATTATAATCCTCAAACACATAACCGTTTATGGAACTCATTTTCACAACAGGTATGTCAAACTCCCTTGTTCTGAGATTGTTAAGCTCAAGATTGACTGATTTGACATCAAAATAGGCAGGCAGTTTGGCTGTCTCCAGCCGGAGCTTGTACTGGCCGGGTTTCATGAAGTAGAATGAATAACCGCCATTGCCATCTGTTTTGACCTTGATTGAATCATTGAGCAGAACTGTTGCGCCCTGAAGAGGGGGCTCACCCTCGTCATATCTCCCATTGGAGTTTTTGTCATAAAACACTCTGCCCTTGAGACCGGAGAAGTGAAAATCCTTTATTCTCCCTCTTGTTGAAAGATTGACATTGAAACGGAAGAAGAATGATTCCCTGAAAACCAGTGATGTATTGGATGAAAGAACAGTATTGCCCAGATTGAGTGTATTTGTCATATATTCACCGATATATGACAGATTCTCCCTGTTATTGTAATCCACACCTATCTGTGTTGTCCAGAGAGGTGTAGGCCTCCAGGCAATTGAGCCTGCTATACGCTGGTCATTATTGCCCTCTGAATGGAGATTTTCCGCATCCAGACTGAGAATTGCGCCATCCCCCAGATTATAAGTGATCTTTGATTTCAATTCATTTCTTGAAATATCGGATAAGAAGTCGGAATAACTTATCTGAAATGTCAGTGGTGAAATTCTTTTGTATGCGATTATACGCCAGAGCCTGTTCCTTAATGCATTGGAGAGGTTATATTGAGAAATCCTGAACTGCCCGCTGACTGAAGGCAGAACAGGTATATTGATGCCTGTATTGAATCCATATGAATTGAATGAGAGTGAATCATTGGGGGAGAATGATGTATTGGAGTAAAATCCGTAAAGTGACAGTGCGTCAATTGCCCTGAGTGATATGAATAATCTGTTGGAAATGGAGCCTGATGTGTAGAGCAGATTGGAGGGGCTGATATAGTCACGGGGTATGAATCTGCCGGATAGCCCCAGACTGAATTTTCTCACTGAGAATACAGCATTGTAATTGCCTGCTGTTTTTCTTCTGTTGATACTGGTTGACGAGTATAAACTCTGCCTCATATTGAGATTCAGGTCAAGCATACTGCCGATAATGGAATTATGGGCAATACCCAGTACTGTCTTATCAGTAAACTCATTGTAGTAATCATCATCATATCTCTTGAATGTGTAAAGTGTTGTTGAATCATATTGGGAGAAATTGTAGGTAAGAAATGAGGCGAATACTCCCTTATTGTGATTATAAGAGGGGAAATTGACTGAAACGAGATCCCTGCTCTGTCCTCCGAGAAGACCCAGAATGAGATTCCGGTACTGCACTGAGTATTCAAATATCCTCAATTTGGCATAGTCAAATAATCTGTACTGTCTGTCTCCGAAGAAGAATCTGTGTGAAAACTGTCCTGCGCTTAATGAATCAATCTTCAGATGAAAATTGAATGGTTCAAATCTGTACAGGGAAACAAAGAAATTCACTGAACCGGCAGGTCTGCGTGACATGAGAATGAGATCCATTGATGGCAGTGAAGGCTCACTGTAATTGGTGAGATTTTCTCTTATGGAAAAATAATAAAAATCATTATCAGCAATAAGAGATATTGAGACAATTAAAAGAATTGACAGTACAATGCAATTTATCTTCATTGATACACTGTAATGTTTTTGATTCCCCTGAGCATCTCATTTCCGCCATAATCAATAAGCACTTCAATCCTGTAATCGCCTTCTGTAAAATATGTCTCCGGTTTGAAAATAAATACCCTCTCCAGTGAAGGGAGAGCAAGCTGCCGGGAGAGCCCGTCTTCATATATCACATTGCCGTCACTGTCTTTGATGACAATTTTAATATCAGCCCTGTGATGGGCATTGCCTGTATTGAGATATTTCACATTGATAAACTGGCTGGCATTATTGAATATAATATCCTCAATGGATCCATTACTGGACACAGTACCGACAATCTGTGTATATAAAGCAGCGCCTATTCGGGTTGAGAACTGCACCATATCACCGGGATTAGCGGCAGATGGTGTTGATTCAAATATCACCATTGAGGTGTATTCACCGAACACATCCTCAGGTACAGAGAGTGTGATGCGTATATCCCTGGACGCATTGCCGTCAATATCAAATTCCATGGGATTTATATAGACCCATCCTGAAGATGAATTGCTGAAAGTACCGGCCGGGTGGAATACCACCTGACCTGTAGAATCCATTGACCAGTCAGAGGGGGTGGCCCTGATATGAATGGGATTATCGGATTTATTCTCAATTGTGAAGATTACTGTCTTATTATTGCCCGGTTTTTCAAGGAGTTCATAGCGGGGAGGAGCAACAGTGAATGCTGTCTGACCAAACAGTACAATACATACCATTAGCATCAGACAAATTACTGTATGTTTCATCTGCCTCCCCGCAATAATCCTTCAAGCAGTTGTTACGGTGATGTGATTGTATAGGTTATTGTCACTGTTGAAGCAGGGTCAATCATGTCTTCTTCACCTGTAATCTGAAGCTGATAGTCCTGGTCATGATTCTCCCAGCCGCTTGTCTTTACTGGGCTGGACGCAACTGTTGCTTCAGCTGTGGTGAATGCTGTCCAGTTGCCGCCCGGAGCTGCATCGCCGTCAGGTGTCAGTCCTTCTCCGTCAGGTGCATAGAATAGCTGCGTAACAGGCAGTGAAGCATCAAAATCACCACTGGCAACTACTGTGAGTGTCCATCCTGCAGGATTGTTGCAGAATACTTCAAGCGGTACATAGGGTGTAGCTGTCACACCGCCTGTGGGGAAATAGTATCCCGGGAAGCTTGCAGGCGGATATGTTACTGATGCATCGTCCAGAAAAAATTCCAGATTGTCTCCTGCCAGTTTGATGCCTACTCTCTCGGGAATGCGTACAGACACATCAAGTGCATTGGGTACAGGGGATGTTCCGACCTCTGTTCCCAGTGCAAATGCAGGCAGTGTTATTGCAGCAATTGCAAGAATCAGTATTAGTGTTTTCAGTTTACTTGTCATAATACCTCCTATATGACTTATTTCTTTATAATATATTAATAATAATGAAAAACCGTAAATATGTCAATACTGAACTTTACAATTTACAAATATGGATAATCATCAAGAATCAGTGTGCCGGTTCAAGTTCCAGATAGAGCTTTGTTGAGTAAATGCCTGCTGTATTGTAATCTTTGAGGTCAAATTTGAAGTCAATGATGATCTGTTCACTCCTCCTATGGGTTCTTCTGCCTGTGATAATTGTGACAGGGTGTTTTTCAATGCTCCTGTACGGATTAAGGCGGGTTGAAAAGAGCAGATTCTCAGCAGGTATCACATATCCCTCATCCGACACAAAATCATCCTCAGCATATACTGTGATTTTCCAGTCATAATCACTCCTTACAGAGAGTATGAGTCCATTGAGAATAACAATGGAATCCTCTGCAGGGTCAATATCGGAGAAATCAAGATTATTGCTGACAATATGGAGTTCTGCCTTATTAAAGGCATTTTCACTCTCATATCTCTCCCTGCCCTGACTCGTGAGCATAAGAGAAAATAGGACAAGTGGAATGATGATCAGGGAATTTCTCATATCAATCTCCCTGTTTACTGATTTTCTCTACTTATAATATGCCTTACAATACTTGTCAGATGAGCGAAGTTCAGAGGATAATGCATTGTATATGCAATATTGTTCCTGTCATGAATACGGGCAATGAGGTCAGGGTCATTGTCTCTTGCAATGAAAATGATTTTGGTCTTTCCTGACAGAACATTTATTGAACTGATAATCTTCTGTTCATTGAAAAAAGGCATCTGCATTGAATCCAGTATGACAAGTGAATATTTCTTGATAATAATGGAAGTTATCAGTTTGAGATAATTGGAATAGATATCCGTATTATTTTCACTCTGCATCTCTTTGATGAGTCTTTCTTCCTGTGAAAGCAGGGCTATTCTTGTTTTATCCAATACTGCTCCTATTTGTATTCATTGAGTCCGTATTTCTCAATTTTCCTGTACAGTGTCTTCCTGTCAATACCGAGAATCCTTGCTGCTTTTGCCTTATTGCCGTCAACCTTTATCAATGTATTGAGTATATGCTGGCGTTCAATATCCTTCAATGTATAATCCTTCTTTATCTGCCCGCCTTCATAGGCAATAAGCTTTATGGGAAGGTTGTCCACAAAGATACCCTCGCCATTGGACATCAGTATAAGACGGGTCACAATATCCTCTAATTCAAATATATTGCCGGGCCAATTGTATTTTTTGATAATGCTCTCAGCAGAACTGTCAATATGGAAATCGTCAATATCAATATTGAATTTCTGCAGTATGCCGGCTATGAGATTCATTATATCCTTCTTCCTTCTTCTCAGAGGCGGCATATCAAGGGACAGTGTATTGAGTTTCTTGAATAGAGCCAGATTGCAGTTCTCATTATCTTTGACATCAGCAAGAGACAGTGTGGAGGATACGATGAATCTCACATCAAAATCAATCTCGTGATTTCCGCCGATTCTCCTCAAATGCTTACTTTCAATTATTCTAAGCAGTTCCTGCTGCACCCTGCAGGGCAGTCTGTCAAAGTCCTCAATAAAGAGTGTCCCGCCCTCAGCTGATTCAATAATACCTATCTTCCTCTTCATTGCTCCCTTGAAAGCATTCTTCTCGTATCCGAATAAATGAAATTCAATGATATCTTCCGGCAGGTCATTACTGTTAACAGTAATGAAATTATTACTGTTCCTCTTTGATTTATTATGAATGTATTCGGCAATTGTCTGCCTTCCTGTGCCCTGTTCACCGTGAATGAGAACAGGGAATGAGGAACCGGAGTATTTATCAGCAAGTTCAATGGCTTTATTAACTGCTTTGGCTTTGCTTTCAAGATGAAAGTGTATTCTCTCAATGTCTGACACTTCAGTGCCTGTCTGTCTGAGAGGGAATGTCTTGGATTCTATCTTATTGAGTATAGCTGTCAAATCCTCAATCCTGAATGGTTTGGGAAGGAAATATGACCCGTGCTCAACAGACCGTTTAACAAAGTCTGATTGTGAATATGCAGTCATGATAATGATCTCAACCTCTGGGATTTCATTCTGAATCTTCTTTATCAGGTCAAACCCGCTTATATCCGGGAGGAAAACATCAAGGAATATGAGATTGATCCTCCTCTCATGTATTATATCAAGAGCTGTTTCACCTGTGAATGCCTGTTCAACATTATACCCCAGTGACTGCAGGGATTCCTTCAGTGTATCAGAAAAAACCACCTGATCATCTACAACCAGTACCTTGAGTTTTTTATCCATAATGTTAAATATATATATAAATCACCGAATTGTCAAGAGAAATAAACCTATAACACTTGACAAAATGAGGCATTAAATTACATTTTTATTAAAAAAGGAGCAAATATTTATGATAGATTATGATAGGATGACACAGGGCGCTAAGGATGCCCTGATGGATGCACAGAAATCCGTAAGAAGCAATAAACATACTGAATTGACGCCCCTCCATATTCTGAGGGGCCTGGCGCAGAACCCGGAGGGCAGTGTCTATGCATTGATAGAGAAACTCGGTATTGACAGGCAGATGTTCCTCCGTGATATTGACAGGGAACTCAAACGCCTGCCCTCTGTGGAGCATGGCGGCCAGTATCAGATATACATGACACATGACACAGAGCAGCTCTTTGAATTCTCTGATTCCGAGAGGGAGAGGATGAAGGACGAGTATGCCGGTTCCGAGCATATCTTCATTGCATTGTTTGACATTTCATCGGAACCTGTTGAAAGAATACTGGAGAGGTACAATGTCACCAAGGAAAAGGTATATGCTGCATTGCAGGAAATAAGGGGCAGTCAGCGTGTCACAGGTGAAGGTGCAGAAAAGAATTATGATGTCCTGAAGAAATATACACGCGATTTCACTGAAATGGCTGCTTCCGGCAAGCTTGACCCTGTTATAGGTAGGGTTAAAGAGATAAACAGGACTATTCAGATACTTTCAAGGCGTACAAAGAACAATCCGGTTCTCATTGGTGAACCCGGTGTCGGCAAGACCGCTATTGTTGAAGGCCTTGCTGCCAAGATTGTTGATGGTGATATTCCGGAGAACCTCAAGGAGAGGAGAATTGTCGGACTTGATATAGGTTCACTTGTTGCAGGCACTCAGTTCAGAGGTGAATTTGAGCAGAGACTCAAATTGATAATCAATGAGATAACATCATCCAAAGGCAGGATAATCCTCTTTATAGATGAGCTCCATACAATAGTCGGAGCAGGCCAGGCGCAGGGCTCTGTTGATGCCTCCAATATGCTGAAGCCGGCTCTTGCAAGGGGTGAGATGCAGACAATAGGGGCAACAACACTGGATGAATACAGGCAGCATATTGAAAAAGACGGTGCACTGGAGAGAAGATTCCAGCCGGTGATGATCAATGAACCTGACATACCCACTACCATTGAGATCCTCAAGGGGCTGAGGCCCCAGTATGAAAAGCACCATAATGTGAAGATAACAGATGAAGCGCTTGAGCAGGCTGCAAAACTCTCTCACAGATATCTCACTGAGAGGAAACTCCCTGATAAGGCAGTTGACCTGATGGATGAGGCGGCAGCCAGGCTCAAGATAAAGATATTCTCAATGCCTTCTGATATCAAGGATAAGGAAAAACAGCTGAAGGAATATATTGATATGGGCGAGAAATCAGTGAAGAGAAAGGATTATGAACAGGCAGCAGAATACAAGAAGAAATCCGATGAACTTAAAGCAGAGATTGAAAAGGAGAAGAACAGATGGCTTAAGAAGAGCAATATCAATGAGGATGTGGACAGTGAACTCATAGCGGATATTGTCTCTGAGTGGACAGGTATTCCTGTAAGCCGTATGCTGGAGACAGAATCCCGGAAACTCCTTCATATGGAAGAGAGAATACATGATCGTGTTATTGGGCAGGACCGGGCAATCAAGACAATATCCAATGCAATCAGAAGAGCCAGGGCAGGTCTTTCGGATCCCGATAAACCGATAGGCACATTCCTTTTTGTGGGACCCACAGGTGTCGGCAAGACCGAGGTGGTCAAGGCATTGGCTCAATTCATGTTTGATACTGAGAATGCAATGGTCCGTCTTGATATGAGTGAATATATGGAGAAATATTCAGTGTCGCGCCTTATTGGAGCTCCTCCCGGTTATGTGGGTTATGGTGAAGGCGGGCAGCTCACTGAACCTGTCAGGAGAAAACCATTCTCTGTGATACTGATGGATGAAATTGAAAAAGCCCATCCTGAGGTGTACAATGTGCTCCTCCAGGTAATGGATGACGGCCGTCTCACCGACTCACAGGGGCATGTTGTTGATTTCAGGAATACAATACTCATAATGACATCCAATATAGGTTCACATTCAACGGATTTCACCGATGATTATGATGCCATTGAATCAAATATTGAGAATGCAGTGAGGAATCACTTCAAACCGGAATTCATCAACAGAATAGACGAGATGATTGTATTCAGAACACTCAGCAGACAACAGATCAGAAGTATTGTTGAACTGCAGCTCTCTTATCTTGCAGAGAGGACAAAGGAATTTGAACTGGAGATTGAATTTGAGGATTCACTTATTGATTTCATTGCTGATAAAGGATACATACCGCAGTATGGTGCAAGGCCCATTAACCGCGTGATACAGTCTGATGTGGAGAATGCGCTTTCTGAAAAGATCATTGCCGGTGATATCAAGAAAGGCGACAGGGTGTCTCTTGGTTATGAAAATAATCAGATAATAATAAAAAAGGTTTAGATAGCACTTGAATTATAATGTAAAATATGATAATTTATTTAATTAAATAATAAATTATTGTATTTTATATGGATGCTAATATATTAATTGCCAAATTGAGTGAGGATTATCTTCTGGATATTTCTCCGGTGCTTGAAAGAAAGATTGAATTTCTTGCTGATAAGTGGAGAAACAGGGATGATGCTGATGAAAAGATCATTGAGGGTCTGCTCTCCAGAAGTAGACCCTTTTTTGACAATAGGGAGTATCAGCAGTTTATTATTGAAAAAATCCGTGAATTCCCCGGAAATGATATAAGTATTCTCACAATAAACAATGACAGGGGACAGTTCAATTATTCCCTTCTCATACTGATGGATCTCATGGAAGAGAAAGTTTCAGGCAAATCCGTAACACTCTTTGATCTCAATCTCTCTGTTGAGATGCTTGTAAAATCCCGGAAGGGTATATGGGAGCATGACTATTTTATCAGGGCAAATGTAAGAGAGCTTGAAAGATTCAATGATGAAACGAGCCATTACAGTATTGATGACAGATTTAAACAGAATAATCTTCCTGTCAGTGGTTCTATTGCCTCTATGCCATTCAAACCGTCTGTGTTTAACATGATTCTGTTCAATGAACCATTCAGGCATTACAGGGATGATGCCAAGAAATCAGTAATCAGGGGTATGAATGAGATGCTTGATGATAATGGTATTATAATCATGCCGGAAAAAAATACGTCCCGGTTCATTCATTCAGGCCTGCGGTTCAAGGCAAGCGACAGGTTTGTTTACTTTATCAAGGATAGTGAAGGGGACAATGCGAGGAAAGAATTCAATGATGCACTTGAACATTTCAGGAATAAGGACTATGAGGCAGTGGAGAACATACTGCATAATCTGCTGAGAAAGGGTGAGGAGAAGAGTGACATATACAAGCTCCTGCTTCTTACTTATACAAGGACAGATGACCTTCTCAATATCCAGTATATGGGGAGAACACTCAAACAGGGCGGACTGGCAGACCATGATACGCATTTTATTCTCGGGTCGTATTTCTTCAGTAAGATGGATTATTCACTTGCACTGGGTTATCTAAAGAAGGCGGTTGCCCTTAAACCCAATTTTGTATATGCGCTTTACTATCTCGGAAGAATATACGGGAAGATGAATAAGCAGAGTACTGCAAGAGAGTATTTCAAGAAAGCAAAGGATTATATTTTGAATAATGATATATATACACCCGACTACTACTCTGAATCATTCTCGCCTGATATTGTGCTGTATACAATAGAGAGGGAATTGGAGAACTGACAGGTATATGTTTGTTCACTGTTGTTTTGTTTCAATAAATTAAAAAGGAGACAGGATTGAGTATAGAAAAGAAACTCTTAAAATTAAAGAAACTCAAGGAGAAGGCACAGCAGGGTGGCGGTGAATCAAGGATTGAGAAGCAGCACAGCAGGGGCAAACTCACTGCGCGGGAAAGACTGGACATACTGCTTGATGAGAATTCATTTGAGGAATTTGATTCACTTGTCGTGCACCGCTGCAATAATTTCGGAATTGATAAGAAGAAGTATTACGGTGACGGTGTTGTTACAGGATACGGTACAATAGACGGCAGGCCGGTCTATGTTTTCTCACAGGATTTTACTGTTTTCGGCGGTTCGCTCTCCGAGACATTTTCAGAGAAGATTGTAAAGATCATGGAAATGGCTGCCAAGAACAGGGTGCCCCTCATAGGTCTCAATGATTCGGGTGGTGCTAGAATACAGGAGGGGATTGAATCACTTGCAGGCTATGCCGACATATTCCTCCGCAATGTAATGTATTCCGGTGTGATCCCTCAGATATCAGCTATCATGGGTCCATGTGCAGGCGGAGCTGTCTATTCACCTGCAATAACTGATTTTGTATTTATGGTGAAGAAATCATCTTATATGTTCCTTACAGGACCCAAGGTTGTGAAATCAGTGCTCAATGAGGAAGTTACAACCGAGGATCTTGGCGGGGCAGGCGTGCATTCATCCAAATCAGGTGTGTCTCATTTTATGTATGAAAATGACGAGGAGGTGCTTGAACAGGTCAGGCGTCTCATGAGTTTCCTGCCATTGAGCAATGAGGAGAAACCTCCTGTTGTGGAGACAGATGATCCATATGACAGGGTGGAACCGGAGCTCAACAGAATAGTGCCTGATGATCCCAATAAACCGTATGATGTGAAGGATATTATCAATCTGCTGGTGGACAACAATGACTTCATGGAGGTCCAGCCGTATTTTGCACCTAATCTGGTGATTGGTTTTGCGAGATTCAACGGCAGGTCTGTGGGGATAGTTGCCAATCAGCCCAAAGCACTTGCAGGAACACTGGATATCAATTCATCCGAGAAGGGTGCACGGTTTGTGCGCTTCTGCGATGCATTCAATATACCCCTTGTTATTCTTGAGGATGTGCCGGGTTTTCTGCCTGGAACAAAACAGGAGCATGGCGGGATAATCAAATCAGGAGCCAAACTGTTGTATGCATTTGCCGAGGCAACTGTGCCCAAAGTGACAATAATACTGAGAAAGGCCTACGGGGGAGCATACTGCGTTATGTCTTCAAAGCATATAAGAGGAGACATTAATTATGCATGGCCTACAGCTGAGATAGCTGTTATGGGACCCAAGGGCGCTGTGGAGATAATATTTGCAAAAGAGATCATGAAGGCTGATGATAAGGAAAAGGCGAAAGAGGAATTTGAAAAGGAATACAGGGAGAAATTCGCCAATCCGTATTCAGCAGCATTGAGGGGATATATAGAGGATGTGATTGAACCCAAATATACGCGCTTCAAAATCATCAAATCCCTTGAATTATTGAAGAACAAAAATGACAGCAATCCTTACAAAAAACACGGGAATATCCCGATATAAGAGGGAATTATGGAATTTATCACTGTACTGCAGACTGCGAATTACAATCCCGGCCCAATGGTTTTAGTAGGCATGATAACAGTGTTCTCGGGACTTATTGTGCTCAATCTGTTTATCAACTTTCTAAAATTCATTTCCCATGCAGGCATAACAAGGGAACAAAATGCTGTTGAAGAGAGTGATGACAGTTACAATGAGGCATTGCTTAAGAATATTGAACTGGATGATGACGAGGTCCTTGCAGTATCTCTGGGTCTTGCCATTGAGTATGACCTTTATTATTCTGAAAGAGAGAATAAGCTGACATTCAGTTATCCTGATAAAAACCCCATGTTACTCAATAAGAGGAGATAGTTTATGGCTGAGTATATCTTTACGATCAATGGCAAGGACTATAAGGTCAATGTGAAAAGTATTGAGAAGGATATTGCGGAGATTGAACTGAATGGCAAGGACTTCAATGTTAATATCAAACAGCTTGGAGTCAGTACTGTAAAGAAAAAGAAGAGGCCTGCCAGGAAGCAGACTGTTGAAAAAAGCACTCAGACAAAACCCGCCGGTATAAAAGGGGTTCCGGCTCCACTGCCGGGTGTTATTCTTGATGTAAAGGTTTCTGTCGGTGATGAAGTGAGTGAGGGGCAGGACATACTGATCATGGAAGCAATGAAAATGGAGAATTCCATACAGTCACCCTACAGCGGTACTGTTAAAAGCATAAAGGTGAAAAGGGATGATTCTGTACAGGAAGGTGATATTCTGATGGAAATAGGGAGTTAGCAATGGATATGTTCACCAAGTTCTATCATTTCACCGGTTTTTACAATGCTGATTACCGGTATCTGATAATGATTGCCGTAGGCATTATCTTTATCACACTTGCAATCAAAAAGAAATATGAACCGCTGCTGCTCCTTCCAATAGGATTCGGAATACTTATAGGCAATATTCCGCAGGCAGCAGGTTTGAACATAGGCATATATGAGGAGGGCAGTGTCCTCAATATTATCTATCAGGGAGTGGCTTACGGACTTTA
This sequence comes from bacterium, assembly GCA_046484245.1. GTDB lineage: Bacteria > Hydrothermota > 32-111 > 32-111 > 32-111 > JAXHVG01. The sequence goes on along the minus strand of JAWOBN010000098.1, from coordinate 34,945 downwards.
TCCGCCTCTGATATTTTTAGGGATTGGGGCAATGACGGATTTCTCCACAATGCTGACCAATCCCAAGACAGTACTCCTGGGTGCAGCTGCCCAGATAGGCATATTCGCCACTTTTGCAGGAGCATTCTATCTCGGTTTCACTCCCGCGGAATCCGGTGCAATAGGAATAATCGGAGGTGCGGACGGACCGACTGCAATATTCCTCACATCCAAACTGGCTCCCAAATTACTCGGTCCCATTGCTATTGCCGCTTATTCATACATGGCAATGGTTCCTGTTATCCAGCCGCCCATAATGAATATGCTCACCACAAGGAAAGAACGCCTTATCAGAATGCCCAAACCCCGCAATGTGAAAAAAATAGAGAAGATCGCATTCCCCATTATAGCATTTCTTATCTGTGCATTCATAACACCCGGTTCAATTCCGCTTCTTGGCATGCTCTTCTTCGGAAATCTCCTGAAGGAATCCGGTGTGACAGACCGTCTGGCTAAAACAGCTTCAACATCACTTATTGATATATGCACAATACTGATAGGCATATCTGTCGGAGCCAAGACGCAAGCTGATATATTTTTGACAACAAAATCCTTAAAGATATTTGCCCTGGGTGTCCTTGCTTTTGCAGTTGCGACAGTGGGAGGAGTCCTTTTTGCAAAATTCATGAATCTTTTCCTCAAGAGGAAGATAAACCCGCTTATAGGTTCAGCAGGTGTTTCCGCTGTCCCCAATGCAGCAAGGGTATCACAGATGGTCGGTAAGCAGAATGATCCTGACAATCATCTGCTTATGCATGCAATGGGCCCCAATGTTGCAGGAGTAATAGGGTCTGCTATTGCAGCAGGAATACTCCTGTCATTTTTCGGATAACAGTTGACATCTGTCACTTTACAGATATAATGATTTCTCATGGAGAGGTGGCCGAGTGGCTTAAGGCGGCGGATTGCTAATCCGTTGTAGGGAAATTAATCCTTACCCCGGGTTCAAATCCCGGCCTCTCCGTATAATCGCGACAGAGTCGCTCACGTACAACGTACAAAGTACAACGTTTGAATGCAGAGCGAGTGAGAGACCGGGATTTAGCGAGTAAAGCGAGCGTGTGCGGCAGCACAGAACCCGCAGGGTTATCGGCATCCCCCCAATTAACAAATCAAGGAGACGGAATAATAATACGAATTTAATGAGTATTGTTAAACCAATCCCGGCCTCTCCGTATAATCGCGACCAAGTCCTCGTGTGATACGTGTGTCACGTGTGACACGTGTGATTCGATAAAATACAGAACGAGTAGACCAATTAGAGCGAATAGAACGGGTAGTAAGACAGGAGTATGCCACTGGTTGCCAGCTACCAGCTCTGTGATGAGAGGCCATGAGAGACCGAAAAACGCATCACGAAAGTATGTAGGGGTTCAACAATTTGAACCCTGAATAGAATTACAAGCAGAGGCGGAAGTTTGTAGGGGAGGTCTTATCAACCCTCCCGTAGCAAAGCGTGCAGCACTTGACAAGATATTAAAAAGTATTATAATTAGTATAAATATTAGTATAAAATATAATACTAAAAAGAGGTGAAAATGAATAGATTGCGTGCGGAACAAACAGTCAGTATAAGTGAATTGAAAAAAAGTCCGAGTAAAGTCATAGAATCCTCGGGAAATGAACCGACAGTTATACTGAATCATAATGAGCCGAGTGCATATCTGGTACCGCGGAAACTATTTGAAAGAATTATGGATGCATTGGACGACTATGGGCTAAGTAAAGAGGTGCAGTCAAGGGTGAAAGAAGGAAACAAAAGCTTAAAGGTAAGCATCAGTGACCTATGAGCTGTATTTTGATGAAAAAGCTATGAAGGAATGGCAGAGCCTGGATAATTCAATAAAACAGCAGTTCAAAAAGAAACTGAAAGAGAGATTGAAGAATCCGTGTAGAAAAAAAGACGCAGATCCATCTATACAAGTCAGTTGCATTGGTAATGAGCTCACTTGAACTTCTTGTTATCATTTTGTCAAATTACTGCCTGAAACTCCTTCAGTTTTCAATTCAACAAGACACATTCATAAACCCCTGAGTAAATACCACTTACAAAGACCGGGTGTTGTTTTTGTTGATTTAACTAATGAGTTATTCGTAAGTATAGATATTACTTTAGATAACCATTCTGTATCCTTCAGTTTCAAAACATTGTTATTTACGGGCTTTATGTGGGTTTTATGAGATGAAGCAACAGAATCAACACCCGGTCTTAGAAAAAAAACATAGTATTTTGTAAAAAAGAGTATTGATAATTTTACAGTATATATATATAAACTGATCAAAATTACATCCAATTCCCAGGGACATCCCTTTACAATTGCAAGAATTTACAAAATTAAGTAATTGTAAGTTATACAATAACTTTAATTAGAAAACAGCGAATCATAAGTTGAGTGATAATTTAACATAGAAGTTGCAGATATAAAGGGATGTCCCTGGGATTTGGAGGGTAGTTTTGACAAAATAAGGGCAAAAGTACAGATGTTGAAATTAGATTTACGATGTATAATGTTCAGAAATTGCATAGTCCGGAAGAGTAAAACTATCCAAGATCCTTGAAATATGACATCCATAATACAGCATATGCTGAAAGCACTTTTGTAATAAATATTTAAATCATTGTTAACCCCTTGTCGGCGCCAGTACAACAAGAAGACGCAAGCAACAAATAAAAAATTCATAAATGGCGATGCTTACGGTTACAGATATATCCAATACTTTGCATTAAAGGCTAAACAGCCGTTTCCAGGGAAATCCACCAACTAAAATGGAGAAGAACCCCAAAATGGGCATTTTCATTGGGATTAACATTCAGGTTATCTTTCTATTGATTTATTGCGCATATTTGCTAATATATTCTACATGATAATACTTAATAGCAATGCAATGAAAGAATGGTTCAATCAGAAGAATCTATTCTTCATTCTGTCAATGGGCAGGTCAGGGACAAAATTCCTCGCATCACTGATTGATACTGCCCGGCCCATAGGATCCATACATGAATTCTATCCGGATTATATGTTCTATCAGGCATTCTTCAGGAGCAGAAGGGTTTCTGATTACTATATCAAATACATGCGTATGCCCTATATATATCTTAAGAACAGCAGAAGGGATATAGATACATACGGAGAGGTCAATTCCGTATTGAGGCGCAATGCGCATTCACTTAAGAAATTCATGCCGCATGCTAAAATTTTACATCTTGTCAGGGATCCCGGGGATGTTGTCAGGTCCATGATGAACCGCAAGACAATGAAATGGTATGACGGGGTTACGAAATTCATCAGGCCGGACAAAAGTGATATCCATTATAACAGATGGCCTGAGATGGACAGGTTTGAGCGCATATGCTGGTACTGGAGAAGTGAGAATGAGTATATAAGGAAATATGCGGACAGAACAGTGAGATTTGAGGATATGCTGACGGATTATGAATATTTCAGTGACACAATAAGCATGATAACAGGCCATACTATTGACAAAGCAGTATGGATGGATAAGGTTAAGAAACCGAAGAATGTTTCCGCCTCGTATTCATTCCCGGAGTATGACAAGTGGAATAAAGCACAGAAGGATGCATTCAGAAGAATATGCAGCAGAGAGACGGGCATATACGGATACGAATATTAAGGAGTGTTGATGAAATACAATGATGAACTTGAAGCAGCAGCATCACTGGCAGTGAAAGCCGGTACTGAGATAATGAAGATCTATACAGGTGACTTCTCAGTAGAACTGAAGGATGACAAGACACCGCTTACTGAAGCGGATATGAAATCAAATGATATTATTGTCAGTGAATTATCAAGGAGATTTGACCACGGGATTCTTTCAGAAGAGAAGAGGGATGACAAGAGCAGACTTGACAGGGATACTGTATGGATAATAGACCCTCTTGACGGAACAAAGGAATTTGTCAAGAAGAATGGTGAGTTTACTGTCAATATTGCACTTGCTTATAAAAAGCAGCCTGTTCTGGGTGTTGTGTATTCCCCTGTAAAGGGAGAACTCTACTGGGCTCATACAGGTGAGGGTGCATATATTCAGCATAGAGGAAGAAGCAGGCGCATCCATGTTTCAGACAAACAGGAGGACCTGATTCTCGTAATGAGCCGGTCCCATGCATCTGCAAAACTAAGTCAGTTCATTGAAAAGAATGACAGTTATATTACATCAAAGAGGCAGGCGGGCAGTTCTCTGAAGGGCTGCATGGTTGCATCAGGTGAAGCTGATATATACATGAGGTACAATCCGACCAATGAATGGGACACATGCGCAATGCACTGTATTGTGGAGGAGGCAGGAGGTATATTCAGGCAGATTGACAATACGCCTCTGCTCTACAACCGCAAGGATGTTGTCAATAAAAAGGGATTCTTTGCAATAAACCGAAATCATAAATTCATTGTAAACGGAGATTAGGATGAATCATTTGAAGAAACTGGAGAATGACAGTGTTTATATATTGAGAGAGGCATACAGCAATTTCAAAAGCCTCTGCATGCTGTGGTCAATAGGCAAGGATTCAACAGTAATGCTCTGGCTTGCAAGAAAGGCTTTCTTCGGGCACGTGCCTTTCCCCCTGATACACATAGACACGGGGTTCAAGATTCCGGAGATGATTGAATACAGGGACCGCCTCACAAGGGAATGGCATCTTGATATGATATACGGGCAGAATAAGAAAGCATTTCAGAATAAAGAGACATTCCCGGACGGCAATGCCACGCATCTTGAGTGCTGCAGGAAACTCAAGACAGACGCACTGAGGAATACATTGAGCGGAGACTGGCCCAGATACAGATTCAATCATGCTGCAGACAGATATGAGATTGACAGTAATAAAGAGCCTTTTACAGGTGTTATAGTAGGCGTGCGGTCTGATGAGGAGGGAAGCAGATCCAAAGAGAGATACTTCTCGCCCCGTGATGTCAATAATGACTGGAATATTGAAAATCAGCCCCCTGAATTCTGGAATCAGTTCAAGACAGAGTTCGCGCCGGGCACACATGTGAGGATTCATCCCCTTCTGGACTGGACAGAGACAAATATTTGGGAGTATATAGAGTCAGAGAACATACCGGTTGTGTCCCTATATTTTGACAGGGGCAGTGGCAGAAGATACAGGTCTCTGGGCTGTGCACCCTGCACAATGCCCATAGATTCCACTGCATCAAATGTTGAAGAGGTGGTGGCTGAACTCAAGACAGGCAGATTGTCAAGGATTGCCGAACGGGCAGGCAGGGAACAGGACAAGGAAGACGGGGGCGGTCTGGAAGAATTAAGAAAAGACGGATATATGTGAGGTATATATGACCGGCAGAGAAAACAGGGATATGAAAATCGCAATCGTGGGGCATGTTGACCACGGCAAAAGCACTATCATAGGAAGAATGCTGGCAGATACGGATTCACTGCCTGAAGGCAAACTGGAGAGGGTCAGGGAAAACTGCAGGCGGACTTCAAGACCATTTGAATATGCATTCCTGCTTGATGCATTGAAGGATGAACAGTCACAGGGAATTACAATTGACTCAGCCCGCATATTCTTTTCAACAGATAAACGCCAGTACACAATACTGGATGCGCCCGGACATATTGAATTCCTCAAGAACATGGTTACAGGTGCTTCAAATGCCGATGCTGCTCTGCTTGTCATTGATGCTGATGAAGGCATAAAGGAGAATTCAAAACGGCACGGATATCTTCTTTCAATGCTGGGTATCAAGCAAATTGCAGTAATAATAAATAAAATGGACCTTGTGGATTATTCACGCGATGTATTCAACAGTATAGAGTCAGATTACAGGGCATTCCTCTCTGATATCAATATTGAAACGGATATCTTCATACCTGTGAGCGGTCTGAAGGGTGACAATATTGTGGCACCCTCGTCCAATATGAAATGGTTTGAAGGCATGACTGTAATAGATATCCTGGATTCACTTGATGCATCACTGCCTGAGACAGACAAGCCCCTGAGAATACCTGTGCAGGATGTATATAAATTCACCAGGGACGGGGACAACAGGCGGATTATTGCAGGCAAGATTGAAACAGGTGTTATCAATGTCAATGATACATTGATGTTCATGCCTTCAGGCAAGAAGAGCACTGTGAAGACAATAGAGTACTTCAATGGCGATAAGAAAGGCAGTGACAGGGCAGGCAACAGCACGGGGTTTACACTCACAGAGCAGATATATGTCAAGAGAGGTGATATTGCATGCAGGATTGATCAGGATATGCCGGAGATATCCAGAAGGATCAAAGCCAATATATTCTGGCTGGACAAAGACCCGCTGGAAACAGACCGTGAGTATATGATAAAACTAGGGACACAGAAAATACCGTTTACAGTGGAGAGTATTGAGAAGGTCATTGATGCGTCCGATCTCTCCTTCACCAGTAAAGACAGGGTGGAGCGTCATGATGTAGCAGAGTGTATATTGACTCTCAAGAAGGAGCTCGCATATGATATCATAGACAACAATCAGATGACAGGCAGGTTTGTCATTGTGAACAATTATGAGATATCGGGAGGCGGCATCATACCGGAGGTCATATCCGACAGGCAATCCTGGGTCAGAGACAAGGTTATTACGAGAAATGAGAAATGGATAATCTCCGATATTACCAAGAAATCAAGAGCAGGACGGTACAATCAGAAAGCATCACTTGTTTTTATTACAGGCAAGAAGAATTCCGGGAGAAAGGTCATTGCAAGGAATCTTGAAAAAATGCTGTTTTCTCAGGGCAAACTGGTCTATTATATGGGTATGGGCAATGTGCTTTACGGTGTTGATGCTGATATAAAGGAACAGGGTCTGGTGAAGGACAAGAAAGAGCATCTCAGGCGTCTGGGTGAAATAGCATATCTTATGATGGATGCAGGCATGATAATCATTATCACTGCACTGGAACTGACCAGTGACGAGATTGAACTGATACAGACAGTAACAGAGAGTGACAATGTATTCACTGTATGGATGGGTGATGACATTACAACAGATATAGAACCCGATATAAGAATCCTGTCACCGGACAGTGAAGACAGTGTAGAGAGGATTGAAGGACTGCTCATAGAAAACGGTGTAATTTTTGATTATAATTAATATGGATAAGAATATTAAGTGGCATAAAGGACATATCACACGCGAGCAGAGGGAAGAGCTTCTCGGTCAAAAGGGCATTGTCGTCTGGTTCACCGGTCTCTCCGGCTCAGGCAAATCCACACTGGCTGTAGCTGTTGAGAAGGCATTGCATGAGAGGGGCTTTCTCACATTCAGACTTGATGGTGACAATATCAGGCATGGACTGAACAGTGATCTGGGGTTTTCCTCCCGGGACAGGGATGAGAATATAAGACGAATCAGTGAAGTGGCAGCACTTCTGGCTGATGCAGGCATCATCACACTTGCCTCATTCATATCACCATTCAGAGAGGCGCGGGAGTTTGCAAGGTCCCGGGTGCCTGAAGGGAGATTCATTGAAGTATATGTGAAAGCATCTCTGGATGTGTGCAGACAGCGCGACCCCAAGGGATTATACGCAAAAGCGGAAAACGGGGAGATAGAATATTTCACAGGCATCAGCTCACCTTATGAGGAGCCCCTTAGTCCGGAGATTCTTATAGACACTGAGAAGACATCTGTGAATGAAGGTGCTGAGATGATTACGGACAGTATTATTTCTCTGTCAGGCAAAAAGTAACCAGACAATAGAAAATGCATAATGGTCTTGATTAACCTCTCTTATATATTATATTATACACATGTTTAAAAAAATAAGCCGTTTTCTGGCAGATAACAGTATTGAATTAGAGGGAAAGAGGATTATTGCCGGATTCTCCGGCGGTCCTGATTCAATGCTGCTGATTCACTATCTGCTTCATCTGAGACAGTCGGGTGATGTGGTTTTCAGGATAATGCATCTCAATCATTGTGAAAGGCCTCAGTCAGACAGTGAGGAGTCATTTGTCAGTGACTTCTGCAGAAAGCATGATATTGCTTTAAGCCTCTATAAACACAATATACCGGTGTCTCAGCAAGCGGCTTCTGTAGGATTTGAAATGGCTGCACGCAATAAACGGCTTGAGCTCTTTGAGCATGATATGAGGAAATTCAATTATGATTATGTTCTTACAGGCCATAATATGACAGACAGGATAGAGACCTTTCTTATCAATATGGAGAGGGGAAGCGGGCTCAACGGCCTTGTTGCAATGAAGGTCAAGAGGGACAGATTCATCAAGCCCCTGCTGTTCCTCACCAAAAGCCAGATTACTGACTGGCTTGACAGAAATGAGATAGAGTATATCACGGATAAGACGAACAGGGATGAGTCCTTTGCCCGCAACAGGATAAGACATAATATAATTCCGGTTCTGGAAGAATATATGGAAGGGGGACTGCCGGGTATTGCAGATACACTGGATATACTTGAACAGTACTCTGAAGCAATGGAATTCTTTGCAGGCCGGTATGCAGATGATATCATAACTCAAGGCCATGGTGATATTATTCTTGATATTGACCGGTTAATCATATATAATAATAAAATATCAAAAATTCTTATCTATTATGCACTGAATGATCTTTACAATCTAAACAGCGGAATAATAAGTGAGATTGATAAAATTGCACGGTCACGCAAACAATCTCTCATTAAGCAGTTTAAACCATTTACAGTAATGAAGGACTATAACAGACTGACAGTGACTGCAGACCCCATTGTCGAAGAGGCAAAACCGGAGGCAGTAAAACTGGAGCCGGGCAGTGAGATCAGGTGGGGCGACTATACTATTGCAGCCCGGTGGACTCAGTCACCGCATTTTGATGACATTAATACTGTCTGTCTGCCTTCCGAGTCATTCAAAAGTCTCACAGTGAGGCGGAGACAAGCAGGAGACAGGTTCAGGCCATTCGGTCTTGACGGTACTGTCAAAATAAGCCGGTATTTGATGAATAGAAAGATACCTGCTGTGAGAAGGAGCTCAATTCCTCTGATAGTCAATGAGAAAGATGAAATACTGTGGATTGCAGGATACAGGAGAACAGATAAATACAGAATAAACAGTCAAAAGGAGATACTGGAGATTTATGTCAGAGAAGATAAGCAAACTGATAGATGAAGATGAGCTGAATAAATCCATTACCGGCCTTGCTTCCCAACTGGATGATGAGTACAGGGGCAAAGACCCCATATTCATTGTGATACTCAAAGGCGCATTCGTCTTTGCATCCAGGCTGCTTCTCAAAATGGATATACGGCTCAATGTGGATTTTATGGTCATTTCATCATACGGCAGCCGGAAGGTCAGTTCAGGTATTGTCCGTATTGAAGAGGACCTTACAATTAATATTGAAGAGAGGCATGTGGTTATTGTGGAGGATATTATTGATACAGGGACAACACTGTCATTCCTCAAAAAGAAGGTGCTTGCCAATAACCCGAAGTCACTCAAGATAATCACACTGCTGGATAAGCCCTCAAGGAGGAAAACCGAACTTATACCCGATCATGCATGCTTTGAAATAGAAGATCATTTTGTTGTGGGTTTCGGGCTTGACCATGCACAGTATTACAGGAATCTGCCCTATGTGGGCATTTTAATGGAGGAATAATGAAAAGATTCAAACCGGAGGGCAGCCAGTGGAGGTCAATACTTATCTGGGTATCCCTTATTGCTGTTTTTATAGTAGTGAGTATTGTTTATTCATCATTCAATAATCAATATGAAGATATTGAATATTCCCAGTTCAATAAAGAGTTGAATGCAGGCAGAATTGAGTCTGTTACAATAACAGGAAAGGATATTTCAGGCAGATACAGGGACACTGAGAAGGGCTTCAAAACACGCATACCTTATGAAGACAGTGAATTGATAAGGGAAATGGTGGAGATGGATGTGGAGATATCCGTTGAACCGCCCGGCAGTTTCTGGACAAATGTACTGCCCTATCTGCTTCCCATAGCAATGTTCGCATTCTTCTGGTTTATCATATTCCGCCAGATGTCATCAGGTCAGAACAAGGCATTCCGCTTCGGTAAATCCAAGGCAAAGATGGTGCTTATGCCCAAGGTCAAATTCAAGGATGTGGCAGGAGTCAAGGAGGCAAAGGCTGAGCTCAGTGAAATTGTTGATTTCCTCAGACATCCCGGTAAATACACACGGCTCGGAGGCAAGATACCCAGGGGTGTAATCCTCATGGGCGCACCGGGAACAGGCAAGACCCTGCTGGCAAAATCCGTTGCAGGTGAAGCCGGCACACCATTCTACACAATCTCGGGATCAGATTTTGTTGAGATGTTTGTAGGTGTAGGCGCCTCAAGGGTTAGGGACCTCTTCAATAAGGCAAAAGCCAATTCTCCTTCAATAATCTTCATTGATGAACTGGATGCAGTGGGCAGACACCGCGGAGCAGGCATAGGCGGCGGGCATGATGAGAGGGAACAGACATTGAATCAATTGCTCGTTGAAATGGACGGTTTTGATACAAATGAGGGTGTCATAGTAATGGCTGCCACAAACAGGCCCGATATACTGGACCCCGCTCTTTTAAGACCGGGCAGATTTGACAGAAGGGTCATTGTCAACAGGCCTGATGTCAAAGGCAGGGAGAAGATATTTGAAATACATACAGAGAAGATACCACTCAGTGATGATGTGGACTTTATTATTCTTGCAAAATCCACTCCGGGATTTGTCGGTGCTGATATTGCCAATATGGTCAATGAGGCAGCACTCCTGGCAGCCCGCAGGGACAAGAAGCAGGTGGAGATGGAGGATTTTGAGGAAGCAAAGGATAAGGTCATAATGGGACTTGAGAGGAAATCAGCAGTAATATCCGATGAGGAGAAGAGAATAAGCGCCTATCATGAATCAGGCCATGTGATAACATCAAAGTTCTCAGACCATGCCGACAGTGTTCACAAGGTTACTGTCATACCCAGAGGCAGGGCACTGGGAGTCACGCAGTATCTCCCTGAGGATGACAAACACATGTATTCCAAGGATTATCTCCTTGACCAGATAGTTTCACTTCTGGGCGGCAGGGCTGCTGAGACACTGATACTGGAATCAGTCACAACAGGTGCAGGCAATGATATTGAACGGGCAACAAAAATAGCCCACAAGATGGTATGCGAGTGGGGAATGAGCGACAAGGTGGGCCCGCTTTCATATGCAAATCCCAATGACAATATATTCCTCGGCAGGGAGATATCCCAGCATAAGGATTATTCCGATGAGACAGCATCTGTTATAGACAGTGAGATAAAGGAAATAATCAATACTGCACTAAACAAGGCAAGCAAGATACTGGGTGAGCACAGGGATATACTTGAACGCATGGCGGAAGCATTACTGGAAAGAGAGACATTGAATCAGGAAGAGATAGATATGATAATTGAGGGTAAGGAACTGCCCCCTATTGAAGAAGAGATTGAAGAAGAAATTGAAGAAGAGGTCAGTGCACCTGAAAAAGGGAATGAAGAGTCAGAAGAAGAGAATAATGAAGAAGAAGCGGATAAAGCGGATGGAGAAAATGATGGAGAAGATAGATAAAGAGAAAATAAAGAGAGGCATGGAGATGATACTGGAGGGGCTGGACATAGATCTTGACAGCCCCAATTTCAGGGATACACCCAAGAGGGTTGCTGACATGTACAGTGAGATATTTTCGGGCCTGACGAGGGATGTGAAGAAAGACATCAAGCTCTATGAGACAAAGAATCAGGATGAGATGATTATACTGAGGGATATACCATTCTATTCAATGTGTGAGCACCATCTCCTGCCATTCTACGGGGTTGTGCATATTGCCTATATACCCAAGAACAATAAAATCACCGGTTTCTCCAACCTCATTGAGGTTGTGGATACAATGTCCAAGAGACCTCAGATACAGGAACGTCTTACAACTGATATTGCAGACACACTTGTCAAGCTTCTCAACCCCAGGGGCATATTTGTCATTGTGGAGGCAGAGCAGCTCTGTTTATATATGAGAGGCATAAAGAAACCGGGCACATATACTATAACGTCCGCTATAAGGGGCATAATGAAGAATGATATTACACGCCAGGAAGCACTCAATCTCATAGGGGCAGGCAGGAAGAATATATGAAGATCTATATGCTGAGGGCTGAGGACAACAGGTACAGGGACTATATTGAAGCAACAGGTGCTGACTCATACTGCATTGACCTGCTCAACAATAAGATAAAAGCACCGGTCTTCTATCTGAAGGATATCAGGATTGAGGCAGCCAATATAATCAAACAGGAGGCACTCTCTGTAGGCGGTGATGTTGCCATACACAGGGATGTGATATCAGGCTCAAAGAAGCTCTCTGATGCAGTTATGATATGCAACAGGTCCCAGATAATGAAAATGGCAGCCAAACTCAAGGCACAGCCATTCTCTCTCAGCGCAATGATGGAGAAAATAACGGCTATTCTGGACAATGAAGCATATTGGTCTGTCAGGGGCGGAAATATTATCAGTAAACCATTTATCATAATGGGCATACTCAATGTCACGCCTGATTCATTCTATGACGGAGGCAAACATTCCGGTGCGGATGATGTTTTAAGACATACCGGAAAGATGATTGAAGAGGGTGCTGATATCATTGACATAGGCGGACAGTCAACAAGGCCCGGTGCTGATAATATAAGTATCAAGGAGGAACTGGATAGGGTATTGCCCGCACTGAGGGCTATCCGCAGCAAATTCCCCGGTATTTACATATCAGTGGACACATATAGAGCAGAGGTCGCTTCTGCTGCAGGTGACGCAGGAGCTGATATAATAAATGATATAAGCGGGTTCAATTTTGACAAGAATATGGCTGAGACAATTGCGCGCAAGGAAATGTCTGCTGTTGCAATGCATATAAAGGGCACACCGCGTGATATGCAGGACAATCCCCAATATGACAATCTGATGTTTGAGATAACCGATTATCTGGAGAATTCACTGAAAAAAGCCGCTGAGAGCGGCATGGACATAAAGAGTATTGCCATTGACCCGGGTATCGGATTCGGGAAGACAGTGGACCATAATTTTGAAATACTGTCAAAAATACCTGTACTCAAATCCCTGAAAAGACCTGTGCTTATCGGTGCATCCAATAAGAGTTATATAGGCAGGTATCTGGGCCTGGAGAAGGACAATCGGATTCTGCCGTCTGCTGTATCCAATACAGCAGCATATTTGAATGGTGCGCGGATATTCCGTGTGCATAATGTAAAGGAAAACTTTTTAGCACTTAAGACAGTGGAGAAAATAGAGAGATGTTCAGTTTTACACTGATAGATGTTGTTGATATTGCCATAATAACAATAGGCATTTATCAATTGCTCAAATTCATCAAGGGAACAAGGGCAATGCAGATGTTCATAGGTCTGCTTGTTATTTTCTTCATTACATTCCTTGCCAATATATTCAATCTGTCAGGTCTCTCCTGGCTTCTCAATTCACTCAAGACAGTATGGATAATAGCATTTGTCATACTCTTTCAGCCGGAGATCAGGAATGCACTCACCATGCTCGGGAAATCCAGGTTAGTCCGTTATTTCTATGAGGAGAGCAGGAAGACATTTATTGACAGAATAGTGCGTTCTGTGCAGAATCTTTCAGACAGGGGCATTGGTGCGCTGATAGTGCTTGAGGGCAGAATCGGTCTGAAGAATATCACAATGACCGGCATAGAACTGGATGCTGAACTCAATGCAGAACTGCTCGTGTCAATATTCTCCAAGAAATCACCGCTTCACGATGGTGCTGTGATTATCAAGGATGAGAAGATCACTGCTGCAGCCTGCATACTGCCGCTGTCCGAGAACCCTCTTCCCGATATCAATCTCGGAACCCGCCACAGGGCAGCCCTCGGTCTGTCCGAGGAGACAGATGCCTTTATCATAGTGGTGTCTGAAGAGAGAAGAACAATAACCATTGCGCATAAGGGTAATTTAAACAGAGGTGTGGATACCATTGCACTCAAGAAACAGATCAGCAAATTCTATTTGTAAATTAACCGTAATTGTCTTTATTGCTGCATTATTTGTTAACAGCAATGCTGCAAACATGCATTTTGATGACAGTAAAAGGGTTGTTTACAGCAATGAGCATTTATCCGACATAATGAGAATTGCAATACCTGTAACAGCTGCTTCAGCAGCACTGGTTATTGCAACCAATGGTGATTATAGAGAGTATTTTGCATCCAGATGGGCAAAATTCACCAGTCCTCAGCATGTATCACCCGACCAGGCTGTTGATTTCCATTTCAGGTCATGGGAGGATATGAAGAATCAGTACACGCATTGTGACAGGGGAGTGCACCTTGTATATTCATATATACCTGTCATACCTGCAGCAACAATACTTGACAAAACATATTCAATACTGGTGAATGGCCAGTACAATCCCGGGCTGTCCAACTGGTCTGTTATCGGTGCTTCTCTAATAGTAACAGGTTTCGGACTGCTTGAGGAATATCTGGACGGGCATCAGAGAAATGAGGGCTTTGATGTGATTGACCTCACTGCCAATATCACCGGAACCTGCACTGCACTCCTTAAATATTACGGATTTCTCCCCGGGGTGGATCTGTACTGGTCATACAACAGAGAGCTCATTGAAGAATACAACAGCCCATGGTGGACATACATGAGTGCATATGAGTTTGCTGTCAATATTGATGTCATTACTATGTTGACAAAACGCGACAGAGACAATACAATATATAACTTAATGATCAATACACCGGGCTATATACCCGATCTGAGGAAGATTGCCAATCCTCAATACAGATAATCAAAGGAGGACAGATGTATTCTCTAAAGAGGAATGAGAAAATTGTAGCAGGATTATTATTTGTAATAGTTTTTCTGGGATATATTTATACAATTACACCGACTCTCCCGTTCTGGGACTGCGGTGAATTCATTGCAACAGCATACTCTCTCGGTGTTCCCCATCCCCCGGGCACACCGCTCATGGTTCTTATCGGGAATTTATTTATACGGCTCTTCTTCTTTGTTGAGGAGATAGCAGTAAGGGTCAATCTCATGTCAGCAGTATCCAGTGCAGCAGCAGCAATGTTCATGTACATAATACTGATTAAACTATTCCTCAGAATTAATCCCCAACCCAAACTCCCTACAAGAATCATAAATTCAGTCACTGCATTTGCAGCAGCACTGGCAGGTTCATTCTTCTATTCCGTATGGCTCACCTCTGTAGAAGCAGAGGTGTATGCACCGTCAACAGGCATTACAATGCTCCTTATCTGGATAACGCTCGTTGCCTGGGATAAACTCAATGAGGAGAGTGAGGAAAAATATGTCATGCTTGTCATTTATCTGGCAATGCTCTCAATCGGCATGTCTCTTGCCCCGCTTCTGATGCTCCCGGGAGCAGTGATATTCCTCGTATGGGTCGGCTGGAAGAAACACAAGGACCTCTCTGTTTCACTTGTTGCATTCTCTGTCTTCTTTGCATTCCTCTATCTGGCAATTACAAAGGAAAGCCTCATGCTGTTTATTGTGGGTTCAATACTCACTGCAGTATCCGTGACCCTATGCGACTATATGTCCAAGGATGTCAAGGTCAATTACAGAAAGGTATATACATATCTCGGCATATACATAGGTCTTGCCATACTGGGCCTGAGCCCGCATTTGATGCTCATAATCAGGGCAAGGGCAAATCCCTATATCAATATTGCAGCACCCACGACATTCAGGGGTTTGTGGGATGTGTTCAACAGGAAACAGTATGGTCCTCTTGTACTATTGCCAAGACAGACAGACAATGGCATTGGTACATTTGCCGCATTCTTTGAACAATTCAAGATGTTCTTCAAATATTACACATGGCAGTTCGGCGGCTATTTCAGGAATGAGATTGCTGACCCCACAGCACTGATGAGGATCATTCCCTCATTGCTCATGGCTATATTCACTGCAACAGGCCTATACGGCATATATGCGCATTTCAAGAAGGACAAGAAGACATTCATTTTTATCATGATGACACTGTTCCTCCTATCAGTTGGTCTCATTGTATATCTCAATATGAAGTATTCTCCTTCTGACCCAGTTGCTGCCCATCAGCCCAGAGAGGTGAGGGAGAGGGATTATTTCTATATGCCCGCATATTTCATGTTCATGGCATTCTTTGCCTTTGGACTGAGGGAACTTATTGTTTCATTCAAAAGCAAAACCGGGGAATTGAAGGAGAGGTTCTCTCCCGGATTATTCACACTGCCGCAGTGGATACTGCTGGCACTGGTTATCCTCATAGCTGTCTCACCGTTCTTTGCCAATATTAATTCCTATGTAAACAGGCGCAATAACTGGATAGCTGATGAATATGCAAAGAATATGCTCAATACACCCAGACCCAATTCAATAATATTCACCAATGGAGACAATGATACCTATCCGCTGTGGTTTGAACAGGTTGTAAGGGATTACAGGTCATTTGAACCGGGTAAAAAGGGCGTGCTTGTTGTGAATCTCTCACTGCTCAATGTTGACTGGTATATAAAGCAGATGCAGTCATTCGGTGTGCCGATAAGTATGACAGAGAGGGAGATAGACCAGCTGAGGCCTGTACGCCTTAATAACAATGAGATACTGATGATAAGGGATATTGTCATAAGGGATATTATTCACACGAATTCAACAGGGAGGAAGACACCCAGATCCCTCCTCTATGCATCAAGGAATGAGTTCAATGAAAAGGTGTTGACTGATTACAGGCCGGATTCAATAAACATATATTTTTCCGTCACTGTTTCAGAGGATGCGCGTTCAAAATACACGGAGAATCTGATTCTGGAGGGACTCGGCTACAGGATCACTTCAGACAGTAATGCCCGGAAGTATCCGCGGAATGTGGATGTTGCAACAACAAAAGAGAATATCTGGGAAAAATACAGTTATGATTATATACTCAATGAGGATATATATGTTGATGAGAATGTGGACAGGATAATGACCAATTATGCTGCCGGATTCCTTCAGCTCGGCATATATTACTCGGAGATTGATTCACTGAGACAATCTGTTGAGCATTTCAGACAGGGCAGGAAATTCTACACCTATGACAGGAATTCCGTAACAATGAATATTGCCAGGGTTCTCATAGAAATGGGAGAGTATGAAGAAGCAGAAGAGGAGATAAGACAAGCAATGGGGAATTCGGATGATCCCCAGGACAAAGCGACAATGACAGCAGTGCTCTCTGAGATCTATTTCAGCAAGGGTGATTATGAGAGGGCTGAAGAGATATATGATTCAATACTGAAGAATAATCCCGAAGAGCCGGCAGGTTATGCCGGTAAATTGAGGATTTACAAGATGAATGGTGAGTCCGGGAAGTATGAGAATACAAAATCAATTCTCATGAGGGATCCCAATCTGCTCGGTAATGTGATTGGATTTCTCTATATGCAGCATTCATCAAAGGATATTCTCACGGACCTTCTCGGTGACTGGCTCAACCTGAGACCGGAAGACAGTCAGGCAGCTGAATTACTCAAGGAAATTGAGGAAAAATGGTAAGAAGGCAGGTGCTATAGTCAGAAAACCCTTTTATGTTTAGAAGGATAATGGCATTCATTGCCGCAATTACCGCAATATATTCAATCAATGCTGATATAGGCGATTTTAACAGTGTATTCTTCAATAAACTTGATAATTACACGCGCGAGAAATTCGGCATCCGGAAGAAGATTGAGATAAACAGGGAGAATAATACTGTCTATTTCAAGACATATTTTGAGGATTATCTCATAGGCATTGATTCTGTTTCACTTCTGGAAGATTACCTCCTGAAAGACCGGTCCCGCTATATAAGAAAACAGTTCCGGCGCATGCTTATGGAGGAGATTGCAAAGACATCGGGTCAGACAGGTCTTATAGGCGATATTGACATACCGGTGCAATTCGGGCAGCTGGAGTCATTCCTCGGAGAAGGCAGCAAGCTTATTGTGGAGGGCTCGGAGAGGATTGAGTTCAATGGGACCAAGACAATAGACCTCAATGAAGTGGAATCAGAGCAGCAGGGCAATTCCTGGCTCCCCCAGCTTGAACCGTTTCAGCATCTCATTGTCAATGTGAGGGGTACTGTGGGTGAAAGGATTGAGGTCAATCTCAAGCACAATTCACAGACAGACAGGGAGAGTGACAATACAGTAAAGATACAGTACACAG
This sequence comes from bacterium, assembly GCA_046484245.1. GTDB lineage: Bacteria > Hydrothermota > 32-111 > 32-111 > 32-111 > JAXHVG01. Next base: position 16,669 of record JAWOBN010000098.1, on the reverse strand, counting down.
GTCCTGAGGATGATATCATTCACACAGTTGAGGCAGGTGACATCAATCTGTCACTGCCCGGCGTGAAACTCATAGGCGCCCCGCCTCAGCATAAGGGCCTGTTCGGACTGAAGACAACAGGTCAGCTGGGACCTGTCAATTTCACTGCAATTGCCAGTAAGGAAACAGGGGAATCCAATACTTCCACATTTGAGGGCAATACAAAATCGGACTCAATACTGAGATATGATTTTGAATTCTCAAAGAACCGTTTCTTTGCATCAGGCATATCCTCATCTGATTCACTGATTCAGTTAAAACTATATATGGATGATGCCAATGGCTATAATAATGAGGCAGACGGCGCAGTACCCGGACAGATAACAGCACCGGGCACTGATTCAATTATCTATACGGGTTATTTCAATGAACTTACTGCAGGTGAAGACAATGATTATGTTATGGGTCCGGGCAATACATACATTGAACTGATGAGTCAGCTTGACATACAGGAAGTTCTCGGTGTGAGTTATATTGTCAAGAGACCTTCCGGAACAGTGGACACTGTCGGTAATGTTGTGTATGAAACAGGGGATACACTGATAATGTCAGGATTGAAGCTTCCGGAGGATTTCCCCGGTTCACCGACATGGGATTATATGATGAAGAATGTCTATATGTTCAGTGCAGGCAATATTGTGCCTGAAAGCTTTAATCTGACAATCAAGAAGGTCAATAATTCATCCGGTGAAGATTATGAGCTTGAAGACGGAACACCGTATCTCCAGATACTGGGACTGGACAATAACAAGGACGGTGTTGTTGATTATAATTATGTCAATTTCAACAGGGGATATATCATATTCCCCAACAGCAAACCATTTGCTGATTCGCGGCTTGAAGACCCCCTAACCGAAATATACAATACAAATGAAACAGGTTCTGACATAGGGAGACTCTATTACCTTCAGATATCATACAGGGGCTCGCAGTCCGTCTATTCACTCGGCCGGTTCAATATACTGGAGGGCTCCGAGGTGGTCACTGTAAACGGTAAGACAATGGTAAGGGACAAGGATTACACAATTGATTATGAATACGGTATAGTGACATTCCTCACTGATGCAGTCAATTCACCTGAAGCCGATATACAGATAGATTATCAGTACACACCATTTCTTTCAATGGCATCAAAGAATCTCCTCGGATTCCATATGGATTACAATCCCACGGAGAATCTCACTTTCAACACCAACTGGCTCTACAGGACATTGTCGTACAATCTGGAGGATTACCCGCGCATAGGAGAAGAGCCTCAGGAGGCATTGGCAGGGGAATTTGACTTCAGCTACAATAGGGATATTTATCTGCTCAGTGATCTGGTCAATAAGATTCCGACATACAATTCCCAGCAGCTTGCCCGTTTCTCTGTAGTGTCAAAAGCCGGTATATCCTATCCCAATCCCAATACAACAGGCAAGGCGTATATTGAGGATATGGAGAATATACTCAATGAGAACACACTCTCGTCAGAGAGGAGACTCTGGTACTTCGGCTCACTGATAGCCGGATATCAGGCAGACAATCTCTCAGACAATTATTTCTGGTATAATGACAGGGAACTTATGGGTGATATCAATGACCAGCTGCCCCTGCAGGACAAATCAAGTGATGTCAGTATAATGAACATAGTCATGACCCCTCAGGCGGGGAATGAGACAAATACATTTGTCTCCCTCAATAACTTCATGTCAAAGACAGGCATTGACCTCTCCGACATGCGTTTCCTTGAAGTATGGGTAAGGGGTGATAATGGCACACTCACTGTGGATATAGGCAAGAATATACCGGAGGATATGCTGAGAAGGGATAAGAACGGAGAACTGGTAGGTCAGGGAATTCTCAATACAGAGGACAAGAATCAGGATGGTGTGCTTGACAGTGATGAGGATACCGGTCTGGACGGTGTTGCAGGTGATGATGATCTCAATGTGCCCGGTGATGACGGTAATGATGATTATGAATACTCATCCGAGAATCCCAATGATTATTCCAAGATCAATGGAACAGAGGGGAACAATATCCTTGATACAGAGGACAAGAACGGGGACCTGCGGCTCAATACAGAGGAGGATCTCTACAGATTCTCTATTGACCTCAATGCTGATGCCCATCTTGTTTACAGGCATCCCTCATCAGGATGGAAATTGTACAGAGTGCCCCTCAATGCGCCTGAAGTGGATTCAGTGGGCAATCCGGACCTCAAATATATCAAGGCAGCGCGCATTGTATGGGAAGGCATTGCCCGGAAGGATACACTCTCTCTCTACAGGGTGTCTGTTGTATCAAACAGATGGGAGAATTTTGAGACAATAAACTCTGCTGAGGAAAAATTCTATGTCGGTGCAAAGAATAATCAGAAGGATATGGATTATGAACCCCCGTTCAATCCCGGATATGACCTTGACGGCAAGGAGAAGAGTGAGCAGTCAATAGTACTGTACTGTGATTCACTGCTGCCTGCAGAAGGCGGAAGGGTTTACAGATATCTCACGCGTAGGATATCACTGGAGAGATACAGGGAGATGACATTCTATGTGCGGTCAACCGAGAGTGACTCACTGGACTTTGAGCTGCGTCTGGGCGGTGATTCGCTCAATTACTATGCTGTGCATATCAGTCCGGACAGTCAGTGGGACATGCCCCGCATTACCCTTGATTCACTGGTCAATCTGAAAAGGGATTACTCTGATTCATTCAATACATACACCTCAGGCATGTATTCATACAGGGGAAGACCCTCATTGACCAATATCGGCTATATTGAAATGCGGGTGATGAATAACAGTTCAGGGACAGTATCAACAGAGATATGGGTTGATGACATAATGCTTGACGGGCCTAAAAGGGAAGCGGGGACAGCAGGGGATGTCAGCACCTCCCTCACCATTCCCGAGCTGCTCACAGCAAGCCTGTCAGGCACATACAGAGACCCGTTCTTCCATGCACTGAATGATGAGAGGGGCTCAGGCCGCCAGTCACGCAATCTGAGATTCAATACATCAGTCAATATCAATAAGCTGATGCCCGAGTCATTCGGTCTCAATATGCCTCTTACTTACAATTATTCAAGGAGTGTTGATAATCCCCTCTATAAAATCGGTTCGGATTATTACATGGATGAGGATGAAACTGCTGAAAACTCAACATTTGCCAAGAATCAGTCATCCGGTTTGAGATTGTCAAGAAACAAGGTGTCAACCAATCCGTTCATTCATTACAGTCTGGACAATATGTCATTGAGCGGTAATATCGGTTTGTCTGACAGAAGAACATACAACAAGATAGATTCAACTGTGAGTTATTCGGCGACCATGAATTATTCCATTGCACCAAAACCCGATCCCCTGAAGCTTTTCGGGAAAATGGATTTCTATTATATGCCGTCATCTGTTAAATACAATCTCGGATACAATAATTCGCATTCAGTGACATATACACTGGGTGGTACCTCATTCATAAGAACTGCCCTGAGGGATGTCTTCAGTGTGAACAGGAATTTCTCACTGAATTACCGTATGTTCAAATCCCTCTCATTCAATTATTCCCAGACGAGGATGAATGACCCCGGTATAGAGGGTTCTTCAGGTTATCTGGATTTTCTCGGCAGGGATATCGGAAAGAGGCAGAGTACGGATATATCCTATAATCCGCGTTTCTTTGACTGGATAACGCACAGTCTCACACTTGCTTCATCATATAATGACAATACCAATTACAGGTCTATTACTGTTCCGGATTCAACGAAAATCACATCACTGCAGAACAGCGGAAGATTATCAGTGAACGGTTATCTGGACTATCCGAAAATACTGCGTCTTATAGGCTCATTGAGGGATGAGGAGAAAGACTCAATGCTTATTGCAGGCAGTCCTCCCTGGATTGCCAAATATATTGAGAAAGGGGCGGGTTATTTCAATCCCCTCTCATATACCTATGGCAGGAATAATTCCTCTTCATATTCCTATACAGCCGGAAGACCGCACTGGTACTATCAGGTCGGTATTACTGACACAGTCAACAGGAACAGTCTGTCTGATTATACTCAGGTGAACAGAACAATGTCAGAGAGCTATTCCCTTTCCTCAGGCATGAATGTCTCCGTAATATCCGTCAATTCCACATTTTCATCCTCATATACAAGAACAGGGTACCTGGACAATACAAATGTCAACAGGAATACACGGTGGCCCAATGTATCGGTTTCACTGAGGAGTATTCAGGATTATTTCGGTCTGGACAAATTCATCAGGTCACTCACAGCAAGGTCCAGCTACAACAAGAATGTTACGGTTTCGGGACCTTCGGATATTCAGATTGAAAAGGAGATAAATTCAGTGAGTTATTCCCCCCTCATAGGCCTCAATATGATGCTTAAAAAGAATATCAGTATTGACTACAGTTTTTCACTCACTGACAATCTCACTTCCAGTTACGGCACAATTGAAACAGTGAGAAGCAATTCCAATGAAAGCCATAATCTGTCTCTCTCATATTCATTCTCTAAACCCTCGGGCATAAATATACCTTTTTTCAAAAAGGTGAGGATCAAGTCAAATATCAATTTCTCCCTCAATATGTCCTATTCAAGGGCATATGAATACGATATGACCAATGATAATATACTGGGGGACAGGACAATGCTGTCAATAAGCCCCAAAGCTGATTACAATTTCTCCAATAATGTCACAGGCGGTTTAACATCATCATTCAGCAAGACAACGGATAACAAGAGAGGGGATGAGAGAATGAATATTTCAGCAGGCATCTGGGTGCTGTTCAAGTTCTAAAAAATACAGGTTGGAGTTGATTATTATGCAATATTTGATATATTATAATATAAACTAAATACGGAGAAAACATGGGCATGAATTTTTCAAAAACAATGACACTGATAATGCGCAAATGCGAGGAAAGGACAAGGGCATTGAACCGTTTTATCATACATCCCGAGGATATTGTGCTGAGCATTGTTTTTGAGGACTATCTGAAGGTCACTGATTATATAATAAAATCCTCACAGAGGCAGTCAAAACAGATATTGAGGGATTTGAGGGATAATCTCAAAAACCGGGTAAAGAAAACAACAAAGAATTCCAGCCCCCTTGTGATATTTGATATAACGGAATCGGAGAATACACGCGAGCTTTTCTCACAGGCAAAGAAGATATCACTCGGTCTGCAGGCAAAATACATTGAGCCCGAGCATGTAATAGCAGCCCTCTTTGCAAGCAAGAAATTTGATGATATTGCAGTGATATTTGAGGAAGCGGGGTTCAATTATTCAAGCTTCATGTCACTGCTCAAGAAAAAGAAAATAACACCGAAGAAAGACGGGATCATTGAACTCAACCCGGACAGCAATACGCCTGTTGCCGACTATCTCTGCAATGACCTCACCATGCAGGCACGGGAAGGGGCACTGGACCCTGCACTGTGCCGTGAGGATGAGATACAGAGAATAATACAGATACTGGGGAGAAGGAAGAAGAACAATCCCGTACTGATAGGCAAGCCGGGTGTGGGCAAGACAGCAATTGTTGAGGCAATTGCAATGCGTATTGTCAATAAAAAGGTGCCGAGGGTATTGCTGAACAAGAGACTGCTCTCACTGGATATGGGCATGATGGTTGCAGGAACAAAGTACAGAGGGCAGTTTGAGGAGAGGATGAAGAACTTTGTCAAGGAACTGGAGACCAATCAGGATATCATACTGTTCATTGATGAACTGCATAATATCATAGGCACAGGTTCTGCCGAAGGTTCAATGGATGCTGCAAATATGCTGAAACCACAGCTCTCAAGGGGCATATTCCAGTCCATAGGCGCTACAACCCTCAAGGAATACAGGCGTTATATTGAAAAAGACGGGGCACTGGAAAGGCGTTTCCAGACAGTGCATATAAAGGAGCTCAGTGAGGAACAGACACATGTGATACTTTCCAAGATAAAGTCAAAATACGAGAATTACCATAATGTCAAATACACGCAGGATGCTCTGGCAAATGCAGTGAAACTTTCACAGTCATATATCACGGACAGGGTGCTGCCCGATAAGGCAATTGATGTAATTGATGAAGCGGGCTCCAAGATAAGCATGCATTATTCAATGGGTGTGACGAGGAAACTGGGAAATCTTGAAGATGAATTGAAGGAAGCCAAGAAGAAGAAGGAATACTATGCATCAATGGGCAAATACTCTCAGGCAGGTGAAATGAGAGATAAACAGCTTGATATCCAGGAGGAGATTGACAAACTCAGTGATGAGAAGAATTCAGCAAGGGACAGGCTCACTGTTGACACACAGATAGTCAAGGAAGTCATTTCACTCTGGACAGGTGTGCCTGTTGACAGGATGACAGTGGAGGGCAAGAAGGATATACTCAATGTGCAGAGCAATCTCAATAAAGCCATTGTAGGGCAGAAACATGTTATTGATGTGATAACACGGTCTCTTAAATTGACAATGATGGGTCTCAAGGATTCTGTCAAACCCCGCATGTCACTGCTCTTTATAGGACCTTCAGGTGTGGGGAAGACATTCATAGCCAAGGAACTGGCAAGGAATCTCTATTCCCAGTCCGATTCATTCATGCGCTTTGACATGTCGGAATATTCACTGGAGCATGAAGTGGACAAACTGATAGGTTCACCCCCCGGATTTGTGGGGTATGAAGAAGGCGGGCGTCTCACTGAATTTGTCAGAAGAAACCCCTATTCACTACTGCTCTTTGATGAGATTGAGAAGGCGCATCCCAAGGTCTATAATATATTCCTCCAGATGCTTGAAGAGGGCCAGCTTACTGATTCATTCCACAGAATGGTGGATTTCCGCAATACAATTGTTATATTCACATCCAATGTGGGCACATTCAAGCCCGGTGAATACAGGAATATCGGTTTTTCCGGCTCAATCACTGAATATGACGAGAAGATGAGGGAACGGCTGCTTGAAGAGACCAAAAAGCAGTTCCGCCCGGAATTTCTCAATCGTCTGGACAATGTCATTGTATTCAATAAACTCTCCAAGACCTCCATTGAAGAGATATTCAGGGCTCATCTTGATAAGATGGGGGAGAAGTATGTCCGGAAGGGTTACAGTATAGAATACACCCCGGAGGTGCCTCTATTCCTCACAGAGCAGGACTACAGTGAAGAGTACGGGGCAAGGGTTGTTGACAGGAGTATTGAGACCAATATAGAGTCACTCATAACAGACCTCATTATTGACAGTGATTTCGGAAAGAACAAACTCCTCACAATCTATGTTGAGGATAATGAACTGAAGACAGAAGTTGAGGACAGAGAAGAAGAAAAAATAGAAACACAGGAGGAGATTTGAAGTATCGCCTGACACTGCTTACAGTATTGATGATCATGACAATCAGCATCTTTGCACTTGAAGATGCGAGGATCGTTGATATACAAGTTGAGAACAATAATTATTCATCCAAGGAATATATCATAAACCGCTCCGGTCTTGATGTGGGGCCGGCACCTAAGCCGGAAAGAATAAAAAGGGCTATAAAAGAGCTGTACTCAACAGGCATATTTGAGCAGGTTGAGATATATGCTGAGGAAAAAGGCACAGGCAATGTGCTGATAATATCCGTGAGAGAGAACCGCAGGATTGACAATATACTGATAAAGGGCAACAAGGCGGTCAAGAATGATGAAATAGAAGATGTGATTGATGTGCGCGAGGGGAATTTCATTTCGGACAATATGCTCTTTGAGATGAAGGACAAGATAGAGCTGCTCTATGAGGAGAAAGGGTTTCTCAATGCGGAAGTCAATATTGAGACAAGCGATATTGCTGAATCACGGGCAGACCTCATAATACGCATGGAGGAGAACAAACAGGTCCGTATAAGGCATATTGAGGTATTCGGCAACTGGGGGATTACTGATGATAAGATCAAATCCCGGATGAATATCAAATCAAAGGGTCTCTTCAGGGACGGTATATTCAAGCAGAAGGAATTTGAAGAGGACAAGCAGACAATAGTTGCTGCAATAAAGGAGAACGGTTTTCCTGATGCGAGACTGGACTCTGTTGTGAAGGACCTCTCATATGACAAGCAATGGCTCACACTCAAGATATATGTGACACAGGGTGATAAATACTACTTCGGGACATTTGATTATTCAGGCAATGATGAAATTGAAGACAGGATCATTGAGCATTTTATATCCATAAGACCCATGACTGAATTCAATAAGAATACACTTGATGAAATGGTCGGGAGGATTTACGAGTATTACATGAATAACGGCTATATATATGTTTCTGTTGAGCCCCAGGAGGAGAGGGCTGATTCGGTTATTGATTATCATCTCAATATAATAGAGAATAAACAGGCAATTGTGAGATTTATTGACATACTGGGCAATGAGAAGACAGAGGACAGGGTCATAAGACGGGAGATACTTGCGCGTCCGGGCAATATATTCAGAAGGAATGAAGTTGTCATGTCAAGCGATAATCTCTACAGGTCGGGACTGCTGGAGAATGTCATGATAAATCCCCGGCCCCTGCGGGAAGAGGGAATGGTGGATATTGAATTTGAGGTTGCGGAAAAGGAAACAGGACAATTCAATATAGGAGCCCAGTATAATCAGGTTGACGGAATTACAGGTAATCTCAAAGTCGGACTCAACAATATTATGGGCAAGGGTGTTTCATCAAGCATACTTTTTGAGAAGGGTCAGAGAATAACGAATTTCAATGGCTCATTCACTGAACCGTATCTGATGGGCTATCCTGTTCTCGTGGGCCTTGACGGCTACTATATTACAAAGGACTATACATATTACAATGACAGAAGGGCAGGAGGAAAGATAAGAACAGGATACACACTGTCTGAGAGATTCTCCACAAAGATATATCTCACATACAAACTGGAGAATGTCCATCTCTATACTGATACAACTGCTGTGCAGTTCCTTGACCCCTGGATACAGGATCAGCTCGGTGATCCCAAAATGCTCTCCGAATTATCCCCGTCAATTGTGAGGGACACGAGAAATCATTCACTCTATCCCACTGCAGGGCAGCTTACCGGACTCTATCTCAATTTTGCAGGCAGTGTGCTGGGCGGTCAGATAGATTACTGGAAGATAAGCGGTGATGTCAGGCATTATCAGAATCTCCCGTGGGAATTCGTGCTCATGACAAGAATGTCATTCGGTGTTGTTGACGGATACTCTGATCCCAATACTGTGCCTCTGTCAGAGAGATTCCGCCTCGGCGGTGTCGGCTACTGGGGACTGAGGGGATATTATGACAGGGGAGTAGGACCCTACCTGGATTCATATTGTATAGGCGGCAGGGGCGCCCTGCTTGCCAATGTTGAACTGAGGATGAAGCTCAATGAACAGGCGTATATACTGGCATTCTATGATATCGGCAATGCCTGGGAGAATATGACTGAGGCATACAGCAGTAATTTCAAACCCCTCTATCAGGGTGCGGGTCTCGGTGTGCGCATGGAAATACCCATGATGGGTATTCTCGGTATTGACCTGGGATACGGATTCACTGACACGCGTCATGCAGGCGGCCAGAGATGGGAACCGCATTTCCAGATAGGAACAACATTCTAAGGTGGTTATTATGAAGAAACTCTATATACTGATTCTCATACCATTGTTTGCAGTCGCACTTGCGGGGCAGTCCAAAATAGGATACATAAACAGCCGGCAGATATTCAATGAGTATAAGGGCATGGAGGATATCAACAAGAATATATCCAAAGAGATGAATCAGTGGAAGGAAGAGATAACCCAGATGGAGAATGAAATAATAAAACTGGAAAGCGAGTATGAGAATGAAGCCCCCATGCTCTCTGAAGAAGCCAAGATAAGAAAGAGGGATGCAATCAACAAGAAGAGGGATAAACTCAATGATTTCATAGAGACAATATGGGGGGAGAACGGCAAGGCAACGACAATAAACAGCCAGATGCTCACACCTGTTATTGAGAAGCTCAATGAGGCATTGAAGGAGATTGCCGAAGCTGAGAGCTATGATGCGATATTTGATATTTCCGAGGGCAATGTCATATACATAACTCCCGAGAATAACCTGACAGAGAGGGTCATTGAAGAACTCAATAAGGAATTCTTTGTGCCTGTGCAGAAGGTCAGGGACTATATTGTTTATGATTTCATTGCAGAGGATAAGGAAACGAGGAATGAACAGTATCATATCAAGCTGGCGACCAATCTCTACAAGAATCTTCAGGTTGAGAATAAAACTGAAGCAGTGAGCATAAGAGAGGTAAATGCACTCCTTCAAAGCAGGGGTGTGACAGACATAGAGGATATGACAATACAGGACAGGATAAATTATGCCACTGAACTTGAGGCTGACTATGCTGTTTCAGGCAGTGTGTCCATGTCAGGAAGCAGAATCATCATGAAGGTGGAAGTGCTGGATGTCAGGAAAAGAACACTGCTCAAGGATATTGAAAAAGAGGCAGACGGTGACATGGATTTTGAAAACAAGGTCAGTGAAATAATTACAGAGATAAAAAAACTTATGGAGGAGGGAAAATGACAAAAGATATAGATATATTCAGAATAATGGAACTGCTTCCCCACAGATATCCCTTTCTCCTCATAGACAGGATTGAAAGCTATTCAGACACAGAGGTGACGGGCCGTAAATGCGTTACAATTAATGAACCGTTCTTTCAGGGGCATTTCCCCGGTCACCCCATAATGCCGGGTGTGCTTATCATTGAATCACTGGCTCAGACAGGCGCAGTATTCCTTGTCAATGAACTGGATAATCGGGATGATTATGTACCGTATTTTGCCAGAATAAACAATGTGAAATTCAAGAGACCGGTAAGACCCGGTGATGTGCTCATAAATAAGTGCAAACTTGTATCAAGCAAGAACAATGTGCTGAAGATTGAGGGCAAAGCGTATGTTGACGGTAAGGTCGTCTGTCAGGGTGATTTTACAGCTGTTCTGATGAAAAAGGAGGATGATTGATAAGGATTTTCAATACTCTGACAAAGCAGAAGCAGGAATTCAAACCCCTTAAAAAAGACAGTGTATCACTCTACTCCTGCGGTGCGACAGTGCAGGGCAGACCCCATATAGGTCATATGAGAGCAGCAGTAACAGCAGACACAGTAAGGCGCACACTGAAAGAAGCGGGATTCAAAGTGAGGAGTGTTTATAATTTCACTGATATTGATGATAAACTGATTGAAAAGATGACAGAGACAGGTGATGATTACAGGAAGATAGCTGAGGACAATATGAGACTGTATCTCAGTGCAATGGAAGAGATGAATATAGAGCCATTCACATACTATCCCAGGGCAACGGGCCATATACAGGAGATCATAGAGATAATAGAGAAACTCATTGATGAGGGTTATGCGTATAATGCTGACGGCAATGTGTATTTTTCTGTATCATCTGACAGTGATTACGGCAAGCTCTCCGGTAAAAAAACCGAGGACCTCATTGAGGCCAAAAGGGTTGAAATGGCAGAAGGCAAGAAACACCCCTTTGATTTTGCATTGTGGAAGAAGCATACAGCAGGCGAGCCGTACTGGCATTCACCATTCGGCAGGGGCAGACCCGGATGGCATGTTGAATGCTCTGCAATGAGCATGCATTATCTCGGTGAGACATTTGATATACACACAGGGGGCGAGGACCTCATTTTCCCCCATCATGAAAATGAGATTGCCCAGAGCGAATGCGCGACAGGCAGGGAATTTGCCCGGTACTGGATTCATAATGGAATGGTCAATATGAAGGGTGAGAAGATGTCCAAATCTATAGGCAATGTTTTTGAGATGTCCCGGCTGCTCAAGGAATACAGCCCCGCAGTTCTGCGTCTCTATCTCTACAAGACGCATTACAGAAAGACAATAGAATTCTCATCAGAGAGGCTCAATGAGGCGCGCAGTGCATATAATTCAATAAGCAATGCAATGGACGGGCAGTGTGCGGAGAGTCCTGACAGTGACATGGTGCAGGCAATGACAGAAGAGCTCTATGATGATTTCAATACACCCCGTGCACTGAAAGTGATATTTGATGCTGTAAGGAGTGTCAATGCAGGCAAAAATGAAGATGTAATGAGGAAGACAATTGCTGTAATGACAGACAAGATAGGACTTCCGGTAGAAACAGAGAATGATATTAATGCTGATGCAGGTGTATATATTGATATGCTCATTGAAGCGAGAAACAGAGCCAGGAAAGCGGGCAATTATGATATAGCGGATTTTATAAGGGACACACTGGCATCTGAAAACATTGAACTGAGAGACAGCGGGGACAGGACGGATTGGAAGAAGAAAGACTGATTGCTTACAATATAATACACAAGACATTCTCCGGCAGGAGCCTCAAAGAGATCTTTGACAGTCAGACCATTCCCCTGAACAGGCTCAAGACCAATACAGTGAAGGAAATAACCTACGGCACTGTGAGGCATAAGCTGCTCATTGACCATTTCTTCAAAGAGGCAACAGGACAGTCCATAACAAATGCATCATCAAAGACACGCGATAATCTGAGAATGAGCATATATCAGATGCACTTTATGAAGAAGAAGGATTATGCTGTTGTCAATGAGGCAGTGGAGCTTGCGGAGAGCACTGACAAGCGTGCAAAGGGTTTTGTAAACTGGGCATTGCGGGAATTCACACGGAACAGGGATAAACTCTCCCTTCCGCCGGGCAATAACAAGAAGGAACTCTCAGTGAAATACTCATTCCCCCATCATTTTATTGATTACCTCATCAAGCATAATGGATTTGAGGGTGCAGCAGACCTTACTCAGTTCTATAATAGTCATTACAATGCTGTCATATACAATATAAAGACCCATGAGACAAGAGAGCCCGGAGATGATTATGAACTGACCAGTGATGAATACATCATTGACCCGGTCTATACTGATATGTTCAGAATGCTTGAAGGCAATATACATTCTGTACTGGACTGCTGCGCAGCACCCGGAGGCAAGAGTGTGCTTGTAAAGAGCTTATACCCTGAAGCATCTGTCACTGCTGTTGACAGGAATCCGGACCGCACTGCTCTTATTGACAAAAATGCACGGAGAATGAATCTCAATATTGAGACACGCGTCTGTGACATGCTCTCATTGAATCTCAAGAAGGTCTTTGATCTTGTTATTGTGGACGCACCCTGTACTGCAACAGGGACAATCAGGAAAAACCCTGATGTGAAGTACAATTACAGAAAGAAGATAGGTCCCCTGAGGCGGCTGCAGACATCACTGCTTGAAAAGGCGGATGAATTTGTAAAAGAGAATGGTATGATATTCTATATAACATGCTCAATTTTCTCTGAGGAGAATCAGGAGATAACAGAGATGTTTCTTCAGAGACATGATAACTATAAATTGCAGAGTGAATATTTCACTTTCGGCAATCCCCATAATGGCGCATATGGGGCAATATTAATAAAAGAGGAGGCGTAAATGTATGACAATACTGCAAAGACATTCTGGATATCCTTTCTTACCTCACTATTTGTATCATTAATTGTTGTTTTTGTAATGATTCTGTTTGTTGTTCCCAATATCGGTTTTCTCTCCAATGAACAGGCAGACAGTAAGATTGAAGTGCCCCAGCTGGAGGGCCTCAATATTGACAGGGCAAAGATCATTGCAATGAACAAGGGGCTTCCTGTTTTTATAGAATCAGAGAAGGTCTCTGATGAGAGCAAAGGCAAGATACTCTCCCAGTCACCAATGGCAGGTGCTGAGGTTGAGAAGAACAGTGTTATAAATGTCATAATAAGTGCCGGTCCTGCAATGGAAGAGGAAGATCCTGTTGAGACAAAAGAGGAGCCGGAAACACCTGAGAATATCACTCTCCCTCATTATGCCGGTCTCAATATAGATGATGTGCAGCGTGATATTATTGCCAAGGGCCTGCAGATAGGCAGTGTGGAGTATATTGATAATGACAAGTATCCGGCAGATGCAGTGATACGGACAAAACCGGAGAGCGGAACAGTTATTGCCGAAGGCTCATCAGTTGATATATATGTATCGCAGGGCGTGGGCTCTGTTACTGTACCTGATGTTTACAGGTCATCAAGGTCATCTGCAATTACAAAGATAAAGAATGCGGGGCTGTATGTTGAACAGACCCACTATACGACAAATGTGGAGTATCCCTTTGATATAGTTATCAGGCAGCAGCCCAAATCAGGAACAAAAGTCAAGAAAGGAAGCGGTGTGGAAATATGGCTGAACGTGGAAGGCAGATAGATAAAAAAGACAGGAAGCAATTCTTCAGGCCGAAATTCAATATAGATAATTTCGGTTCAAAGATGGCTCTCATTATTATCAGTGCAGCATTACTCTCAGTGATTGCCGGATTCATTATTGCCAATTACATTGTGATGCCGTGGATTATACGCTCCGGCTCGGAGATAGTGATACCCGACATCACAGGCATGCATATAAATGAGGCAAGCAGGATTATAAAGAGAGAGGGCCTTTCAATCAGTGTCAGTGATGAGATATACTCTGATAAGATAGATCAATCCGTCATTGTATCGCAGACCCCCCTTCCCAATACAAAGGTCAAGTTCTCAAAGACAATAGAGATAGTGATATCCAAGGGTGCGGAGAAACTGATTGTGCCTACTGTGCGCAATCTCTTTATTAATGATGCGGTCTCACTGATAGAGAATAATGGGTTTACTGTGAAGGACACAGTGTATTCATTCTCAGGCGATATATCGGAGAATAATGCAATAAACACCAATCCCCCGAGCGGTACAATAGCAACAAAGGGAAGCGGTGTGATACTGTATGTCAGCAGGGGCAATAAGAGTGATTATGTGAATCTCCCGTCATTCATTGCAATGTCGCCTGATTCAGCACAGGCATTGGCGCGCAGAAATGACATACATATAGGTGAATTCATAGAGCAGCCGGGTGATTATGACAGACCCACTGTTATCATGCAGTCGCCTGACAGCGGTGTCTGGGTCTTGAAGGGTGATACAATAAATCTCACAGTGGGCATACCGGTATTCAATTATGAATAGCGTCAAGGTAGTGCCCTCAGTTCTTTCAATGGATTTCTCATGCATTGAGAGTGAAATGAAGAAACTGCCCGGGAGCATTGATATGCTCCATCTTGATGTAATGGACGGCAATTTTGTTGAGAATATCACATTCGGGCCCAAGGTGATAAAGACAATAAAAAAGTGCACTGATAAGAAACTGGACGCGCATCTGATGATAGCTGACCCTGAAAAATACGCGGATGATTTCATTGATGCTGGTGTCAGTTACATTTCCTTTCACATTGAGACAGTCTCAGACCCGCGCAAACTCATAGAACACATATCTTCAAGGGGAGTAAAACCCGGTCTTGCAGTCAATCCGCCTACTGATATCAAAACAGTTGAGCCCTATCTTCCAGTAATTGATTATGTGCTTGTCATGTCAGTCAATCCCGGATTTGCAGGACAGTCATTTATCAGCGGGGTTCTTGAAAAGGTTAGGTATCTCAAGAAGAAGCAGGATAAATTAAATTTCAGTATTGAAATAGACGGGGGCATAAACAGCGAAACTGCAAAAGAGGCAGTCAGTGCAGGAGCTCAGTGGCTTGTCACAGGTTCATATTTCTTCAAACATCAAAATCTTAGTGAAGCAGTGAGGCAATTAACACAATGAAAATGGAACATATTGTAATAGTGGACTTTGGTTCACAGTACACGCAGTTAATAGCAAGGCGCATCAGGGAATCAGGCGTGTATTCTGTTATAGTGCCGCCCTCAAAGGCAGTTCAGTCAATTACAAGCAGGACAAAGGGCATAGTCCTCTCAGGCGGGCCAGCCAGTGTGTATGACAGTAATGCGCCGGATATATCCCCGGATATATTCAAGAAGGATATCCCTGTGCTGGGTATATGCTACGGCATGCAGATCATGGCTTATAAAATGGACGGGTCTGTTGAAAAGAGCAATAAGAGGGAGTATGGCAGGGCTGCACTGGATATGAAAACAGATAATCCGCTTTTTGACAGTATCCCTGATAATTCCATTGTGTGGATGTCTCATTCAGACCGCGTTACACAGGTCCCTTCAGGATTTGAAATAATAGGCAGAAGCGAGAATACAGAGGCAGGGGCTGTTTATAATAGTGAAAAAAACATATACGGACTGCAGTTTCATCCCGAAGTGGTGCATACTGTCCACGGCAGGCAGATGCTGAGCAATTTTGTCCACAGGATATGTGACTGCAGAGCATCATGGTCACCGGAGAGTTTTGTCAAGAAGAAGATAGAGGAGATAAAAGACCGCTACCCTGAAGGCAATATCATATCAGGTATATCCGGGGGTGTGGATTCCACTGTTGCAACCGAGATGGTGCACAGGGCAGCAGGAGAGCGCCTCAAGTGTTTTATGATTGACACAGGCCTCCTCAGATATAGAGAGGGCGAGAAGACAGTTGAACTCCTCAGGGAGAAGACAGGTCTGGATATTGAACTGATAGATGCTTCAGACAGATTCATTGATGCACTTGCTGGTGTTACAGACCCGGAGAAGAAGAGGAAGATCATAGGACAAGTATTCATACAGGAATTTGAGAAGGAAGCAG
>JAWOBN010000084.1:0-5626 GCA_046484245.1 bacterium | reverse complement strand
CTCATACCTAACAGACAATACAATAATCACAGGCTCCTTCGGACCAACAGGAATAAACAGTTATCCGGCCATTGAGCATCAACTACCCACTATTAACCTGACTTTTAACTCCATACAGATCAAAAACAACACAAACAACAGCTACACCTATCAAATAACAGATATAACAGGCAGAGTGGTTAAGCACATTGAAGCAAAGAAAGGGATAACCCAATACACCCCGGACAAATCCGGTATCTATTTCATATTAGATAATAAGAACAGGGTTATGGGCAAGTCCATAATAGTGAGATGATTAACAGTAAAAAATATTAATTTGAATCCGGATTCCTGAGTTTCCCTGATCATAAACTATTAACCATTAACTATCAACTTTTATACCCTCCACACCCAGCAAATAACTATACTGAAATAGAAGAAGGATGAATTGTTGAACCCCTACATACTTTCGTGACGCCTTATGCGTTTCCCGTTCTCTCTTTTCTCTCTCTTAGCGAATCACACGAGTCACACGTGACACACGTATCACACGAAAGTACCGTTGTACGTGAGCAGCTTGGCTGCAATTCACATATACGAACCGCACGAATTCGCACGAACCGCGCGAAACGCACGGCCTCTCTTCTTTTACCTTTTACCTTTTACCTTCTTCTACTATTCGTTCTACCCGTTCTACACGATCTACTCGCTCTCATGTACGCACCACGCAAAACGATTAGGGTTGCTCATCTTACCCTGACCATCTTCCTGCTCTCATCACCGAATCTGCTTGATATCCTTACAAAATAAACACCCGGATTGATATTGAGGTTGACTTTGTGTTTACCTGCTGACATATTCATCGCTCTGCCTGTAACCATTCTGCCTGATGCATCATAGACCTTTATGCTGACAGGGCTCTCAGAGGGCAGTGTCATTTCAATGGATGTATTGTCTATCTGTTTTATATTGAGGGAGTACTGAATATTTCCGCTCTCAATACCTGTAAGACCCGTAACCTCAAATGAGTAGAGTTCCATGCCTCCTGGATAGCGCACTGTATTGGACGGCCGGGCATTATCCGCCATCTCAAAGTAATAGTACACTATGCCTTTCTTTGCAACTGCAGGTATCTCTGCTGTATAATTACTGCCGCTTACATGCGAGGGCACAGTTGAAGCCCATGACACCTTGCTTTCAGGAAGCAGGTAGAAGAGTGTCATGCTGTCTATGCCTGCAAGTGTGTCTGACACCTCAAAGTTCAGTGTAAATGGACCCGAGTAACTTGTATCAGGCAGTGTATCCATTGAGAGCATTAGAGGTGCAGAGTTGTCCATTATGAATGTATCAATGCTTGCTGACTGCACAGTGGAGTCATAAGAGTTAATTGCAGTGACAAACCATGTGTACATGCCGTCACTCAGCGTAGTTGTGTACGAGGTATCTGCCTGGCTCACAGTATCAACCGGTGTATTGATTGTTATCTCATACATGATTGTGTCATAAGATGATGAAGAATGCCAATTCAGTGTAGGGGAGCCGCTCAGGTAATTATCCGCTGTCGGTATAATGTCAAATGCAGAAGGCATCATATCGCCTATATTGACACCGTAGAAATTGCCTTGAGTACCCGGTCCATGCATTCGGGTTTGACCGGCAAGCAGGAACGAACCATCGGATGACTGAATCATATCTCTAAGACGGCTGAAATCATACACCATTGAATCAATAAGAGAACCGCTGCTGTCTGCCATAAATAATGTATTGTAGGAATCTGTAACATAGAGTATTCCCTGATTGTCCCGCACAAAAAAACTGGGCCACATTAAACTGAATGATACATTGGTCCATAGGGTATCACCGGCTTCATCTACTTTAACCAGCCAGAGATCACTACCATCCACACCTGCCAGGAGAAAATTGCTGTCAGGTGTCTGAATAATATATCCGAATTCATTGTAATTTGAGTTCATTTCATATTCTCTGCTCCAGAGCAGAGAATCATCTGCATTGAATTTATGCAAATAGCCGGCATAATCGCCGAGATTCCCGTATCCTGCTGCCAGGAGATAGTCCCCATTATCCAGTTCAAGAATATCGCGGGGTCTTTGAATGGTCTTTCTCCAGAGAATATTACTATCAGCATCCAGTTTGGCAATTTCGCCGTGCATGCATAATATAATTGATGAGTCGCTCATTTCCTCCATTTTGAAAATGTATTGATTATCAATCTGAATAGTCCAAATGGTTTCGTAATTACTGTCCAGTTTATAAACTATGCCGTGCTGTGCTGTACTGTCCCAGTGACTGCGTATGCCTCCCAGTAAATAGCCGCCGTCTTTTGTCTGAATAATATCCCGGCATTCTTCATCATAAACAATTTGACCGTAATTTCTTTCTCTTAGCATATTCCCGTCTTTATCAGTAGATACGAGATACATATTATTAATATATTCATATGGTTGTATTGAATCAAGGGTAGGAAGTAATTCCTCAGCAAAACCTGCAAACACATATTCACCGGAATTATTCTCAATAACAGAATAACAATAGTCTTCCAGCTCGCCGTCAAATGTGCTGGCGGACTGCATAGTGTAGTAATTGGTCCATACAGAGTCAAGCTGAGCAAATGCTGACATGGCAATGATTAACAGGAAAGAAAACAGTAATATCTTTTTCATAACAAATCCTTTGTGAAGTGTTAACTTTATTATTGTAAAAATATCATATAATAAAATTTATGTCAATATTCCGAAAATAATATACGGAGAATAGAAGGATTGATAAGATAGCGTGTTTATAGTATAAATAGGATATAAAATGATAAGAAATCACAGATGAACAAAATTAATTTTGTCAAACAGTCACCAGCCGCGATTATACAAACTGTCATTGCAATGAACACAGTGAAGAAACAATCCTCTTATCCGCTATTCATTCCGATTTCTTGTAACTTGGATCAGGGTTCAAATTGTTGAACCCCTACGATGCTCCGTCATTTTCTGTTTTCCCTCATTCAATCTCTCATGGCTGCAATTCACATATACGAACCGCACGAATTCGCACGAACCGCGCGAAACGCACGGCCTCTCTTCTTTTACCTTTTACCTTTTATCTTTTACCTTCTTTTACGAATCACACGTGTCACACGTGTCACACGAAACACACGATTTTTCCCCAGCCACAAGTCACTAATTTACAAAACCCCTCAGATTTGTAAATTTGTCAACCTGGCACTTTTACAAATTAGCAAATTAAATGGCTATATAATATAACTTAACTTTTTAAAAATCCTAGATTTGTAAATTTGTCAACCTGGCACTTGAGGCGCAGCCTAAAACACTTTTACAAAAATCAGTCATTGCGGTTGAAGAGAAGCAATCCCCTTATCCGCTATTCATTCCGATTTCTTGTAACTTGTAACTTGGAACTTGAATCTGTCTTTGACCTTTGACCATCCACCATCAACCATTGACTCGGCTCCGGCCGGTCCTTCTTCTACCTTTTACCCTTTACCTTTTACCTTCTTCTTCTCGTCAAAATAATTAACAAAACTATTGACAAAATTATTTACATTGTTATATTATAGTAAATAGGAGGAAGCAATGGCTGGAGATGTTTTGAAGAAGTTAAGAAAGAAAAATAATTACTCACAAGAGGATATCAGCAAGTATCTCGGTATATCCAGACCGCTTTACAGTGATATGGAGAAGGGGAAGAAGTCGCTCACAATAGAGCAGGCAAAGAAGCTTGCTGATATGTATGATGTGCTGCCTGAAACATTCCTTTATGGTGATATAGAAAAATATGAGGTCAATATCAATGGTTCAAAGAGCAAGGGCAAGAAGCAGAATGATATGAGAATAGATGTGCCGCAGAAGAATATAGAGAAATTCAAGCAGGTACTTCTCTATATACTTAATAAAGTGGGCGGTAAACCCAATGTGGGGGAAACAGTACTCTATAAACTGCTCTATTTCATAGACATGGATTATTATGAGAAGTATGAAGAGCAGCTGATGGGCCTTACCTATATCAAGAATCATCATGGTCCCACCCCTGTTGAATTCAAGAAAGTCATTGAACAGATGATAGAGGACGGGCAGTTGGATAGGGTAAAATCCAAATATTTCAAATATGACCAGAAAAAGTATATTGCTGTTAAAGAGCCGGATTTAATACAACTGGGAAATGCCAGGGAAATAGAGCATATCAATGAAGAACTCAACAGATTGTCAGATAAGAATGCATCGGAACTCTCTGAACTGTCACACAGGGATGTGCCGTGGATAGGTGCAGAGGAAAAGGGACGCATTGAGTATGAAGCAGTCTTCTACAGAACAAAGGAAACTACTGCAAAAAGGAGTAAGTGATCCATTAAGGCAGTATAAATAAATCATAATGAGATCCAATAGAGCTGCTACTCATAAAACTACCCTTAAAACCACCCATAAAACCACCCTTAAAACCACCCTTAAAACCACCCATAAGACTACCCTTAAAAGTATGAGTTGAGCATTAAGTAATCTTATATTGCAATAAAAATACTTGACAAAATATAAGAATAAGTTATAATTTATTGTAAAACAGGAGGAAAATTGATAAATATAGGAGAAAGAATAAGAAATGAGCGTGAAATGGCAAAATTAACACAAAAGGAACTGGCAAAAAAGGCAGGATACAACAATTATCAAACAATACTCAATATGGAAAATGGCCAGAGGAAGATCAAGATATCTGACATAAGCAGAATCGCAAAAGTCCTGAACCTTTCAATGGATTATTTCTTCAATGCACGCAAAGAGGCGGTGCCGGTTCTTTGGCGTGAGAAGAAAAATGAAAAGGAATGTAATATTCTCTCTAATAAACTGCGGAATTATTTGAAGAATTATTCCCATTTGAAGGATTTCCTTAATGAGGAATATACTCCATATGTTCCTCCATCAGTTGAAAAATTGAAGTCACAATACAGGAACTTATTGAATAGAAGTAAATATGAATTTGCAGGGAAATTAGCCAGTGATTTCAGAAAAGAGAATTCTCTGGGAATATATCCTGCAGATTCACTTATAAAAATAATAAAAGAACAGGGCATACTGATATTCTCCTTTGATTTGGACAAGTACGGGTCTGCTGCCTCCTTAGTGAATGAAAATGGAGCAGGGATTTTGTTGAACAAGGGAAGTGCACCATGGAGACAGTATTTTGATATTGCACATGAATTGTTCCATATATTAACCTGGAGATATTTTGATTTCTCTTCAGAGAACAATAATCTTACAGATAGTAACCAGGTGGAAAAGTATGCTAATGCTTTTGCTGCATCCTTACTCATGCCTTCATCTGTATTACGGAATAAATCTGCTGAGTATCAGTCAGGTGATAATGAAATTGACAGGAGATTTATCATAGAAAACGCAATAAAATTTAATGTATCAACAGATGCATTTATTAATCGCCTGGAGTTTCTGGATATAATAAACAAAAAACAAAAAGAAGAGTTTGAAAATTCATTACTTAAGATTGAATACTGGCACAAAGCCAGTAGATCTATACCAACCATAACAGATGATGAATATCCTCTTGAATACTTGATGTTAGTCTATAAAGCGTACATAGAAGATAGAATATCAAAAATGAAGTTAGC
>JAWOBN010000035.1:0-9927 GCA_046484245.1 bacterium | reverse complement strand
CAGGCATTGTGCCTGCGGGCCTTACAAAATACAGGGAGAATCTGCCGGTTATTGAATCATTTGACAGGCATTATTTCAATGAGCTGATTGAGAGCATTGAGTCCTGGAAAGCATCTGCCGGTTTTGACAGGATATACATTGCTGATGAGATATATCTTGCCTCAGACAAGAAGCTCCCGCCTGACAGTTATTACAATGATTATCCCCAGACAGATAATGGAATAGGCATGGTGAGACAGTTCACGGACACAATCACCGGAATGGGTAAAAATAAGCTGCCTGAGAGGTACGCAGTACTGACAGGCAAGCTGTTCGGTCATTATCTCAGAGAGAACAGTGTTATTGACGGCCATATTATACGCGCAGAGAATGTATTCTTCGCCGGCAATGTCAATGTGACCGGACTCCTGACAGGCAGTGATATCATCAATGCACTTGCAAATTATCCTGATAGAGATATATTGATTACATCGGATATATTCAATGAAGACGGTCTCACTCTTGATAATATGACATTGAGTGAGATTAACAGGCAAACAGGCAGGCATATTACCTGTCTTGACGATGCCCGGGCAATGGAGGAGTATCTCATATGACAGTAGTAGCAATAATAGGCAAACCCAATACAGGGAAATCAACGCTTTTCAACAGAATGATAAGCAGAAGGGAAGCTGTGGTCAATGCAGAACCCAATGTGACAAGGGACAGGCATTACGGTTCATACTTTCACAGGGAGAGGACATTCCATATCATTGATACAGGCGGTATAGGTGAGGACTCGGACATACCCTTCAAGCAGAAGGTGGAACAGCAGGTTGATATAGCTATCAATGAAAGCGATATTGTGGTGTTTCTCCTTGATAATAAATCAATGCCGACACCTGATGATTATTACATAGCAGATAAATTGAGGAAGGCATCAAAGGATATTGTCATTGCTGCAAATAAATGCGATAATCTGGAGGATACAGTCAATCCCGATCTCTATACACTGGGACTGGGAGATATTATACCCATATCAGCTGAACATAAGTACAATACTGACAGATTGAAGGATATCATTGCCCGGAAGACGCCTGACAGGGAACCGGTACCCAGAGAGGGCATCAAGATAGCAGTAGTCGGCAAACCCAATGTCGGGAAATCATCCTATATCAACAGGATTATCAATAGTGAGAGAATGATCGTCTCAGAGATACCTGGCACAACCAGGGACAGTGTTGATACAGCAGTGAGGTATAATGAGAGGGATCTGATACTGGTTGATACAGCAGGCATAAGAAGAAGCGCCAGTATAAAGAACCCCACGGAATACTATACTGTTCTGAGGACAAAACTCGCTGTAAGGCGGGCTGATGCTGTTATTGTGATCATTGATATCAATGAATCAGTCACAAGACAGGACAAGAGGATACTCTCGGAGGTTTCCGGGTCACTCAAGCCATTTGTCATTGCAATCAATAAAACCGATACTGTTGACAGTTCCCGGAAGGAATACATATATTCACTCATTGAAAGCGATATTGAATTCACCGGTTCTGTGCCGAGATACTTTATTTCAGTTACAGGCAGGAGAAATCTCACAAAGGTCCTGAACAGTGCAATTGAGCTCTTTGAGAAACTCCCTGTTCATTTCTCAAAGAGCAGACTCAATACACTGCTCTTTGAAATAGTGTCCAGGAGGAAGCATCCGGTGAGAAAGCGCAAGCATATCAGATTCTACAGTTTGAAGCAGGTTTCAGACAATCCTGTCATATTCATTGTGTATGTGAGCAACCCCGAATATATTGACAATGATTATAAAAGATATATAATAAATTCAATCAGGAAAGAATTGGGACTTGAAGGTTTGAACATTGGTGTTAAATTCAGGAGCAGACATTGAATATTCTTAAAATCATTATTTATGTCTTGGCCACATACCTGATAGCAGGTATTCCATTTGCCTATATCATTACCCGTATATTTATCGGAAAGGATATACGCAATGTGGGAAGCGGGAATGTGGGGGCTACCAATGTGTACAGGGCAGGCGGTCTAAAGCTGGCTTTAGCTGTCTTTATACTGGATTTCCTCAAGGGATTTATACCTGTTTTGATTTCATTGTATGTCTTCAACTACAGCACATTGCTCTCAGTGCTCATTGCAATTTCCGCTGTAACAGGCCACATACTGAGCCCGTATCTTAAATTCAGCGGAGGCAAGGGTGCAGCAACATCATTCGGTGCATTCATTGTTATAATGCCTGTACCTATTGCAGGGTGTTTTCTTCTCTTCATAATTACTGTTGTTTTGTCCAGAATGGTTGCACTCGGCACAATAACAGCAGCATTTTTTCTGCCTGTTATTTATATTCTTGCCGGCTATTTTTTCTCATTCAGCCCGCCACTGGAATTCTCATGGATAACAGCAGGCCTTGTATTTCTCATGTCTATTTTCATCATATTCAGACACAGGTCCAATATTCGGCGCATTATCAGGGGAGAGGAGAATAAGATATGAAAAAGACATACTACACAATATCAGAGGTCGCTGATATGACGGATGTCAAGCCTTATGTCCTCAGGTACTGGGAGAAAGAGTTCCCAGGCCTGAGCCCGAGGAAACATTCATCAGGGAGAAGAATGTATAGAGCTGATGATATTGAACTTATCAGGGAAATCAAGTATCTGCTCTATGAAAAGGAATTCACTATAAGCGGGGCAAACAAGGAACTCAAGTCAAGAGACAGAACAAGACAGCTGGACATTGATTTTACCGGGAATACGGATAATGCGTATATAGTCAAGCAGTTAAAGGATATTGTAAAAATATTGCAGGGGAATGCAGATGAAAAATAAAGAGAGACTCTATCTCATTACAGACAGTTCATCAATTGAATCATTAATTGAAAAATCATTCAAGACATACGGTTTTATTGTCAGGACAGACAGCAGTATTGAAGAGTTTGCAGGCAATGTCATTGAATTCGGGCCGGATGTTATTGTCATTGATTCGGATATCAATCAGTTCAATATTGATGAAATATGCAGTTTAATAGAGGATAATGAAAAATTATCCGACATCCCGGTGATACTGATGACGCATATTGAGGATGAGGATATGATATCAACAGCATTGAGCAGATGCATATATGATTATGTGTATAAGCCTGTTGAGCCCAATATACTCCATTCAAGGATAAGGGTGATACTCAGCATGAAGGAGAAATTCCATGAAATGGTTGAGAAGGAAAGGCACAGTTATGTCAAGGCAACTGCAGCCCGTCTCCATCATGAGATCAATCAGCCCCTCTCGGTCATACTGCTCTCAACAGAGATGCTTGAGTCCAAGGTGACAGGCCGTCTCAAGGAAAATGAGCAGAAATACATAACAAAGATCAAGAAATCCATCAATTCAATTGTTGACATACTGTACAGATTATCCCTTGTAACAGAGGATGATTACAGGCCTGAGATCATTGACACTTCAATAGAGTCAAGCATGCTGAAACTGCCTGCATCTGACTTCAAGAACAAGGTTCTTGTTGTTGATGACCTGGATGATGTGCGTGAATCTGTTGCTGAGATAATCAGCAATGAGGGTATAGATGTTTTTGCTGCAAAGAGCATTGAGGAAGCAATGGATATCATTGACAGGGAGCATCAGAATATCACCACAGTTTACTGTGATATGAAGGTCGGTGAAAAAACCGGTATGGAGCTCTATCACTATATAGCAAAGAAGAATTCATCAATGAATTTTGTCATAATAACCGGTTATCCCATAAAGGGCAAGAGGAAACAGTCAATAAGGGAATTGAAGATACCTGTTATAATGAAACCATTTACCAGGAGAAGGATACTCAAGGAATTGAAACAGGATTAGAATGGGACAAAAATACTGTCCCTGATAATTCTTGACAATATATTTCTGCCTGAGAGTTCCTCTTCAATGAGATTCTCCCTGACAATAATATCAAATGTCACCTCTGTCTTATAGTCAATGGACAGTATTCTCGTATAATCCATATTCCTCAGTTTATTTTCCAGTATGGGCGCTAATTTATACGGAACTGTGAGGAGTATCTCTGCTGCTCTAACCAGTTCTCTGATATCTGCAATCTCATAGAGGGATGCAGCTGTTGACGAGTAAGCCCTGACAAGACCTCCGATACCCAGCTTGACTCCTCCGAAATACCGTATAACAGCTATTATAACATTGTACAGCTCATTCTTCTCAATGATATTATACACCGGTTTGCCTGCACTGCCTGCAGGTTCATTGGCATCAGAATATTTCATTTCATTATTCACTGTCCTGTATGCATAAACAATGTGAGTGGCGTCACTGTGCTTCTTCCTCAGTCTTTCAAGGAATCCGTCTGCATCAGCTGCTGATTCAATATTCCCCATATAACCGATGAATTTTGAATTCTTCACTGTGATCTCAGTTTTTACTGTCTGCATAATGGACTGCATGATGCTTCCTCCTTATGCGCGGGAATAATGAGAGAATGATAAGAATGAGAAAAACCACCTGTATATACTTGAAGGATTCCCCCAGCAGTATAATGGAGAATATCAGTGCAAAGACCGGTTTGAGGAAGAAAACAATAGAACCCCTTGATGCCTTGACATATTTGAGGCCCCTGAAGTATGAGAGATATCCTGCTCCTGTAACAACTATACCCATATAGAGCAGTATGAGGGGATTGGGATGGGTGAATAGTGCAGGGGTGAATCCCTCAAATATCAGTATAAGGGGTATATAAATAAGTGATCCTGCAAGGAATGAAATGGTTGTTACAAAGAGATTGCCGTATCTCAGCACATATCTTCTGGCGAGTATTGTGTAAATGGCAAATATCAGTGAAGCGCCTATGGAGAATATCAGTGCAGGCAGGGGGTTGTCCAGTGATGAGTGGTCATTGAACAGTATAATGCCTGTAATGCCAATAATGCCGGCTATTATCCTCAGCAGAACGAATTTGTCCCTCTCCAGGCCCCATGCAAAGAGAATGATGTATATGAATAATGGATTGGATGATATCATTATAGCCGGGATTGAGGCATTGCCCCTGTGCACGGCAATCTGAAGCAGGCCCATTGACAGAACAACATTGAGAATGCCTATGAGGGAAATTACAGACAGTTCCCTGACTGATGTTTTTCTGAGTTTTGTAATATTCTCCCGTCTGCTTATGAAGAAGGGCAGAAGAAAGAGTGAAGCAAGGAAGAATCTGCAGAATGTCATGAGCATGGGTGGAATGGAACCGGATATATATCTGCCTGCCACTTCCATTGTGGAGAATACAAGTACTGTGAAAATGAGATAGACAATATACATTAAGGCAGACTGTCCCCGAAAAACTCCGCCTCCATTCTTGCGGATAATTGAGGATATTGGCCGGCAATACTGTCAATCAGTTGAAGCAGTGCGGCATCCTCCCTCAGCATATAGAATGTATTGGCAAGATTGTATATGACTGCAGTATCACCCGGGGACAGTTCCAGTGCATTGAGGAATTTGCTGCGTGCACTGTCATACCGTCCTGCTTTGTAATCCATAATACCGCCGTATCTGTAGTAGAACAATGAATCATCCGATATATCAAAGCGCTCCATTAGTGATTGGGCTGTATCCTCTCTGCCTGCAAAGAAATATGCCTGTACAGCTGACTTTGATGTAAAGTCAGGCGATTGCCTGAGGAGACGGGAATAGGCAAGCAGTGCATTATCTGCATCATCTGCATTGAATGCCATGGCGCCCATTGTAGCGAGAATATCACTGCTGTTGATATTATTGTCTATCATCATACTGACCAGTGTGTCTGCCTTTCCCTTGTCATATTCACCTGAGAGTACAGCCAGCGCGCTTCTGTAAAGTTTTATTGAGTCCGGATAGTGACTGATGGATTCAATGGACAATGCAAAAGCACTGTCAGACCTATCCATGCGCCTGTAATTGTTTATCATATTCTTTAATGCCCTGTATCCGTACTCAGTATTCCTCAAATCACCGAACATATCATTGGACCGGTTATAATAACCGAGTTTGGAATATGTCAATGCAGTATTGTAGATATATGCGTCATTACTGTATCTGTCAATAAGCTGCCTGTAAACATCCAGTGCCTTGTCATAATGCTCTTTAATAAAGAGTATATTTGCAGTGTGAAGCAGTGCTGATTCATTATACGGCTCATTCCTCAGTACTGTATTGTAATAGTGGAATGCTGAATCATATCTGCCCTGCTTGTAGAAATATGCCGCTTTGCTTGTCACAAAACGCATATCATCGGGGAAATCCCTGATGCATCTGCTTATATATCTGCCTGTTTCGTTTCCTTCCGCCTCTTTGACAAGCAGCATAAGATACCTGTTCTCAGGCGTGTCTTCAATATCAATGGACTGACTGCAGAACCGGGCAGCAGCATCAAGGTCATTGTTCCTGTAATAGGCAAATGCCTTGTAGTAGTATCCCTCATACCGCCCCGGGTCACTCTCAATCAGTATATCCGAATAATCCAGTATTCTTTCAATACTGTTATTGTCAACTGCATCCTCCAGGGAATCAAGATATGTATCGTATGAGTCATAACGGGCAGATACAGAGGCAAATACTATCACACATAAAATTGCAGAGATAATTAATTTTCTACACATAGTACTATTATAATCAAAATCCTCATCCAGTAAACAGATATGTTGAAGAATGAATAAAGAGCTGCAGGTTTTCAGGTTGCATGGATTGATGTATAAGCGCGGAGAGGTAAGAGACACGGGACACGGGACATGAGACATCACAGCAAAGCTGCTCACCTAAAACGGAAACCGCATCACGCAATACGCAACACGATAAGGGACGGAGGCGGAAGATATCAAATAGATTTTGCCTAAAACAGCCCCAAATAGCTCATAAGTTACGCGAAAACTTGCCTTACACAGCTTTCTGTCCAAATCCCGGGGACAGCCCTTCACATTATTCACGTTTTACAAAATATAATAATAATAAACATAGTAATAATTGAACTTAGCAAAATGATTTTTGTAAGTTATAGAATAATGTGATTTATTTGTGAACAATGTGAAGGGCTGTCCCCGGGATTTGGAGGGTAGTTTTGACAAAATGAGGGGAAAGGGACAGTGGCTCAAAAAGAACATTCCGCAATGTACTGTATCCTGTCTGATAATGCGGTATATTGACTTTAACAGTAATGACCGGATATATTGACATAAATACAATATATGTTAATATTTGTCTTTAATAAATAATAAATATCGGAGGTTCATTTATGAATAAGGATATAAACACAAGCAATGTGCACGAAACACTGAGTAAACACATGCTTGCAGACGGATTTGACATTGTCTGTGATTTGGACAAATCACACGGCAGTTATCTCTATGACAGCAAGAATCAGAAGGAATATCTTGATTTCTTCACATTCTTCGCATCATTCCCCGTGGGTTTCAATCATCCGAAGATGAACAATGACGAATTCATCAGCAAAATAGGCAAGGCAGCACTGCATAAACCATCCAATTCAGACATTTATACTGTTGAGATGGCAAAATTTGTTGATACATTCGGGAAAATTGCAAAACCCGATTATATGAAATACCTCTTCTTTGTATCAGGCGGAGCATTGGCTGTTGAGAATGCATTGAAGGCAGCATTTGACTGGAAGATCAGGAAGAATATGGAGGCAGGCAAGGGAGAAAAGGGCTATAAGATGATGCATTTCAAACATGCATTCCACGGCAGGACAGGATATACACTGTCAATGACCAATACATTTGACCCGCGCAAGACACAGTATTTCCCACAGTTTGACTGGCCGAGAGTTGATTCGCCTTATCTCAAATTTCCTGTTGACGACAGTGAACTGGAACGGGTGAAGAAAGAGGAAGACAGGGTGATTGAACAGATCAAGCAGCATATTGCTGATGATGGTGATGATATTGCAGGCATATTGATTGAACCTATTCAGGCTGAGGGCGGAGACAATCATTTCCGCAGTGAATTCTTCAAGCAGCTCAGGGAGATCACATTAGACAATGACATGATGTTCATTGTTGATGAGGTCCAGTCCGGCATGGGTATTACAGGCAAATTCTGGGCTGTTGAGCATTATGGTGTTGAGCCCGATATCATTTCATTCGGCAAGAAAGCACAGATATGCGGAATAATGGCTTCAGAGAGAATGGATGAGGTTGAGAAGAATGTGTTCAGGGAATCATCAAGGATCAATTCAACATGGGGCGGCAATTTTGTTGACATGATAAGGGCTACAAGGATACTGGAGATCATCAATGAGGAGAATCTCGTTGATAATGCAGCAAAAACCGGTGATTATCTGCTCAGCAGGCTCAAGGACATTGATTCTGACAAGATATCCAATATAAGGGGCAGAGGGCTTATTGCAGCATTTGATCTTGAAGATACTGAAACAAGGGATAAAATGTTTGACATCCTCTTTGACGAGGGGCTGTTTGCAATAACATGCGGCAGCTGCTCCATAAGGTTCAGGCCCCCGTTGAATGTGAGCAGAGAGGAAGTTGATAAATCAATTGATATGATAAAGAGAGCAATTGAAAGGATATAGTCATATGAGAACAGTACAATTTATACTCATTCTGGGTCTGACATTATTCACTGCAGGCTGTATTGAACTTGAAGCAGACCTTGTGTTCAATCCGGATGGTCAGAGTACATTGACAAAGACATTGAAACTCTCAAAGGAACTGCTTCCCGGCATTGAAAAGGAAAAGGTCCTTGAACAGCTGAACAGGGATTCTGTTGAAATCACAGAGACAGATGCATTGATAATCATATCGGACACAGAGAGATTTATGCCTGAAGAGTTCAGTGCGCGCGGCATAGAATACTCAAAATCAATATCAGGCTATAATCTTATTTACAGTCCTGATTTCAATGATTTTGACCGTGATTCCATCAAGGCGGATAAATTCATTCATGCTATTGACCTGTCAGTGACAGTAACAGCCGGCAGCATTCTGTCCGGTAATGCTGATTCCATTTCAAACAATACAGCATACTGGAGCCTTGACCCGGCGGACTCGTTATTAAATGACTTTAAGGCAGAGCTCTATGTGTCAACAACACCAAGATTTATGTACTATATAATATTCATAGCAGCATTGCTTGTCATAATTGCGGTTATACTGATTCTCAAGAGAAGGGAGTCCAATGCATCTGAGTAATATATATTTCAAAACACATAAGGAGATGCCGAAGGATGCTTCCATGCCTTCTCACAGCCTTCTCCTCAAGGCAGGGCTCATCAATATGTCATCTGCAGGCATTTATACATATATGCCCCTGATGCAGAAGGTAATGATGAATATTGAATGCATCATAAAAGAGGAGATGAATAGAATAGGCGGCCAGGAGATGCTGATGCCTGCATTGACACCTGCGAAATTGTGGAAGGAAACAGGCAGATGGGATGATTTCGGTGATGAGATGTTCCGTCTTAAAGACAGGAATGACAGGCAGTATGCACTCTGTCCCACACATGAAGAGGTCATAACAGACATTGCCCGTGATTATTTTACATCCTACAGGCAATTGCCCCAGATATGGTATCAGATACAGATAAAATTCAGGGATGAGCCCAGGCCCAGAAGCGGACTGCTGAGGGTCAGGCAATTTGAAATGAAGGACTCATACTCCTTTGACAGGGACAATGAGGGCCTTGAATTATCGTACAGTAAACACAGGGCAGCCTATGAGAGGATATTTGACAGATGCTCCATTGACTATACTGTTGTTGAAGCTGCTTCCGGTCTCATGGGGGGCGGCAAATCAGAGGAATTCATGGCACCGTCCGATTCAGGTGAGGATGAGATATTCATATGTGAGAAGTGCGGATACAGTGCAAACAGTGAAGTTGCCCGCACCATTGCCCAGCAGTATGAA
>JAWOBN010000080.1:0-7739 GCA_046484245.1 bacterium | reverse complement strand
GAATTTTCAAGGCAAGTAGATTGATAATATTAGAGAGTAAATCGGAAAACATCTGCCAACACACTCTAACACCCGTTATTTATACAATTATATGACATTTTATCCAAATCCCAGGGACAGCCCTTCACATTCTTCACGTTTTACAAAATAAGAGAAATATAAATGCAGAAATAATTAAACTTAGAAAACACGTTGTTGTAAGCTCCCGAATAATACAACATAAATGTGAAAGATGTGAAGGGCTGTCCCTGGGAATTGGAGGGTGGTTTTGACAAAATACTGGTAAAAGGACAGATGTTGAAAAACCCGAAGTATGCATGATTAACAAATTAAAATCATAGATGCTGATCTTATGTTCATAGATGTTCAGATTGGGTTAAATTATAGGACAAACAAGTATCTCGCGGCAAAATCAATCAATCAAATTGGAGAAAGACCACAGTTTATATCTTTAATTATTGCTACACTTAAATGCCTTTATTGCATTATTATACTTTAATAGGTGGTATTCCCCCCGAAATGTCAACGTTTTCAACTACTGTACTTGGGATTTGGATTGAGTTTGTTTAGTAATTTATTGCCTGCAGCATAATGTTGTTCTTTACAAATCATTCATTTGACTTATTATTATTGAAAAAGGAGACCGGATGAAAAGAATGCTGCTTCTGATAATAATCTGTATAAGTATAATACCTCTTTCAGGTAAAACAATCATAAGAATAAGGCCTGACGATTATCCTGAATTATCCGAAAGATTTAAGTCCATTGATATTGCTGCCATGAATTCTGAGTACTGTGATGTAGTTATGGATGAAAAGGATTTGATTGAATTGAAGAGCAGTGGTATAGACTACAGAGAGTTGAACACTGAACCATCTAAGGCTGACTGGCTTACTCTTCAGGAGGCGTATGATTGGATGGATTCACTCAATACAATGTATCCTACTATTACAGATATTGACACTATCGGATATACTGCAGCCGGTAATAATCCAATGATAATACTGAAGATCAATGGGAGCAATCCTGTCAGTCAGACAGTGGAAAGGGGCTACCTTTTAATGGGTAACCATCATGCACGTGAATGGCAGACAGTTTCAACAGCATTGTTCTTTGCTGATTCAATACTTGCTCAATATGCTGACAGTAATGCAGGCACTGTGGACCTCATTGATTCCACATTCATTATTGTCTATCCTGTTGTCAATCCGGACGGATATGATTATTCAAGGACAGTTGATAACATGTGGCGCAAGAACAGGGTTTACAGGAATGGTTATTATGGTGTTGACATTAACCGTAATTACGGCGGTTCGCTTAACGGCGACCCCACCTGTGACTGGGGTTATATTGCAAATGGTTCAACGACACATCATCCCTCCTCTGCTGTTTACTGCGGGCCGTATCCCAATAGTGAGAGAGAGGTGCAGTCAGTAATTCAATTAATAGATGATTATGAATTTGACATAAGCATCTCCCTTCATTCATACGGTGAATTGGTTATATGGCCCTGGGGGTCTGTTTATTACAGTGCGCCTGACAGTACACTGATGGAGTACATAGGAACAGAGATGGCAAATCTCATGATGAAACAGGATAATTCGGGATACTATGACCCCGGGCAGTCATCAGGTCTTTACCCTACAACAGGTGACAGTGATGACTGGATATACGGATGGAGCAAATTGAAGAAAGGCAGGACTGTCATACCATTTACATATGAGATTGACAATTCATTCAATTCATCCTCCCCGGAAGAATTGGATACACTCTTCAGGCGCGTATTCAAAGGTCTTTACAGGGGCCTGGAGCTTTGCTCGTACGCAAGGACCAATGCTTTGGAGATTCCTTTGAAACCCGTTCTTTCATCATTAGAGGACACATTGTTCTGGTCAACAGTCAACAGCAGCCGGGCGGATTTTTTCAATATTGAGCTGAAAGACAGCATGAGAGTATTAACGGATATTGAAAATGATACTGCTCTTTACAGTATTACCGGTTTTTCAAGAAATTCATCCAATGCATATTCAGGCACATATTCATTCAAGGATGAACCGCTCAATACTTCTTCAAGGATTCTCATGACCAATTACAGAACACTCATAGAACCTTCATCTGTCTTTACTATTGCCCGCTATTTCAGTTTAGAGACAAATTATGACTGGGCTTATGCTGAGATGAGCAATGACGGTTATCACTGGACAGTTATTGATACAAATAAGACAATGTACAATGGTGCCCAGACCTCTTGGGGTGTTGATACTGTGGATATATCCGGTTATGCGGGTGATGAATATTATTTCCGCATAAGGGTTGTATATGACGGCGGTGTAACCAATGAGGGATTATATGTTGATAATATGGGGCCTGTCACTGATTTTGATACGGACTCTCTATATACTGATTCACTGAGTGATACATTAATCATTCTTGGTGATGAAGACGGCAGTTATTACTTTACAGTAACACCATATAAGCACAATTGGGGTTTTCTCATTGAGTCAGACAGGCAGCTCGTGGATTTAACTGCAATGATAGAGAATGATCGCAGAACACCGGATGAAGATACAGACAGGGAAACATCCATTACATTCAACAGGCAATCTAAATTGCTTATAATTGAATCATCCAGTGAGAGAAAACAGCATCTTACAATATATAATACACTGGGCAGTACTGTACTGAGCCGTGATTTCAGCCGTAGGGGTGAGATCAATATAAGTCATCTCAAATCCGGCAGATATTTCATAGGTCTTAACAGGAAAAGTATTAAGGGGCTGTTAATCCTGCACTGATGATTTATAAAGTGCAGTGACTCTTTCAATATAATCACCGGAGGGTTTCACGCCCCTTCTTGACATGACTGTTTCAATCAATGTTATCAATTTATCCAATTGAAAACTGTATTCACCTGTACCCCATGAGAATGGCGGAAGGTGTTTCACCCTGAGCATGGAGCCGAATACATTGCAGAATGGTCCTATGACAGTGCCTGTATTGATCATTGTACCGATTGCTGTCTTGGAATGCTCTCCTATGATACAGCCCATTTTCATATATCCCGTATCAGTGAATTTACTGCCGTCAAACACCCTTACATTGGAGTAATTGTTCTTCAGATCGGAATTGCTTGTTCCCGCACCGAGATTGACCCAGTTCTCAGCAATGGCATGACCCAGAAAACCGTAATGATGCTTATTGACATAATCCATTATGAATGATTCCTCAATTTCACCGGAGAGTCGGCATACCCTGCCTGTAATGACAGGTCCCCTGACAGTTGCATTATCCAGATGCGTGAGTTCTCCTATATAAGCAGGCCCCTCTATCACATTGAAATTGTTCAGCTCTGCTGCCGAGCCAATAATAACAGGGCCACTCTCAGTATTGATATGAGTACTGCCTCTTACCTTTACATCTTCACTGATAAATATATCTTTTCTGCTGCCTGTAATAATAATATTTTCGGGTATAAATGAATTATCGGGCATTTCTGATTCAATGAACAGATCAATCAGATTGGAGATTGAATATACAAGATCCCAGTATTTGTTAATAGTGAAATCATGCTTGCCCGGTATTACAATTGCTTCTTCATTGAGCTCAATGCCTGTTTTACCGGAAAAATCCTTTAATGTTGTTGAGAAAAGAGGTATATCGCCCGTTGATTTCATTAAATTCAATGGATAGAAATTCACAGAGTATTCTCCTTTTTATACTGATTATAGAATGATTCAATCTTTGTCTTGAATTCCTTCTTGAATCTTTCTTTTGAAAATCTCATTGCATTGGCGCGTATTGTTTCCGGATTGTATTTAGTATGGTCAAAATCCTTCACAGCGCGGGCAAGTGCCCCGGACTGCTGAGGATAGTATAATTCACCTGTTTCCCCTTCAATAATTGTCTCAAGGGAACCGCCGCCCCTGTATGCAATAACCGGTTTGCCGCATGCCTGTGCTTCAAGGGGCACAATGCCGAAGTCCTCCTCTGAAGGGAATACAAAGGCGCGGCATCTCTGATAATAGGAGAGCAATGTCTCGTCATCAATACCTGAGAGGAACTGTATATTGGAACCGGCCATTGACCTCAATGCTGATTTCTCTATGCCCTCTCCTATGATAACAAGTGGTTTGTGCAGTTTATTAAAAGCCTCAATAGCAATATCAATGCGTTTGTATGATTTAAGGCGGCTGACAAGGAGGAAATACTCCTCCTGCCTCTTGCTCGGGTCCGGTTTAAAAAAATCGGTATTCACAGGAGGATAGATTATATCCGCCCGGGCATTGTAGTATTTCCTGATTCTCTTCTGAACAAATTCCGATATTGTAAAATATTTATCGGGTCTTCCCGATGACACCTTATCCCATATCCTTAAAGCGGATATAACAAGGGATAAACCCTTTGTAATTAGCCCCTTCTTATTGATAAGGGGGAAATATGAATCCCAGGCAAATCTCATGGGATTATAACAGTATGAAATATGACAGGTCTTGATATCTGTTACAGCACCTTTTGCCCAGGCACTGGAACTGGATATGACAAGGTCGTACTTTCTTGTGTCAATCCTTTCAACTGCAAGCGGATAGAATGGAAGGAGGTATTCATAGTAGAATTGCCTGAACGGGAATCTGTTGAGGAAAGAGCTTCTGACATCCATTTCCTGCATGCGCTCGGGCAATTGACGCTTATTATAAAGGAGTGTGTGCACATCTGCATCAGGCCATATCTCAAGGAATGTCTCCAGAACCCTCTCGGCTCCTCCGTATTGATTGAGATAATCGTGTATTATTGCTATTTTCATAATTATAAATTATACAGTGAGATTTTGATTTTTCAATGAATTACTTTGTCTTTGCATAGGGCAGATTCCCGGTAATACTCTCTTCTCCTATACCGCGGTCCTTGAAATAATCAATGATCTTATCCCTGATGTCACTGTCAATTGCCCTTTCCACAATATTGACCCTTGCATTACCGGTACGCTCTATGAGAGCAACAGCAATGCTTATTGTATTATTGAGGCCCTCCGGACTGATGGATTGTGAATTGTCACTGTTTGTGTGTATATATGAGGACGATTTGCCTCTTGCTCTGCCGAAACTAACAGTGGGTACGAAGTTGAATGCAAAGGGCATATTATCCGATGAGTATATTGATTTCTGTATATTGAAATGCATACCCTCATAATCGGCAATATCCTTTACAGTATGGACAAGCCTCTTGTTTGCAGTAATAAGTGAAAAGTCAGACCCGATAGTATCCCCTGCAACATCAATATTGATGCCGAGAATCACATTTTTCAATTCCTTCTTATGCCTGCTGCAGTAATGTCTTGAACCCCACAGGCCCCATTCCTCACCTGAGAAGAATATGAATCTGAGATTGCGTCTTACCGGACTCCTGTTGAAGTATTCAATCAATTCAGCAATAATGCCTGTCCCTCCGCCATTATCGGATGCTCCGGGGGAAAGAGGAACAGTATCATAATGCCCCATGATAATAATTGTCTCATCCGTATTCTCCCTGCCTTTGATATCAGCAATTATATTGGCTGTCTTTCTCCTTTTCGTACTGCCTCTGCCTTTTATTGTGATTGCGGAATCATTGTATTTTATCAGTTCAAGTCCTGTCTCATAAGAAACAGTAGCCCCGGGAATAATGCAATTTTTCTCTATCATCCAGTGAGAGAGGTGAGATGATGAGATGAGATTGTCTGTTCTTGTAATAACAATAATACCCTTCAATCCCCTCTCTTTCAGTTCAGGGAAATCCTTTGGCTTGGGTTTATTCCTTGTAAGCATTATTCTGTTCTTCAGGTCAATATCAATTCTCCTGCAATCATCAGATGAGTGGAGAAAGAGGAGTTTGCCCTGTACAGTGAAGGGCACAGCAAGACCCAGGGGCAGGCATTCAAACTCTCTCCTGCCTGCTCTTATAATACTCAGCTGTGTATCGGATGACTGGATGTGAAAGTATTCCCTCTTTGACCGGATACCCTCGGATTTGATGAAACGGGTAATCAGTTTCTCTGCTTCTCTTGCTCCCCGTGTTCCGGCTATTCTTTCACCCTCCAGCTTTTCTATGATCTGCATTGCTGTCTTGCCGAACATAATGCCTCCTTACTCAATATAATTATCTATTATATTCGGCAGAGCAATTTAATCAATTGAAAAATGACTATTTCAGAGGTATCAGATCATCAAACCATGAGGCATTGTCCGGCAATCTCATTCTGTAGAATTTATCTGCATGACGGTTATCCTTGAACTGATGCTGCTTAAGGTAAATCGTGTTGCCTTCGATGGCAAGTATCTCTATCTTACCTATTTTATGGGATATAATATACCTGAATCTCTTCGCATGACCATTGAGCATTGCATTTGACTTTGACACAATTTCATAACCGTTCTTCAGTGTTGTCTGAAACCGCTTTCTGGTATACTTTACAGGCCTGCACTGGAATATATAGTAAGGTACGACACCTATCCGGGTCAGTGATTTCATGAGCTGTGCAAGTACTTCGGGATTGTCATTGACTCCCTTGAGAAGCACTGTCTGATTGGAGACAACACTTCCGCGCTTTATAAGTTCTGCAATAGCTCCGGATGATTCTCCGGTGATCTCATCAGGATGATTGAAATGCGTGACAAAATATATTCTCTTGGATGGACTGTTGTAATCATCAATCAAATCAAGGAATTCCCTGTCGCCGTGTATTCTTGAAGGGAGTACAACAGGTATTCTCGTCCCGAAACGGATGAAATCAATATGGTCTATTGAGAGCAGTTTTTCAACAAATTCCCTCAGTATATTATTAGGCAGCATGAGGGGGTCTCCGCCTGTTATGAGCACATTGTCTATTTCGTCATGCTCTGTGATATAGTCAAATGCATTGTCCAGACGGTGCAGTACTTCGTCATTACCCAATCCCACCATTCTCTTCCTGAAACAGAATCTGCAGTATGATGCGCATCTGTTTGTGGCAAGTATCAATGCTGTCTGCGGGTATTTGTGCTGAAAACCCTTGAATTTGGTATTGAGTTTCTCTCCGCTTGTATCGTATGAACCGAACCTGTCTCTCTCTTCACGGGACGGTATGACAATGCGGGATACAGGACTCAATGTATCACTTTTCTTAATGAGATTGAGATAGTATCTTGTAATAGACATGGGATGCTTCTCTATCACTTTGGCAATTTCTGTTTCCTCATCCGGAGACATGTCAATATATTCCCTCAATTGCTCCAGTGATGTAATATTATGCTTTAATTCATCTTCCCAATACATTGTCCACCTGCTGACGGGTATTATCTTTTGAACAATATTATTATAAT
Source organism: bacterium (assembly GCA_046484245.1). GTDB lineage: Bacteria > Hydrothermota > 32-111 > 32-111 > 32-111 > JAXHVG01. Next base: position 405 of record JAWOBN010000080.1, on the reverse strand, counting down.
CTTCTTATAGTCAATGTCAATAGAATCATAGTAACTGTCAGCTTAAATCATTGTATATATCAGTTTATACAATATCTCACTTTTCTGCAGCATATTGCTGCCGTCTTTCCTCATAAGAAAAAGTCACTGAATATAATTATTATGTATTGTTTTTTCTTAATAAAAAAGCATTTAGCAAAGCGATTGATGTACTGACGGTGAGGCTAGCATATTCTCATCAGCACCGGATTATCGGGAGTGGACGGATTGAGCAAAGGTGCTTTCTGAGAACTGTCCTCGCCTCATGATGTTTATGAGGAAACATATGTCTTTCAAGTACTTTATTTTTAAGGAATAACGGAGATATTGAAATTAAAGAAAATGTATATATAATACTTTCAAACGGGAGCCGATTTGTCACAAGAA
>JAWOBN010000060.1:0-32898 GCA_046484245.1 bacterium | reverse complement strand
GCCGTAGAATCCGGCACCCTGGGAGAAGAATCCCGATGAGTAAACATCATCACCGCTTCTGTCCCTGACAGATGAAAAACCGATAAATCCTGATGCCAGTGAGAAATTATGGAGATAATACCTGTCATTACCCGAATAATCCTCAATAAAAGTGACCCCGTTGACAGAACCGAGACTGACAGAAAAGCTGTCTGTTGAAACATAGGAGTCATCACCGAAGAGGTCTATGATGAATTTGAATCTCCTCGTATACGGATATACAACACCGCATTGATTGATATAGGTGTCATTGCCTCCCAGGTCTATGATAAAATCATAGTCCTCTTCATACACATCATTGCCTGAGGATGAGACAATCAGTCTTCCTGAACTGAGCATTGTATCAATGGGCCTTATAAGACCCTCTGCTATCAATTGCTCAATCCTCATAATAAAGGACTCGCGGAGGGAGCGGATCTCATCAAATCCTGCACTGCTGTTACTGAGATATGTGAGAATTGAATCAGGGTCAGTCTCAGAACCAATACCTTCAGCATTGATATTGCGTTCCAATGCGTCCCTGTACATATAATGGAGAGAATCCTCAAAGAACATAAGCGGTGCTGCAGAAACAATCTTCCTGTTCTGTTCAAACTCCGTATTTATGCTGCTTCTCATAATATCTTCAATATCTGCGCTTAATTGTTCAATCAGTGCAAAGATATCATCTGCATCACTGTAATGACTTGAATCAATGTCAATACCCTTCAGGGAATCCACAATACCTTCATAATTATTGTACAGCAGATACGGGTTATTCAGTATGGAATCACTGAGCGGACTGTCAAAGGTATCATTCAGACCGTAATTCTTCCTGAAACATATATCACGGGCTTCAAAACCCGATTCTTCAATAATCGTTTCCAGAGCAGGCGTACTGCATGCAGCAGCTATGAATACTGCCGGAATTAAGATTGTCAATATTATTTTTCTATGAAACACAGTAATGCTCCCTTTTTATAGTATATCTCAGCATTGTCCATTACTATCTGATTGCTCACACCGACAGGTATCTTGAGCTTCAGTTTCTTCCTCTTCAAGGGGTATTTGAAACCCTCTGCATCAATGATCTGTGTCCTGGATGACAGGGAGAAGAAACTCACTGTTCTTCCTTTCATTTGCTCAAATACAAATCTTTCAGAGGGTTTTATCATGAAGATTGAAAACTGTTCTGTCTGCAGAGTAATATCCTTGCCGATATAGCGTCTGAGCAATGAGATGCCTGTGAAGAAATGATCCGGCCTGGACCCGTATATGCCTGTTATATCAATGTGTTCTATGCCCTTGTTTAATGCATGAATGATACACAGTTCCGTATCCGTCTTGTCCTTGTCTTCGGGAAAGCGCATTGTTTCAATATCCGGAGGCAGATTGCAGGGGCTCACTGAATCAAAATCACCAATAATAATATCAGGTTTGATCTTTCCCTCAATATGATGATAGCCGCCGTCAGCGCATATGATGTACTGATAATCTTTCATGGCTTTGAGGTCAATACTCTCACCTGACCCGATTATCAATGCCCTATCTGTCATTTCTCAAATCCATCTACAGATTCTCTCTGATTTACTCATGACAATCTGTGGGTAAAGAGTCCGCTTCTCAATTTCGGTTCAAACCAAGTGGATTTGGGGGGCATCACCCTGCCTGCATCAGCCACTTCCATCAGCTGCCTTATTGATGTGGGGAACATTGAGAATGCAACACTGAATTTCCCGCTGTCAACAAGACGCTCCAGTTCCTCCAGTCCCCTTATGCCGCCAATGAATTTTACCCTTTCATCTTTGCGGGGGTCACCTATGCCGAGCACTGGCGAGAGGAGATGTTCCTGAAGAATATATACATCCAGTGATTTGACAGGGTCACTGTCAATTATATCTTGCTTTGCCTTGAGCTTATACCATTTACCATTTATATACATGCCGAAATAATGTCTGCCCTCGGGACTGTATTTGCCGTCATTCTCATCAATTGAGAATTTTTCCGATATACTGTCCATGAATTCATCTTCAGCCAGTCCGGCCAGGTCCTTCACTGCCCTGTTGTAATCCATTATGAGCATCTCATCATCAGGGAATATCACTGAGAGGAAATAGTTGAATTCTTCATTGCCTGTGTAATCGGGATTCTCTTCCCTCTTCTTCTCTGCAACCCTGGTGGCTGCTGCACTTCTGTGATGACCATCTGCAACATACAGATAATCAATACTGTCAAATTCCCCGGTTAATTTCTCTATGACATTATCATCATCAACAACATACAGTATATGCCTTACGCCCAGCTCATCCGTAAAATCATAGGTGCTCTCATGATCATTGATAAAATCATTGATAATATCCTTTATACTCTCCCGGGATTTGTATGTCAGAAAAACGGGTCCTGTGTTCGCATTGAGTGTCTCCACATGCTTTGCCCTGTCATTTTCCTTGACTTCCCTTGTATGCTCATGTTTCTTTATTATATCATTTATATAATCATCAACAGAAGCGCAGGCAACAATGCCTGTCTGTTCGTGTTCATTCATCTGCTGCCTGTAAATATAGATTGCTTCCTTGTCTTCCTGAATAAGATGCCCCTCTTCAATCAGTCTGTCCAGATTTTCCCTGCCCTTATCATACACTGCCTCGTCGTATATGTCTGTATCCTCAGGCAGATCCACTTCCGGTTTGACAACTTGCATGAATGACAATGGTCTGTCTTTGACATATTCCCTTGCTTCCTCTGAATTCATCACATCATAAGGGGGGCTTGCTATTTTACCCACCTCATCCTTCTTGGGTCTTATTGCCTTGAATGGTTTTACTATTGCCATATATTTACTCCTTTGTTTTAGAAATAATCCTTTATTCTGTCATACAGCTGGGCAGTGGCAATTACATCCCTGTTGCAGTACTGTGCGATCTCCTTTATCCTGCCTTCCCTGTAATACTTGCCTACATTTGCTCCGCTTATACCCTGCTCCTTGGGATTGGTTATACCCATTGTCCTGCACCACATCTCCAGTGAATGACCGTATGCAGCACTGTAGAATGTCAGCATATCATATATATCAAAATGCGTGTCTGCATAATACCTGTTTGTCATCAGTTTTCTGGTCGGTTTCAATCTGTGATACATGGACCTGTATATAATGAAGGGTATATCAAAATGCCTGCCATTGAATGTTATGTACTTCTTGTAATTTGTTATTGCCTCCCAGAAATACTCCAGTATTGTCCTTTCATCGCCTGTTCTGATAATGATTTCATAATCACCATCCAGTTCCTTCTGCGAATCACCCTCAAATAGATTCCTCTCCACAGGTTCCATGAACGTGTATATCTTCCTGCTTGAAATGTCAAGCATTGATATGACAATGATCTTGGAAATCAATGGATTGAGACCGAGCTGTGCCTTCGCATTCTCCACACTGTCAAATTTGTCAATCAGTATATCCTTGATGCCGTCATCAATACTGTCCCACTCATATCCGGCTGTTTCTATGTCAAAAACGCATTCTTTCATAATAACCTCACTTTTTTATCAGTGTAATCATTAGAGCACTTCTGTCAATAATCTTCTTCTCTCCTGCTTCTTACAACCCCAATTTCAACATCCGTCCCTTTCCCCTGATTTTGTCAAACCACCCATCCAAATCCCAAGGACGTATGTTGAAACTGTCGACATTTATTTGTCTGGAATATGTTGTAAATTAAAGTATATATAGTTTTAACTGAATTATGAAATCATAAATCATATTATTGCGTAACAGAAATGTCGACAATGTAAAGGGACGTCCCTGGGATTTGGCCAGAAAACTATGTAAGTCAAGTATTAACAAAGCTTATGGGCAATTTTGACCAGTTTTGCCCAAAATCTATTTGATATCTTCCGCCTCCGTCCCTCCATCGTCTTGCGTCGGGAAATTTATATTAGGGTTCAAATTGTTGAACCCCTACAATTTATTGTGATGATTAGTGCATTATCCGTATATATTGTGTGGTGATGGGATATCTTTTTTCTCAAAAAGGGACATTTTTTAATAGTAATTTCAGGGGACATTTTTATTTGGGAATAACAGCAGCATGCCCCCCCTTGACATATGATTTTTATGGTCTATAATACTTAATTAAATAATATCGCGGGGTGGAGCAATGGTAGCTCATCGGGCTCATAACCCGAAGGTCGCAGGTTCAAATCCTGCCCCCGCTACCAATTCCCATAATTCTCTCCAGATCATCAAGACGGTCATCACTGATTTTATATTTATCCGTTCTGCCCAGAGCAGACTCTGATTTCTTATCATAGAACTGCTTATCTGTCAGCAATTTGACAATAATATCCTCAAGACCCTTCCGGTCACCCTCATCTGCCAGCAGCTCACTGTCTTCAATGGATTCCGCCAGTCCGCCTGATGAGAATCCTGCTGACGGCACACCGAATAATCCTGCCTCCTGCACCACAAGGCCGAAACCCTCAACAGCCCTATCTGTTGCAATGGACGGTACTGCAAGTGTGTCTATACTGCTGTAGAACCTGTCCCTCTGACTGTCATCAATACCACCGAGGATCTCCGCGTATTCACCAAGTCCATTCCTGTCAATAATATCCTGCAGGTCCTCAAGGCCGGGACCAGTGCCAGCTATCTGATATTTCACACTTTTGCCTGTTGCTGACTCTACTCTGCCTGATATTGATGCCATACGCTCAAGAACTGCAGCGTAATTCTTATGTCTTACAATCCTGCCGATACTGCCTATTGTGAAATGATCATTATGTTTCCTATCTGTACCTGTATTGTATTGACCTGCATCAATGAGCGGATAGAAAATATCCGTATCAGTTTTTACAAGTGACGCAGTGAACCGGGATATGGCAATTGTCCTGTAGGCATTCTTCAGAATGAAATTATGCGATGGCCGCAGTTTATACCTGTTCTTCTCTATGAGTTCACTGCCGTAGATAAAATAGACTGAAGGAATGCCGCTGTTTACATAGGGCAGTATCCACCCCAAGGGGAACATTGTCATCACCATTATCATGTCAATATCATTGTCTCTCAGGAATTGCCGGATTACCCGCGGTATTTTGACAATACCGGCCTGTTCATATTTAATACTGTCCCGTGACTGTCCCTCAATATTGAATACAAGTGTTTTTACATTGTATCTTCTCTGCAATAATTTGAGGAGATTTGAGGATGCCTTGGCTATGCCGCCCCTTGCAGGCGGAAAATCGGCAGTCAGTAGGAGTATGTTTTCCACTTTACCGGTCTTAATATTCTCTCCCACCTTATAAATTCCCATATCTTCCAGATGGGATCGGATTTGTCAAAGGAGAAATAGTAGATCATTGGAGTGCCCAGTATATACTCCCTGTCCAGAGGCCCCCAGAAACGCGAGTCATCGGAATTGTCCCTATTGTCGCCCATCATGAAGTAATGTTCTTCAGGCACAACAACAGGACCGAAATTATCGCGGGCAGAAGCACTGATATATCTGTTATTGTAGAATTCACCATTCTCCCAGAGTTCCTGATATTCCTCTTGGGTAATCTCATACGGGTATATTTCCTGAAGTGCCGGGAACTCTCTCTTGTCCCTGTGGACAGCAAAGGGTTCATTGTACTTTCTGCCGTTTATATACAGTGTCTTATGCTTCACCTCAATTGTGTCACCAGGCAGTCCCACGCATCTCTTGACAAAGGGCCTTCCGTCTATTGGGAATTTAAAGACAACAATCTCACCCCTCTCGGGATCTCTGTATCTTATTATCTCCTCGGATGTAAAGGGTATATTGGTGGAATACTTCAATCTGTTGACAAAGAGCAGATCATTGATAAGAAGTGTATTCTCCATAGAACCGGAGAAAACCATGTAGGACTGCATGAAGAATGATTTAATGAGGAATATGGCAACAAGGGCAAAGAGTATTGCCTCTGCCCAGTCAAATGCCTTCTGTTTTGTAGTTTTTCTATCTTTATTCTTATTCATAATAATCAGTTGAGCATATAGTTTACATTGATAGATATGATTTGTCAAGTTAATAACAATAATTTTCATTTGACAGACTGCGTATTATATGTAAAATATTTTAATATATATTAAGGAGGATTGATGCTGGACTTTTTCTCACGGGATCCGAAGAAAATTGTTGAAAAATGTCAGAAACTGCGTCTTGAGGGTAAATACGACAAGGCAGAAGAGACATTAAAGAAGAATATCAAGAATAAGAAAGAGGATTACATTTTCCTTCTTGAACTGGCAAGGGTCCAGTTTGAGCAGAATAAACTCCCCGAATCAGTGCTCTCTGTAAAGAATGCCTATTTCATGAAATCCGAAAAGATAGATGAAATAATAAATATACTGGAGGATTTTCATTTCAAGGCTTCTGAAAAGATTGATACAGGAGCATTGCTCATTGAACTGTATATAAAGAAACGCGATGTCCAGAAGATTCAGAAGATAATAGATACCTTTTCAAAGGATGAGAGTGACAAACTCGTTGAGAATTTCAAAACAAAGGTGGAAGCGGTCAAGGAAGCAAGGAACTTTGACCAGTTCACAAAGAAGGACATTGAGATATTCCTGATGGCGGGCATTATGATGCTCAAGACAAGTCAGTATGAAGAAGCCCGGAATCTCTTTACAATACCATTCAAGAAACAGCCCAGTGACAGGAATTTCATACTGGAGGAATACCTTGCAGCAACCAAGTTCAATTATTCCAATCCCGACCCCTACATCCACATTGGTGATTTCTATCTGCTGATGGATGACAAGGATAAGGCAATCACCTATTTCCAGAAGGCAATAAAGATCAATCCCGACAAAAAGGAAGAGATTGCATCAAAACTGGATGATACAATCACCGACACACAGAATATATCAAAGGACTCAAAATTATCACTCGCCGATGTATATATAAACAAAGGAGACTATTCCAAAGCAGTCAGTATCATGAGGGAGATCATTGAAGAGGATCCTGCTGATGCAAAGAATATACTGAGGCGCGCCAGGGAGATTACGGAAAAGGATGACAGTATCACAGAGGCTTATAAACTCATCACCGACATTACAATGATACAGAGGGATTATGAACAGGCAGCAACAAATCTGATAGTATTATTCAAGAAGGATAAATCCGCACTTGACTGGATACTGCAGAGAATAACAAAAATAAGAGAGAATGATTTTGACAATAATGACCTGACAATACTGGAGTCAGGCATACTGATAGAGAAAGAACAGTTTGATGAAGCAGCCCGCCTGCTTGCGGACCTCTACGCAGAGGACAAGAGTTCTGCTTTTGAAATAGAGGAGTATGTCAACAAACTGCTTGAACATGATGAGACCAATTTGACGGGACTGGACCTCCTGCTCTCAATATACTACAACAGGGGGCAGCCGGAGAAATCCGGTACATTGCTTGAGTATGTCTTCTCCCTTGAGGGTGACAGGTACAGTGAAATTGCTGAGAATCACTACAGGAAACTCCATGAGAAGTATCCGGAAAACACTGATTTCCTGCTCGGATACGCGCTTGCACTGATAAAGAACAGGAAAATTACAGAGAGCAAGTCCATTATAATGAAAGCTGTTTCCCGGAAGAACAGTATACTGTATGACATTATCCCCGCCTTTTATGAACCTGCAAGTGAAGACAGTGAAATTGCCGCAGGCATACTTGACATCATAAAGGGAATTGACAGAAACAGTATTGACCCTTTCCTTTATGACTACACGCTCACAGAGACCCTTTATCTGGCAGGCAATGTCAAGGATTCCATAGATAATATAATGAGAATGCTGGAGAATTATCCTGACAAGGAAGATGCCATAATGGAGATCGGAGAGCGGCTCAGCAGACGGTATCCTGACGATACCAATATTCTTGAATTCAAATTCAAATATCATATTGCAAAGGAAAACTTTGATAAAGCCCTGCAGTCCACAATGCAGCTGCATGATAACAAAGACCTCATAGGGCATGTACTGGACAATTTGTATGTTCTATACAGGCATCAGCCGGATAATTATGAAATTGTAAAGAACATATTGATGGTGCTTGACGAAATGGGCATGTATGAAAGGATAATCAATGAATCGGATGATTTTATTGAGAATATTCCTGATGAGAGAAGCGGTGTTGTAAGATATTACATAGGCAAATCCTATGCAAAGAAAGGCAAGGTGGATGATGCTGCTCAATACATATTCCAGGCGATTACACTGGATAATTCAATCATAGAAGAAGCAATCACAATACTGAAAGAGGCATTGGATGTTGATTATTCATCCATCCGTCTTCACTATGCACTTGCCCATGCCTATAATAACAACAATATGATATCCGAGGCTGTTGACGAGCTTATGAATATATATCAATTGGACAACAGCCAGATAAAGACAGTCACCAGGGATCTGCTTAATTTCTATGAAACAAACAGGAGCAATCCCAAGATAACATTCGGTCTGGGCAGACTGTTCCTCATTTCCAAGGAATATAAGAAAGCTGTTCAGAAATTCAAAGAGACCTATGAGCTGGACCATTCTTTCATAGAACCGATACTCAATCATCTCTCCTCACTTCAGGAGAATGAGAATATTGAAAGCGGAGAGATTCTCTATCTGATGGGTGTTCTGTACTATGAAAAGAATATGCCGAAGATGTCAGCTGATTATCTCTACAATGCAATGTCCATAGAGACAGATCTCAAGCAGCCTGTGCTCAATCAGTTGAGGAATATCACCAATACACATCCTGATGATATATATGCGAGATTCTCACTGGCACAGATATATATTGAGATGGCAAATTATGTCCAGGCAATTCAGATACTGAGACAGATAGAGACAATTGACCCCAGAGAATCCAACAATGTAATTGAATATTACAATACAATGCTGGCAAAGGAACCGGATAATCCCGTGATTCTCATGTCAATGGGTGATTCATATCTCCAGATGGAGGAGATTGACAGGGCAATTGATATATTCAATAAGATACTCTCTATTGACAAAAGCCAGATAGATGATGTACTGGATAAACTGCTTGAATTCCCCGATAAGAATATTGATATCCAGCTGTTCCTCTCTGACCTCTACAAAGAGAAGGGGGATTACTCATCATCAGTCAATTGGCTCAATGCAGTATATATTTCTGATTTTTCAAAGCACGGCATTATAAGGGATAAATTGAATGATCTTCTTGACCAGTATCCCAATCAGTCCAATGCTCTCATGCTTCTATCCAAGATATACTACAATCTGGATAATTATGAAAAGCTTATTGAACTCTCTCATAATATCTTTGACAGAAGCGAGAATCCGGAGATGAAATTCCGTTCAGGCATGCTCCTTGCACAGGCATACAGGAAAACAGATAATGAGGAAAAGGCATCCGACATCATCTACAGGATGAAACAGGAGAACAGGGAGCTCTTCTACACTGTGCTTGTTCAGTTCTATGAAGAGGAGAAGAGCAGCAGGATATACCGCCTTAAGGAGCAGTTCAGCAAGAATAAGGATAAGGAAGAGATCAGGCTTGAATACGCAAAATACCTTATTTCGCAGAATAATTTTGACAAAGCCAGGGAACTCCTCAGTCATAGATTCAGTAAAAAGGAATTGGATTTTGACCGTCTATACTATCTGGGTAAGATAAGCGAAAAATCCAACAACCTCATATTTGCTCTGCAGATAGCCTCAAATCTGAGGCATTCAAAGAAGGTTGAGCACATATCTTTCCTTATAAACCTCTTCAAGAAGATGGGGTATTACGGGGAAATAGACTCTCTCCTAAGTGAACACAAGGAGCTTTCCCTCTCAGTCAACAGGAATAATATCTCAAGCAATGTGTTTACAGAATATAAAATAATCACATAAAAAGGAGAAATGATGGATAATCAATACAACAGCAATAATGACAATGACAACCGGAATGAAAATCCTTCGGCTTCCGGCAGTGACAATCCTGCAGGCAGCAGTATAAACAGTGAAGATATAGGTGAATTAAAGAGGCAGATTGAGCGCATCTATGAACAGATTCATCAGACCAATGAATCCATTGATTTTGCAGTGAAAAGCATGAAGGATATCAAAGGCGGGATTGACGAACAGAATCCCATTCTCAGAGAACTCAATATCAATGATAAGATTGAGGATATAGACAAAAGCATAAACGGTCTGATAGAGGAATATCCCGGCAAAGAGATGTTCAGTGATATCAGTGAGGCGCTCAAGACAATAAAAGATAATATTGACAAGGTCACTGATAAAGATGCCAATGGCATCAATGATATTTCCATACATCTTGACGCAATTACGGAGACACTCTCAATACTGCAGGAATCAAATGAACATCTGAAGAATCTGAAGAATACATTTGAAGAGGAATCCAATAATATGCAGGTCAAGATGAGTGAATCATCGGAAAATATTTCTGATAAGATTGACAGGCTCTCAGATCTGCTGGAGAAACAGACTGATTCCATTTCAAATATTGCTGATTCCAACAAGGAGTTCCTTGATAAATCATTGTCCAAGATGGAGGAATTCATTTCAAAGGTCAATGAATCAATAGACAAGACAAATCAGATATATGAATTTGAGAAGCAGCTCAGTGAAAAGAGAGAGGAAGAATTCAATATAATCAAATCAAAGCATTATAATGAAAAGGGTCTTATCCTCTTCTACAGAGGCGTGTTCTCGGCTGCACTTGATCAATTCTTCAAAGCGCTTGAACTGAATGAGGATTCCCCTGAAATACTGAATAATATCGGTCAGACATATCTGAAGATGAAGGAGTATGACAAGGCAGAGGAGCACTTCAAGAAGGCAATTGAGATCTTCCCTGATTTTGCCGAGTGTTATAATAATCTCGGTCTTCTCTACATGGACAATAAGAAATATGAGCTGGCAATTGAGAATATGAACAAGGCGATTTCACACTACTCGGATTTTGCGGATGCCTATCTCAATCTGGGGAATGCGTACAAACAGCTTGATCAGGTTGAGAAGGCAGTTGAAAACTGGCAGAAGGCTGTTGAGATAGATCCTTTCAATGAAGAAGCGAAGAAAAACCTAAAACTCTATAAAGAGGGAGATGTCAATGTCTGAAGATTTTCTCAAAAAGATCAAGAATAAAAAGGAAGGGAAAGAGAATAATCCCTTCAATAAACTATTTGATAATAAACCGAAGGAACAGGAGACTAAAGAGAAGAAATCAAATGAGTCAGGAATAGAGGGTATAGAGAATCTCGGCAATAAATCATCACAGTCAAAGAAACAATTTGATTTCAGTGACACTGAGACAGTGGAACCTGACAGGGATTTGTCTGCTCACTCCGAATCTGAGGATGTATCACCGAAGAGTGAGGATTCCTTATCATCAATCCCGGAGAAGGATATGACAAAATCAGACATATTCAATGATAATACGGAGGATGACAGCGAGAGCCAGCTTGTCATAAATACAAGCTCTTCATACAAGAATCTGGAATTTGATGACAGTTCCGGGAATAAGAGCAATCCCTTCAGTGAGGAGACAATAAATCAAATAACAGGTTTTCTCAAATCCAATGAACCGGACAGGGCTATTGAGATGATAAGGAAGACAATGAATGAATAGTAAAAACAAAGAGATACTTGCTGACAGCAATGCTGTCAGCACAATGATAGAGGATATTGCAGTCAGGATATCCGATAACGCCCCTACATTGAGTGATACTGTGCTTATAGGCATTATCAAGAGAGGCGATATTATTGCATCAAGAGTAAGCAGTATAATAGCCCGGAGAGCAGGCATAGAGCTGCCTGTGGGTAAAATTGACATCAATCTCTACAGGGATGATCTCTCGCTTATTGACTATCATCCGACCATAGAACATACCTCAATCCCCTTTGACATCAATTCAAAGACAGTGGTTCTGATTGATGATGTGTTCTTCACCGGGAGGACAATAAGGTCTGCACTCAATGAAATAATGGATTTCGGGCGTCCGGATGAAATAAAACTATTTACACTGATAAACAGACAAAGCAGGGAATTGCCTATTTGCCCCGATTATTCCGCACTTAACAAGAGGATTCCCAAAGATGATATAATCAATCTCCATCTCAATGAAGTTGACGGTAGAGAAGATATTGAAATTATCAAGGGGGAAAATTGAAATGGACCAAGAAACACCTGCTGTCAATTGAATCCCTTTCAGCAGAAGAAATAGGTGTGATACTTGACAATGGCATGTCCTTCAGGGAAGTTCTGGACAGACCCATAAAAAAGGTGCCTGCACTGAGAGGCAAAACAGTTGTTAATCTATTCTTTGAACCGAGCACGCGTACACTTGTATCATTTGCACTTGCTGAAAAACATCTCTCCGCTGATTCAGTGAATGTATCTGCAAAGACCTCCTCTGTATTAAAAGGCGAGACATTGCTGGATACTGCCAGAAATATTGAATCCATGAAGACAGACATGGTCGTTATAAGACACTCATCACCCGGTGCTGCCCGTTTCCTTGCAGAACGCATTGATTCAAATGTCATTAATGCAGGAGACGGCATACACGAACATCCAACACAGGCATTGCTTGACCTGATGACAGTAAAGGAGCATTTCAAGGATTTTAATGGTCTCAATATAATGATTCTCGGGGATATAGCTCATTCCAGGGTTGCGCGCTCCCTTATATGGTCATTCAATAAACTGGGCATCAACACAACCCTCTGCGCACCCCCTACACTGATGCCGCTCTATATTGAGGATTTTGATGTCAATATTGAATATGACATTGACAGGGCAATAGCCAGTCAAGATATAATCTATATACTGAGAATGCAGCTTGAAAGACAGAAGAGCGGTCTGTTCCCCTCTCTCAGTGAATACATCAAATACTATTCACTGACATATGAAAGATTCAACAGAATAAGGGAGAGGACAATGATCATGCATCCGGGTCCTATTAACCGCGGTGTGGAGGTTGACGGATCTGTTGCTGACAGTGATAATTCACTGATACTCAATCAGGTCACCAATGGTGTTGCTGTGAGAATGGCAATACTCTATCTGCTTAATGGAGGCAAGGATAATGAGTGATATGATTCTGAATAATTGCCATATTGTCAATCATGACACTGAACTCAAAAACAGAACCATATATATTGATAAAGACAGGATATCGGCAATAAAGGAAAAGCCGGACCCTGATGGATTGGATATGAAGGGCATGACAGTCCTTCCCGGCCTCATTGATATGCATGTCCATCTGAGAGAACCGGGGGAAGAGCACAAGGAAGACATATTGTCAGGCAGCAGAGCTGCTGCAAAGGGCGGTTTCACCGGTATATGCCTGATGCCCAATACCAAGCCCCCTGCTGACACACCGCAGGCAATATCATTTCTTATGAAGAGAGCCAATGAGACAGATATAGTGGATATATACCCTTTCGGTGCATTGACCAAGAAACTTGAGAGCAATGAAATAACGGAGATCTATGATATGATAAAGGCAGGTGCCCGGGGATTTTCCGATGACGGCGAGGGAACATCAAGCAGTAAAATACTGTTCAATGCTGCAAAATACTGTCTCAGGGATGATATCCTCATCACAACCCACTGTGAGGACAAAGCATTTACTGAAGGCGGGCAGATCAATGACTCCCGTATTGCCCTTGAGACCGGTCTCAAAGGCATACCCCATATTGATGAGGATATTATTGTTTACAGGAATCTGTCAATTGCATCCTATCTCGGTTCCCGCATGCATATAGCCCATGTTTCATCATCCCATTCACTGGATATAATAGAGAATTTCAAGAATAGGGGTGACAATGTCACCTGTGAGGTCACACCTCACCATCTGCTGTTCAATGACGGGGTGTACAAGAACTTTGACACAAATTACAAGGTTAAACCCCCTCTACGCACAGAAAACGACAGGAAAGCACTGATATCTGCTCTGAAAAACGGTATTATTGATATTATTGCAACTGACCATGCTCCGCATCAGATATATGAGAAAGAGGTGGAATTTGAAGCTGCTCCATTCGGCATACTGGGTCTGGAAACTGCACTGGTCTCACTCTACACATACCTTATCAAGGATAATACACTGAGTTTCAGGGATATTGCGCGGAGTATGGCTTACAATCCGTCCAGGATACTCGGTATTGAAGAGCATTATATCAAAGAAGGCGCATATGCTGACATCACTGTTTTTAACACTGATGCAAATACATCTATTGACAGGGATTTCATATCTTCCAAATCATTCAATACACCATTCAAGGATAAAACACTTGACGGGAGGATAGAGCTTACAATCAGAAAGGGCAGGATTGTATATGAAGCAGAATGATGATGCCCTGAATTTCAATTATGAGGATCTCAGTACGATTCTCAACAGGGAATCATCCTATATTGAACATCTGAAGAATGATTTCGGGAAGAATACGGAATTCAGAAACAATATTGAACAGATTGCCTCTGTATGTTCCAAGAGACAGATAAGTAATGAGGGTATAGATGTACTGCTGAGAAATGTGCAGGCAGGTATGCTCTATATTTTCTTCTCACCCCGGTATTTGGAAGCCATTGAATCCATTTTCCCTCTCATACTCTCAGACTCATTTGAAAAAGACCAGCTCAAGGAAGCAGTCAAACCCGTTTATAAATCCGTTTTGCTCAATAATAAGACTCACAGTCTGATATTTGAAGCTGCTGTTATTAAATTATTTTTGGAGTATTATGACAATAATAAGAAGAATATCAGCGGTGATGTGAAGTATTTTGACAATGCCCTCAATTTTCTCAGGGATTCACTTATTGAAATAAGGAATGAACTGCATTCCTACAATATCTTCAACAGGCAGTTCCACAGGGAGATCTTTGATAAATCATATATACCGCCCAAGACAGTATTGAGCAAACCGGAGGAGATGCTCAAGAAGAAGATACATTCCTATTACTTCCCCTACAGATTATTCTTTGACCTGATGAAACTCTTCAATACACTCGGTTCCCTGGAGAGAGAGCTTGAAATAATCAGCTATTATGAGGACAGGACAATATGGTCTATTGATGATATTGATTCACCGCCCCATCTCTACTATATTCCGTTCCTCCGCGATGAGGTTAAGAATATTATCATTAAAACAATAAACAAGAACTCCAAGCAGACAGAGGAATATCTCAAGAAAGAGGAGAATGACCTTGACTCACAGATTAACAGGATAAAATCGGATCTCAAGGATGATCTGGCCGCTTTTGAGAATAATTTCAAGAAGGAGATTGATGATTCACTCAAATACCCGCTTGATGTAACACTGGTAAGCAAGATCAATTCATATATCATTGATTTCAACAGAAAATCCATGGCAAGCATACTGATGTCCAATAAACTGCTGGAGAGATACAATGTATTGAAGAAGAAAATGATCAAGAATGAACAGCTGCGCAATATTGATTATGACAGCCTTGTTTCTGCATATAAGAATAATTCCAATCTCAATACATCGGATATATTCCTGTCACTGATGGCCTTCAATGATTATTCCAGGTATTATGATGATATCTTTGACAAGCACAGGAAGTATATTGTAAAGACAGCAAAACAGAGCTTTGACACATTGAAGAAGGCATTCAAGGATGGAGACAAATCCTCTGAAGATGATCTCCTTCTGATGAAGAATATACTGAAATCCAAGACATTCTCCACTGAATTCAATTATGATTATGTGAAGGACAACTTCTTCTCCATAATGAAGAGTATTGAGAATGACCTCATGACCAATCTGCTCATCAACAGTATGAGGATTTATAATAAGGAGTTCTGCAGGAGCAAAATCAGACAGAAGAAAGAGATATTCTATATCACTGATTTCCTTATTCCGCATGACAGTTATCTCATATTCTCTGAGGAAAGCAGTACTGTCAAACATTTCAATATCAATAATGAGAAATTCAATGAGATAGGCAGTATTATCCGCAAACACTACTCCAAAGTGGTATCCACACTGGTATATGATATCAGGGGATCATCCCTTATGAGTTCAAAGCTCAACAATGCGCAGAAACAGACATATATAATGCGTAAATTTCAATCCGGCATAAACAGCGCAATAAAGAAACACCGGGGTTTTGCACTCAAGGAGACAGGTGACGGAGGGATTGCATTATTCTTCAACAAGACAAGGGATATCTACAGGAATCTGTACAAGGAGACAGTTTCATCAAGGAATCTTCACATAAGGCACTCCATTGCAACAGGAACGGATATCAATATAAGGGAATCACAGGAATCATCCTCAATTGCAATTGACTGCTCCATTGAGATGATAAGGAATGCCGAGAAATTCATCAAAGAGAATTATATGAATTACAGGGAGTGGTTCTTTGATGTCACTGAAAAGGAATTGAAGCATGAAGGTGTGGAATACGCCCTTCTCCCCCCTGAATTCAAATCCCTGTTCAGAATAGGTATAGGCATTGCATCAGGCACAGTGAACAAGGACATAGACCTAAATATCAATGCCTACGGGGATATTGACATATACGGAACAGACATCAATCAGGCACAATTCTTCTCAGAGGGCCGCAATCCTCAGGAATCCGTTCTTATCATTGATCACGCCACACTGTTCAATCTTATGCTCAACAAGGATTTTGTTCTGGATGATATTGATATAAAACCGGATGAACTGTTAATTGATTTCATACTGAGCAGCAAGCATATTGTACACAATCAGCTCAAGTATGTCGGCGGATATCTGATTGATTTCTTCGGTATTTATTATATTGATGAGAGGGATAAGAACAAAAGAATGGCTTATGAGTATATACCCGATAAATTGTCCGTAACAGAAAACGGGACGCTCCTCATTGAGAAACGCCCCGTAAAACTGCTTTACAGAATAAAATCTATCTGATTTCTATTCCTTCTTTTCCCCAGAATCCTTGCCTTTGTACTTCTTGAGGAACTTGTCCACTCTTCCTGCAGTGTCAACAAATTTCTGTTTGCCTGTGAAGAACGGATGGCATTTTGAACATATTTCAACCTTGATATTTTCTTTTGTTGCCCTTGTCTTAAAGGTATTGCCGCAGGCGCATACCACTGTTGCTTCTTTGTATTCCGGGTGTATTCCTTCTTTCATAGAATCCTCCTGTTATTGCGTCATCATTTTTAAAAATTCATCATTGTTCTTTGTTGTCTCCATCCTGTTGATCATAAACTCCATTGCCTCAACAGGATTCATCTCGCTGAGCAGCTTTCTCAAAACCCAGACCTTTGCAAGCTCATTCTCTGACATGAGCAGATCTTCCTTCCTGGTTCCTGATTTATTGACATCCATTGCAGGGAATATTCTCCTGTCAGCCAGTCTCCTGTCCAGTACAAGCTCCATATTGCCTGTTCCTTTGAATTCCTCAAATATCACCTCATCCATTCTGGAACCGGTTTCAATGAGGGCAGTGGAAATAATAGTCAGTGATCCCCCATTCTCAATATTCCTTGCTGCACCGAAGAATCTCTTCGGTTTGTGCAGTGCATTTGAATCAACACCGCCTGACAGTGTTCTGCCGCTGTGCGGTGTCACAACATTATAGGCGCGGGCAAGTCTTGTAATAGAATCAAGCAGTATTACAACATCCTTCTTCTGTTCAACAAGACGCTTGGCTCTCTCAATTACAATTGATGCCACCTGCACATGCCTGTCTGCAGGTTCATCAAATGTTGATGATATTACTTCACCCTTCACTGAGCGTTCCATATCCGTGACTTCCTCAGGTCTTTCGTCAATGAGCAGTACAATGAGGAATATTTCCGGATGATTCACTGCAACCGCATTGGCTATTTTCTGGAGAAGCATTGTCTTTCCTGCTCTGGGAGGCGAGACAATAAGAGATCTCTGGCCTTTGCCTATGGGAGAGAGCAGATCCATTACTCTTAAGGATACATCACTCTCCGGTATTTCCAGATTGATCTTTTCATTGGGATAGAGGGGTGTCAGATTATCAAAGAGTATCTTCTTGATAGCATCCTTATAACTGACATAATTTATTTTCTCTATTTTGATAAGGGCAAAATACTTCTCATTGTCCTTGGGGGGTCTTACCTGCCCGTATATTGTATCCCCTGTTTCCAGACCGAATCTCTTGATCTGGGACGGTGATACATATATATCCATAGGACCGGGCATATACGAATATTCCACCTGACGGAGGAATCCGAATCCCTCCTTGGATATCTCCAGTACACCTTCACCGTGAATATCCCCATTCTGTTCCGACTGTTTTTCCAGAACCCTGAAAATGAGGTCTTGCTTTCTCAGTGTATTGATATTTGATACTTTAAGTTCCTTTGCAATTGTCACGAGTTCGTCAAAACTCTTCTTTTTTAAATCCTGTATTTTCATATACTTCTCTTGTTAGGGTTAGGGGTTTGATTAAATATAATGATTACTCTGTCAGTGTCAAGCATCTTCTTCAGCAAGCTCTTTCTCAACATTCTTCAATTTGATGGATTTGGAGTCAATCTCCTGTACATTTGAGAGAATTTCCTCCATGGATGCTGTCTGCTGCTCTATTGAAGCTGCAATTTCCTCCGTATTGGTGGATGTTCTGGTTGAAAGGTCAGCAATCTCCTTTATCTTCTCTGCATATTTCTCTATTGACTCCATCTGTTCATCAGATGCATATGAAATCTCTTTTATCATATTAACAGTCAATGTAATGGCTTTGGATATCTGCTGGAACTGTTCCTTTGTTTCATCAATGAGATGTTTGCCGTCATTGACAAATTTATGCTGACTCTGTATAAGGTCAACAGTATTGCCTATATCATCCTTTATCTCTTTTATAAGATTTGATATTCTTCTTGTTGATTCCGAGGACTGTTCGGCAAGCTCCCTTATCTCTTCTGCAACTACTGTAAATCCCTTGCCGTAATCCCCCACACGCGCTGCCTCAATAGCTGCATTCAGTGCCAGGAGGTCAGTCTGTTCGGATATCTTGGTTATAATGTCCAGTATTTCATTGATCTGCTCGGATCTGCTCTGCAAGAGCTCAATCCTCTCCAGAGCATTATTGACATTGGCTACAATCCTGTCAAAATTGTCCATTGTTGATGAAACCTTTTCAAGACCTGAGCTGGATGCATTGTTGGCTTTCTTTGAGGCTGTCTGTGTCATATTGACCTTTGATTTGACACTGTCAGAGAGACTTGTTATCTTACTCACCTCATCCTCTGCTTTCTTGACCCTTTCATTCTGATCATTCATATCAATGGAGATATTCTGAATTGTTGCTGCAACTTCCTCGGTTGAAGCTGTTATCTCCTCACCTGTTGATGCCAGTTGTCCTGTTACTGCTGAGAGTTCATTGGACATAGTCATCATTGTTGATATTAAGCCCTCTATTTTATTGAGAAGCACATTGAAATTGCCGACCATTTCACCGATTTCATCATTGGATGTTACAGGCAATTCCTTAAGATCACTGGCTCTGCCTGAGAGCATGCTGATAAGGTATTTGTTCACACTTTCAACAGGCCTTACCATTGTGAGCATGAGAATTATTGACAGTATCACATTCATAACTATCAGAATAGAGTAAACAACCCAGTTGGTGCTTATCATAATATTTATATATATGACAAACAAAATGATGAAATTGATTGTTACCATGAATTTCCATTTAAGATTGACATGCCTTAACTTGTCAACTATCTCCTTTCTGTATACTGCAGGGGGAAACACGTATTTTCTGAGCTTGTTTATGAAAACAAGCTGGGCAACATAGAAATTGACCATGCCCATGAAGAGGGCTATGAAAAAAGAATCAAGTTCAGCTATAATGAATTGATGCAAAGGCATGCCCTGAAAGAGGAGAATTATGCCCAGTACAAGGGGGGCAATTGCAAAATGGATGAACATGTGAAACGCAGATACACTGGGACTGTTCATCATAAAGAGATATTCCTTTATCTTCCTCTCCTTAATATCCTTTCTGAACATATATTTCCTGTATCTCAGTCTCTGGACAATATCATATTCAGCTGCAAGCAGCACACCGACTATCACACCGAAATTCCTTATAAAGCTCATATACTGGTCTGCAATATCAACAGTATGGGGTACTATTATTATAAGCAGGGGCACTCCCACAAAAAGCGCGGGAAGATTAGTGAATAATGTATAGAAATTAAGATGTTTTTTCATATACTTTCCTTATTGATTGTTCAGAACACCGGATTTCTCCAGTATATCATAAGCCTTTCTTATATGCGGTATTGTTATTGAGCCGCCGGCAATAAGAGCAATATCAAATATCTCGGTAAACTCTTCCCCACTCACTCCGAGCTCAATACACTGCATTATATGATACTCTATGCAGTGATCACATCTCATAACAGCTGATGCAGCCAGTCCCATCATCTCTTTTGTCCTGCTGTCCAGACTACCGTCTCTGTAAACTGCACTGTCAATTGCAAAAAACCGTTTGGTGTTTGTTCCGGAGTGTTTCATAATGAGAGTATTCAGACGCTCTCTTTCGTTTCTGAATTTTTCTATTTCATTCATTTTAAATAAATTTTTGTGGAATAATTATTTGAATATACATATAATCATTACGGTAATACAGTTGAAATATAACATATTTTTCAATTCCGGTCAATATCAATATTGACAATTATGTTTATAAAAGTATAATGTCTCTATGCAGAAATTATTCATTATTGAGGATGATTATGACATTCTTGATCTCATAAAAATGCTCTTTGAAGGAGACTATGAGGTTGATTCCGAACAGTCAATAAAAAGGGTGCTTGACAGTCCCGGCAAATTGCTTGAATCAGATCTTATAATAACTGATTTTCTCACAGAGGACCTTACCTGCAATGAACTGATAGAGCATTTCCCGGGGAAAATATTCCTCATTATATCCGCATATTCTCAAAATACACCTGATATCAAAAAACTTCTGGATAGACCCAATGTTTATTATCTCCAAAAGCCGTTTGACATCATAAGCATAAAAAAGACTGTAAAAGAACTAATTTGATCTGAGTATTCTGATAACTTCCTGATACTCATCACCCCTGAGCATTGATTCTATGTGTGTCATGGATATTCCCGTATAGAATATACCCATCAGTGTGCATATTCCCGTAATGAGCATTGAATAACCGAGCATATATGAAAAGAAGGGTATGAATATCATCAGTATGAGTCCGATAAAAGCGGGTCTCCTCGCAACAGGGGTCAGTATTGCGAAAATGACAGCATAGGTTATCATAATTCCGGGTATCAGCACAATAAGAGCTCCCAGTGAAGTGGCAAGCCCGGTGCCTCCCCTGAATCCTATATATACGGGGAATACATGCCCGAGAATAGCTGTAATGCCGCTTAGTATCATGAGCATTTCATTGCCTGTCAGCGCACCTGCGATCAAAACAGGAACAGCACCCTTTAGAATATCAACTATCAATGTCAATGTACCGAGCATTACACCGCCATTGACCAATACATTGGTGCTCCCCATATTCTTCCTGAGACCGATATCCCTGATATCCTTTCCTGTCTTTAACTTGTAGAATACATATCCTGAGGGGAATGCGCCAATAAGGTATGATACTGAGAGTATTGAGAGATATATAAGATTTTGATTCATATTCTCCATAAAAAAAGAAGGGGGCAAAAGCCCCCTATCTTTAATTAACCGATTTCACTATATGAGGTGATATGAAAATCAATACTTCCTGATTGGTATTGGATGACTGGTCACTCTTGAAGAGATGTCCCAGTATAGGTATTGATTTGAGGAATGGCAGTCCCTCCTCACTCCTGGATTCTTCCTTTCTGACAAATCCGCCCATTACAACAGTCTCACCATCCTGCACCATCTGCACTGTCTTGGCTGTTGTTGTCCTGATTGTGGGGTTTGCCTGTGCTGCATCAACAGATGAAAGCTCTGCATAGATATCCAGTGTAATATCATTCATGGAATTGACATGAGGTGTCACATTGAGTATTGTTCCTGCAGTATACTGTGTATTCACTATATTACCATTCTGGTCAACACTCTGTACAAAGAACTGTGTACCGCTGAGTATCTCGGCCTCTGTATTATTTGTTGCTGTTATGCGGGGATTGGAGAGGGTCTTGGATTTACCTGTTTCCTCAAGTGCCGTCAGTGTTGCCTGTACCTGAGCAAAATCCCTTAAAGTGCCGATATTAACAGATCCCGGACCTGCAATAGGTGCATCCATACTTGCTCCGCCTGCTACATTGTACTCAGAATAACCTATGTTCTGAAGACTCCACTGTATACCGAGTCCCTTTGATACATTCTGACTGATCTCAACAACCTTGACAACAATCTCAACCTGGAGATTCTTTCTGTCAAGTTCCTGCACAACATCCTGTATCTTTTTATGGACATCATTGATATCCTTGACAATCAGGGCATTGGTCCTTGAATCCACACTGACCTGCCCCCTTTTTGAGAGGAGGGGTTTAAGTGCGGAATTGAGCTGCTGGGGATCAGCAAACTCAAGTTTATAGACCTGAGTAACCATTGGCAGGGACTGTTCCATTGCTGTCTGTTCTGTTGCAAATTCCTTATATGTGCCCACCCTTATCATATTGGGGTATTCCTCATAAGTCAGGCTTGCCAGACGGGTCACCATGTCAAAGACATCCTTCCACGGGACCTCCTTCACATGAACAGTAACATTCCCGGATACCTCATTGGAGATAATGAGATTAATACCGACATAGTCGGCAATACCGCGCAGCAGTGTAACTACATCGGCATTCTCAACATCCATACTGACAGTAAAATCCGTCTTGTATGTGTCAAGGTCATCATCTTCCTTCTGAACAGCGGATTCCTCGGAGGCATTCCATGTCTCAAAGGACTGCGCCAGGTCATTATCCAGTGTTATCACAACATTATTGCCCCTGTATTCCTTGGTATATTCATACTTGCGGTCAACTTCCATCATTACCCTGAGGAAATTGGATTCATTGTCCTTCATGATCTCAATGGATTTGATTCCCGTAACTGCAGGGGGTTCATAATAGGTTCCGACAACTCCATTATCCACTGCAATGAGGTCAAATACAATAATATGCGGTGAGGTAATGGAAAAATCAGTGAAATTAATCACTTTATCCAGTTCAAGGATGATTTCGGTATTATTATCGGCAGGTTTGATTGTAATGTCTTCAAGCAGACCCAGAGCAAACATGTTTACAAATATGAGACCTGCTGCAATTACAAAAAGTGATTTCTTAAACATTTATAACCTCACTTTTTATTTTTCGTAGTTTTCATTTTGATTACTTTTGTCCTGACTGTTCCATATTCATCAATCTTGAATATCACTGAATCAGGCTCTATCTTCAGAAGAACACCGCTTGCTACCTTTTGACCTTCATAGAATACATATCCCATTCCTGTTGCATCTTTGAAGAGTGCCATACGGCCGTTCTTTCCCTGAATCATTCCGTAATAAGAGGCTGTTTCAACCTCCAGCTCCCTCATACCCTCTCTCTGAAGTTCCAGGACAGATATAAAGGGATCACGGTATCTTCTGGTCATATATGAATATTCCTTGATGTCAAAAACAGTATCCGCTGCTGCCTCACTGCTATTTTCCTTCTCCTCTGCTTCTTCATCCTGTGCAGCCTCACCATTGTCATCCTCTGCATCATTCTGGGCAATCATTGTCATGGAGGCAATCTCCGGCCTCACCTCTTCTGCAGGGATATCAGCTGTATCATTGCTCTTTTCGGCAACAAAGACCGATGTGACATTATCTATGAGAGTATTGAGCGGATTGGTCTGACTGCAGGAAACTGTGAGCATAACTGTCACAATTAAAATGAGTATCCAATATCTGTTCTTCATTTTTCACCACCCTTTTGACTGTTTTCTCCATTTGAGGTCCCTTTGAAATAAGTGGTTACTGAGAATTTGGCCGAGACAGTATAGTCACCTTCAGGAGTGCTGGATATGGGACTTATTTCAAGGTCCTGTGCTTTGAATATCCTTGACTGGTTTCCCAGTGATGTGAGATAGAGACCTATGGTACTGAATTTGCCCAACACCTCCAGACCAAAACTCATTGATGATGATCCGGAACCCCGTGATACAGGTTTGGGGGACATTTTCTTTATCTTTACATTGTTTCTTTCAGCAAGCAGTGTGATAGTATCAATCACTTCTTCAAAGTACTGTGAATCCGGAAGCATCTTGTCGGCAACCTTCAGCTGGGCTTCAAGCACCTTCAGTTTCTGGATGTATTCATCCAT
The DNA here is from genome assembly GCA_046484245.1 of bacterium. Lineage (GTDB taxonomy): Bacteria > Hydrothermota > 32-111 > 32-111 > 32-111 > JAXHVG01. Next base: position 8,567 of record JAWOBN010000060.1, on the reverse strand, counting down.
CCTGCTTGCCACTTTACGGGCTTCTGCAACCTGTGTGTTCACCTTATCATACTCTTTCTGCAGCTGGCTTATCTTCTCAGCATTCTTGGAATAATCAAATTTCCAGTAAAGGAAACCGACTGCAATGACTATGACTGCGGTGATTATAATATTTCTAAGTAATGTTTTATCCATTTAAACCCCCGTTACTTTAAGAATTTGCAGGAGATTTCAAAACTAATAATATCATGCCCGTCCGTTCTTTGGGAAACAAGGTCCTTCAGTTCAATGGAACCCTTGTCAATGAATTCATCCATGCCTTTGAGATTTGCCAGGAAATCCGTTATCATCAGATTTGAGAATGTCTTCCCCGAAATACTGAGACGCTGGCCATTAACCTTTAATGAACTGAGCCAGAGATAATCCGGTATATTCCTGTTCAACTGGTCAAAGAACCTGGGATAGGTGAATTTTCCAACTGCAAGTTTCTTGATAGTATTGATCTTCTGCGATATCTTTTCCTCTTTTGCCTTCATATTCTCCACTTTCTTCTTTTCTGCTTCAAGACGCTTGAGCTCTGTTTTCTTCTCATCAATGTCTTTTGTCAGACGGCCTATTGTTCCTGTCTGGGAGAAATGAATAATAATCAAAACAGCGAGAATGATTACCACAGCTCCTATACCGGCATAGAACATCATATTGCCCGGTACATTCAGTGAAAGTGAAGGCATGGAAAATTCGCGTTTCCGTTTCCGCTCTTCTTCTGGCAGTAAATTTATTTCTATCATAATAACCTCTTTTTTATGATGAACGCAGGCTTAAACCAAGAGAAAGGACAAGCAGCGGCGCGACCTTCTCTATTTCATCAAGTGCGAACAGCCCTTCCTTGATCTTTATTTTCTTAAAAGGATCTATCTTCTCTGTTTCTGTTTCAAATCTTGCATTAAAGAAATCCACAATACCTTCAGCATTGGATCCTCCGCCGGACAATACTATCTTATCAACATTATCGCGGTTTGTAAATGGTATTGCTCTTTCAACATTGACAGCCAGTTCATCAAAAAATGATTCCAATCCCTCTTTTACAACCTCATCAGCAAGGCCCTCAACTTCTTCACCCCTGAATATTGCATCTATCTGATCCTTTGTCGCACCCGGGATTTTCTGCAGTGTGGATTTGATTGCCACTGCGACATCCCTGGTGAAGAGATTCTGCTCAGCTTCAATGAAAGAGAGGATAGTTGTTTCATATCCTATGTGCACCAATGCATAGACAGTTCCCGGCTCGGGTTCGTAATTCAGCTCAAAACAATTCTGTATGGCGAATGCAGGCACATCAATAACTGCGGGTACAAGCTCTATTTCCTTTATCAATTCAATGAATGGAGCAAGGATTTCTTTTTTAGCTGCTACAAGCAGTACATCTATTTTACCTTCCTCATCGGAGGGACCGAGTATTTTATAGTCAATCTGCACATCCTCTATGCCATAGGGGATATTATTCTCTGCTTCCTGCTTGACAAGAATATTGAGCTCTGATTCCTTCATCTGGTCCATCTTGATCTTCTTGACAATAACACCCCTTCCCAGAAGGCCGGTGCTTACTTCCTTGACCTTCACCTCCTTGGAGGTCAGAAGACTCTTTACTGTTTCCACAAGAGCAAGACGGTCCATTATTTCACCGTCCGCAATTGAACCGTCAGATAACTCGGTTATTCCATAATCGGTTAGAACAGGTTCATTGCCTGAAAGATCCAGGATTGAATATTTGATATAGGAACTTCCTACATCCAATCCCAGTACAGGTTTTTTTCTTTTTTTGAATGCCATAGTCCCATCCTTTTATTATTTTTCAATGAATTTCTTTATTTCCAAACCTTTAATATGCCATCTTCTTCCTATTTTCTTTCCTATGAGGGATTCCTCTCTGAGATGTCTGCGCACTGTCTGTGTTGATACATTGAGAATCTTTGACACCTCTTCAACATTGTAGAACTTATTGGAATCTATTCTATCTATGGATATAGCCATACAGCCCCTCACGTCTAATGATACGGTTTGATATATACTTAATCATAACTATATATATTTATACATAATAATCGCTTTTTTGTCAAGGGGAAATTTTATTTTATAAGCCCCGCAATTTGCGGGGCTTATAAAACCGTTTTACAGTATATCTATCTTATTCAATGAATTGGGCAATATTTTCCTGTCAGATAATTCTTCCGGTATGTTTATGCTTTCCGCCATCATTTGACCATCTTCCGGCCATACAGATGAGTCAATACTGCCGCTGAGTTTATCCAGAATAAGTTCAAGCAAAGCCCTATTGGAAAACTCAAGGTCTTTTACCACCTGTTTTCTCTTCATTGCTCTATATTCACTGTTTATCTGTATACCCTCTTCAGCATATGGGATATTGATGCGTATGAACCGGTCATTCTCATCCGGATTGATGAAACTCATAACAAGACCATTATCACCGTGTGCAAGATAATACAATGCCTTGTCCGGCTCACTGCCGGACTGCGATATGAGTATATTCATTGCCGGGGCATTTGCCCCTCTGCCGAGATATATGACCTCATAAGCGTGTTTATCTGCAATACCGGCAATAACAGCATCATTATTGTTTTCCATTGCAGCATGAGATGATATGATAACTGTTTTACCTTCAAACTGATGTTTTTCAATGTCATTATAATCATCTGTTATTTCATATATATCGGATATCCTCATTATACTGATATTCTCTTTGCCGAAATATGCAAGCTGAGAACCATTCTTGCGAGCCCTGTTCACTGCAGGCATTATCATCGGACTGTCTTCAAAGGGATTGATGCCTGCCAATATGATATTATCATATGCTTCAACGTCATTATATGTAACAGTGCTTTTCAGTGAAGAGAGCCGGGCAGCAGGCAGCAGTTTGACATCAGCTGCTGATGCAATGGCTTTCAGTAAAGATAATTCCTCAAATGTGGCTGTCTCGCCTGCAATAATAGCAGGTTTATTATCATTAATATACTGAACAGCCTTGTCAGCTGCATCTTCAATGGCAATTGCAGATGTCTTGTCACGAGCAGCTTTATTCAGTTCAATGAATCCGAACCTTGCTCTTTTGCATATATTGCCGTAGAGATTTGTATCAGAGTCCTTAATGCCGTTTACACCGACTATCTTATTGCCTATCTTCTTTACCTCAATCCTGCATCCGAATGAGCAGAAGGGGCACACTGTCTCTTCTGTCTCCAATTTGAATGGTCCCGGTTTTACAGTATCGGGCTTTATGACAATAGCTCCTGTAGGACAGGCATCTGCGCATAATCCGCAGGAAATGCAGTCTGTTTCCTGAAGCGGTTTATTCATTGCAGGTCTTACCACTGTCTTGAATCCCCTGTTCTCAAATCCCAGTACACTGAGGCCCAGAACCTCTTTGCACATCCTTATGCATCTTGCGCATGATATGCATTTATTCGGTTCAAATGTGATGTAAGGGTGTCTCTCATCTGCCTCCATGTCTTTGAATTCCCCGTAGAATTTATCCTGCTGAACAGTGTAATCATCGGAGCTGTCTTTGAGTTCACAATTGAATACTGCCTTGCATCCGCATTCAAGACATCTGTCTGCTTCCTTCTGAGCCTGCTCGTCATTGAACCCCTGTTCAACCTCCTTGAAATCCTCTATTCTTTCTTCAGGTGAGAGTTTGGGCATTTCCTGTTTATCCTTCTTCTCAAAATGCGCATAATCATCTTCAATCTGCTTTTTGAGATTGTCCTTCTTTGAGTAGAACTGTTCGGGATATTCAATTATTTCCCCTGTCTGGAGATACCTGTCAATAACCCAGGCTGCTTTCTTGCCGTCCGCAATACCGCCTATCACAGTATCAGCGCCTCTGCGGAAATCGCCTCCGGCAAATACGCCTTTCACATCTGTCATGAATGTTTTTTCATCTGTGACAACTGTTTTCCAGTCAGTGAATTCTATCTGCTTGTGAATCTCACCCGTGGGTGTTGATATGCACTTTATCTCGGATTTCTGACCAATAGCAAAAACAACAGAATCAGCTTTTATTATAAACTCACTGCCTTCAATTGGTATAGGCCTTCTCCTGCCTGAACTGTCCGGTTTGCCCAGTTCCATTTTCACGCATTCAACACCTTCTACCTTGCCCTCACTGTCCTTTATGACCTTTACCGGATTGGTGAGGAATTTTATATCTATGCCCTCTTCCTGTGCATCCTCTATCTCAGCGTCATGTGCAGGCATTTCCTTTATTGTTCTTCTGTACACCATTGAGACATTACATCCGAGTCTCCTTGAAACCCTTGCAGCATCAATTGCAGTATTGCCGCCTCCGACAACAACAACCTCTTTACCCAGGTCAATATCCTTGCCTGCTGCAACATCGCGGAGCAGGTCTATGCCGCCCCATGCGCCTTCTGCATCATCATTCTCAATGCCCATGTACATGCATTCATGCGCGCCTATTGCAATATATATTGATTCATAACCCTTCTCTTTCAGTTCATCCAGTGTGAAGTCCCTGCCGAGACGCTGATTGTAATGTATCTCCGGCCCCAGGTCTGTTATCTGTTTTATCTCAGTGTCAAGCACCTCATCGGGAAGACGGTACTGGGGTATGCCGTATCTCAGCATCCCGCCTGCTTTTTCATACATCTCAAACACATCAATGTCATAACCTTCAATAGCCAGATAATAAGCTGCTGAGAGTCCTGAGGGACCTGCGCCTATTACAGCGATCTTCTTCTCTTTCTTGTCCTTGATTTCAGGCATAAATGCATACTGAGAAGCAAGGTCCTTGTCTGAAGCATATCTCTTGAGAAAATCAATGCCCACCTTTGAATCCACAAGATTCCTTCTGCACTCATCCTCGCAGGGTCTTGTGCAGACCCTTCCGCATACAGCAGGAAACGGATTGGTCTTTTTGATAATCTTGATTGCCTCATGATAATTTTCTTCTGCAATTGCTGCTATATATCCCTGCACATCAACATTGGAAGGGCATTCATTATAGCACGGCGCTCTGCAGTCAGCATAATGATTGGAGAGAAGCAGCTCAAGGGCCATCTTCCTCTGATTCCAGATTGCCTTTGTGTCTGTCCTGACTTTCATCCCGTCTCTCACCTTTGTGCCGCAGGATACTGTATATTTTGTCTTTGCGCCTTCAATCTCCACAGTGCATAAAAAACATGAACCGTATGGCTCCAGCTGTTCATGATAGCAGAGAGTCGGTATGTCAATACCCGCTTCCCTGCATGCAAGAAGAACAGTATTACTGCTGTCTGTCTGATAATCTTTGCCATTTATATTTATTGTAACTTTACTCATCATGACCTCCTACTTCACATCAACTGCATCAAACGGGCACACATTCCTGCAGCTGCCGCATTTAATACACTCTTCCTGATTAATGACATACGGTGTCTCCTTATCGCCCTCAATACAGTCAACAGGGCAGTTCTTAGCACATATGCCGCATTTCTTGCATTTATCAGGGTCAATTGTGAATTCTATAAGATCCCTGCATTGTTTTGCAGGACATTCCTTGTCTCTTATATGGGCTTCATATTCATCCCTGAAATACTTGATTGTTGTCAGCACGGGATTGGGTGCTGTCTGTCCGAGACCGCATAGTGATGATTCCTTGACCATACCGGCAAGCTCCTCCAGTTTTTCAATATCGCCCTCCTCTCCATTGCCTTCAACAATACGTGAGAGTATTTCATACATTCTCTTTGTGCCGACTCTGCAGAATGTGCATTTACCGCATGATTCCTTCTGCGTGAAATTGAGGAAATATCTTGCGACCTCAACCATGCATGATTCCTCATCCATCACAACCATGCCTCCCGAACCCATTATAGCTCCGGTTGCACCGAGTGAATCATAGTCAACGGAAGTATCTATAAGATGTTCGGGTATGCATCCGCCTGACGGCCCGCCTACCTGGACTGCCTTGAATTTCTTGCCGCCCGGTATTCCGCCCCCGACATCAAAGATGATCTCTCTCAGGGTAATGCCCATGGGCACTTCAATGAGTCCTGTCCTGTTGATATTGCCTGAGAGTGAGAATGCCTTTGTGCCGTGCGATTTTTCTGTGCCGTACTGGCTGTATTTATCAGAGCCGTTCCTGATTATCCAGGCAATATTGGCTAGTGATTCAACATTGTTTATATTGGTCGGTTTGCCCCAGATGCCGCTCTGAGCAGGATAGGGGGGTCTCAATGTGGGCATGCCCCTTTTGCCTTCAATGGACTGCATAAGTGCTGTCTCTTCACCGCAGACAAAGGCGCCTGCACCCTCTTTGACATGCAGTGTGAATGAGAAATCGGTTCCCAGTATATTATCACCGAGATAATTATTCTTCAGGCAGTTCTCAATTGCCATATTAAGACGCTTCACTGCAAGCGGGTATTCCGCCCTGCAGTATATATAACCCTCATCAGCTCCAATTGCATAGGCGCCTATTATCATGCCTTCAATGAGATTGTACGGGTCGCCTTCCAGTATGCCCTTGTCCATGAATGCACCGGGGTCACCCTCATCAGCATTGCAGACAAGATACTTCTTGTCACTCTCTGATTTTCTTGCAAGACTCCACTTGATGCCTGTGGGGAATCCTGCTCCGCCTCTTCCCCTGAGTCCTGCATCAGTAATTTCCTTGATAATCTCGTCAGGCGTCATTTCCTTGATTGCTTTCTCAAGTGCCTTGAAACCGTCTGTTTCAATGAATTCATCCATGCTTTCAGGATCAATGATGCCTGTCCTCTTGAATACAATTCTCACCTGTTTGTCAAAGAGATTCTCTTCACTGCCCTTCTTGTCTGATGATTTCACTATCCACTTCTCTATCTCTTCACCTGAGAGCAGATGACTCTCAACTATTTTCTCTATCTTCTTTGCGTCAATATCACCATAGAGCACTGTTCTGCCTGACTCCATGTCTTCAATCTCAACAAGAGGCTCTTTATAGCACATACCGACACATCCGGTCTTATCAAGCCTGACATTGTCCATATTTTTTGCATTGATAAGTTCCGCGAGTTTTTGATATACGGGTCTGGCGCCTGCAGCGATTCCGCATGAGCCCATTCCCACAGATATTCTGTATTTTCCCACAAATGCCTCCGGTTAGAATTGTTTAAGGATTTTCTTGATCTTGTCCGGTGTAAGTTTGCCGTAAACCTCTCCGTTAATCATAATAACAGGTGCAAGTGAACAGCAGCCCAGACATGCAACCTCTTCCACAGTAAACTTCCTGTCTTGGGTTGTGCCGTAGGTCTCAAGACCCAGTTCATCAAATATAAAATCAGCAATGGTGTCTGCGCCAATTACATGGCATGCAGTGCCCTGACATATCTTGACATTGTTCTTGCCCGGTTTTTCATGCTTGAACTGCGCATAGAAAGTTGAAACACCGTAAATGTCGCTTTCCGCATATTCCGTGTGACGGGCAATATCCTCAACTGATTCATCCGAGATATAACCGAAGGTCTCCTGTATCTCCTGGAGTATGGGAATCAGTGTTCCCTTCCTGCCGTGATATTTCTTGATAATATCCACGACTGTGACATCCTTTGTACCGCTCATAAGGACTCCTTATTTATAAAAATTGTTAAGAATTTATATAAAAGAACTCGTTAAAAATTTCACATTATCACAATTGACTGACTCTGTCAAGAATAGTATTGGGAAGGTTCAGGGGACTGAATTTCAGTTGTCTTTCTGGAATCTTTTCCTTCTGGCAAGATGCAGTATATCCCTCAGATTCTCTGTGGATTTGGCATTGAGCCACAGTGGTTCAAATGACTCATTCTGAATTATCTGGGCAATAGCAGCAAGTGACTTCAAGTGGAGATTCCTCCTGCTCATTGTACCGGCAAGTGCAAATACAGCATGAATAATCTGCCCGTCGGGGAACTCTATGCCTCTATTGCTTCTTATTACTATCAGTTCAAAAGCATCCTCTCCCGGTATTATGATATGGGGTATTGCCACAAAGTGATTGATTACAGTACTGGATTCATGCTCCCTGGAGCGCAGCTTCTTCAGGACATTATCCCGCTTGAGATGATTGTGGCCTGCAATACTCTCTGCAATAATATCAAAGAGTTTTCTGTGACCCATTCTCTCATCAAGATCCATTATACTTGCTCTGTCAATCAATTCATCAAAGAAATCCGAGCGTACATTATCTCTGGTCATGAGTATTCCCTTGAGCTCATTCTCCAGATTGGTGTATTTGAGATCCTTGTTTGCAACCCGCTTGACAATATTGAGAAGAGCAAAATCACCGGTTGCATGACTTTTGCCGTATAAATAATAGACAATAATGCCTATAAGTATTGTACCGAGCGATATGAGAATGATAGTGAGTCCCATATCCACAATAAGCACTATGAATGCAGTAATGCTTATAATCTGAATCCACGGATAGAGCGGCCGCCCGCGATGACAGGGCGGGGCTGATCACGCTTTATGCCGAAGCCGCAGATAGCACGAACGATGTAGATGCGGCCTGTTTCTTTCTGACACACGCCTATGTCTTTGCGCTTGAAAAG